>JAQUUX010000011.1 GCA_028693705.1 Lachnospiraceae bacterium | reverse complement strand
CAGAAGGTACGCTAACATTTGAAGGAATGCAGGATATTCTTAGTGAAATAAAGCAGAAAGAAATAGATCGAGTGGTATTTAAAAATGAACAGCTATACAGATTCTTTCCATCTAGTTATTCAGCAGAACAGATGAAAAGAGAAATATTAGAAATATTGAAACTATGGATGAAAAATAATTGGGATAAATAGGAGGACATGACTATGTGTAAGGTAATTGCAACATCAAATCAAAAAGGTGGAGTCGGAAAAACCGTGTCTTGTGTAAATTTAGGAATTGGCTTAGCGCAGACAGGAAAGAATTGGCTTTAAAGGAATATCAAAAACTTTCATACATAAAGAAGGTAAAATTAGAAGCATATGGATATATTGCTGAAGCGGTAAAAATGTTGGAAAAATAGGGATGTGATTGCATGAGATATTATATAGCAGACTTGCATTTCTTTCACTCAGCCATGAATGAACGCATGGATCATCGTGGCTTTCAGAATGTGGAAGAAATGAACGAATACATGATTACAAAATGGACTGGTAAGG
Organism: Lachnospiraceae bacterium; assembly: GCA_028693705.1. Classification (GTDB taxonomy): domain Bacteria; phylum Bacillota; class Clostridia; order Lachnospirales; family Lachnospiraceae; genus JAQUUX01. Next base: position 48,400 of record JAQUUX010000011.1, on the reverse strand, counting down.
TAAGAAAGAATGATGATGTAGTGATTATCGGAGATTTATCCTGGGGGAATGCTGAGGAAATGGATGCCAGTAGATTTAATTGGATTAATCCGTATGACGAAATGTCTGACAATAGGCGGAAGGTCATGTGCATGATACACAGGATCAGAGATTACTGGAGCAGTTTCAGGAGATTACCAGAAACGATGTGACGAGAAATGCGCAGGGTGAGGAGCAGCATATACCTTGTAATATGATAAATTGCTTTTGCAAGTATTAGGATTATGAGCCACTGACTTTGGATGAGTGGATAGAGTATTATAAGAAAAATATTTGAATTGATACAATATAACTTCATACAGAAAGTATGAGATACTTGTATGAAGTGGTAATGACATCGACCTTGTAAGTTTTTTCTATACTTACAGGGTCTAATTTTTAAAAAGTGTACAATATTCCACCCAAAAGCGATTTTCATGAAGTGATTTCTATTTTCTTATTTTGACTTGAAATGACAGAAAAGCTAGATAAATCAAGGCTTTTCTTAACTAACAGTAACTCAGCTTGACTGGGAATAACTGAGCCGGGACGTGATCTTTAGGGGCAGTTGGGGGTTCGATTTCCCCGGGAAACGTTGAAAAATCCAGTTGCTTGTGTGTATATAAGCAACTGGATTTTTGCTGCTATTCACTTTTTATATTAGGGTGTTTGCAAAGATCCGTCAGAATTTCTGGTCTGTGTCCATAAAGTAACAGGATGATCACAAGGATATTTTGCAGCCTCCTTTTCATCAATGTCGACGCCCAGGCCAGGCAGTTCATTTCCATAAACATAACCATCATTACCATATTCTGGAATATTTGAAAATACTTCATGCATTGCAGCGTCAACATCATGATCACCGCTTTGCTGAAGAAACTGGTAGGTCTCAATACCACTCCATTCCTGAAGACCAAAATTAGGCAAGGCAAGATCAATATTGATAATAGCAGAAGCCGAAACCGGAGAAAGATCAGGTGGACAGTGCCAACAGGTACGAATTCCGAAAGAGTCTGCAAATGCTGCTGCCCGCAGAGCCGGTGTGATACCCCCAATGTCGGAAATGTGACAGCGGATATAATCTACACCTCGATTAACCACTGCATCATGCCAATCATTGCTGTTCACATAAAGTTCACCATGACTAAGCGGAGTTGTGCAATAGTTGTGAATCTCCCGAAGCCAGCTTACATGTTCAGGAGAAACTACGTCTTCCAGGAAAAATAGACGGAAAGGATCCAGCTCATGGCAAAAACTTCTTGCCTGGATCGGACTGATTCTTTCATGTACATCATGAAGTAATTCAATTTCATCTCCGAAATGATCTCTGAGTTTTTCAAACATTTTAACAGTATTACGCATATAATCATTGGAATTAATATATGTACCGGCTTGTACACCTTTGGCACATTCCTGAGGAACAGTACCATAAGGCGTTCCTCCGTAAATACCATTTTGACATCTCACATATCGAAGTCCTACTTCACGGTATTGTTCGATATGCTCTATTAATTCATCTACGTCATCTCCATCAGCATGCTGATAAACCGGTATGCCATCACGAAGCTTTCCCCCAAGTAATTGATATAGTGGCATATTTGCCATCTTACCCTTAATATCCCAAAGTGCCATATCCACACCGGAAATAGCGTTGTTTTCAATAGGACCGGATCTCCAATATGCATTTTGATGCATCAGCTGCCAGATATCCGATATCCGGTCAACCTCTCTTCCTATAAGAAGAGGTTCAATATAAGTTTCAACTAAATGTTTGATCGTCGCGGATCTGTAAGAAAAAGTAGCACAGCCAAGGCCATATAAACCATCCTCTGTTGTTTCTATCTTGATGACCAGTAGATTAATGCCGCCAGGTGCAGTTTCAATAGGGCGGACAGAACGTATTTTGGGAATCATAAAAGCTCCTTTCTGATTTGAAAATACAAGTTAAGCATTATTTATAGATAATGTAATACAAGTTGGTAATATTAATGTAGTTTATCAGGATATAAAAATCAAGTATTTAATACAAATAGAACAAAAATAATAAAAGAACTTATCGACATTAAAAAAATAAATTGGAAATATTGCATAAAAAATAAAAATAAAAAACTACATATTATACAAACATAACACAATGAAAAGAAAAACAATTGACAAATATACAGCATAACGCTAAAATCTATACATGTAATACAAGCAACAAAAACAAAAGGCAATTTGTAATACATGTTGCCAACATCTATTATGAAAGGGAGAAGAAGTAATGAAAAAGAAAATCGCAATGCTATTGGCTATGGTCATGGTAACAGCATCTATCGTAGGATGCGGAAGTTCTGCAGGAGCTGATACTACTACCACTGCACCGGAAACAAAAGAAACAGAGGCAGCAGCTGAAACACCTGCAGCAGAAACAACAGCAGCAGAGGCTGAAGGAACAGCAGCTGCAACATCAGGAGATGCAACATACACTTATAACGTAGATAATGTAACAGAACATACATTTTCCTTATCTACAACAGCAACAAGCGGAAGTGCACTTGCCGATGTAACACATTATTTTGCAGATCGTGTAAATGAATTATCCGGTGGCAAGATGACAGTAGATGTTTTTGAAGGATCAACATTAGGTTCTGAAGCTCAAAACCTGGAAGCATTAACAGCAGGTACATTGGATATGGCCATTATTGCAGTAGAATTTTATGTAAATTCTATTCCACAGCTTGGCGCTTTAATTCTTCCTTATGTATATGATGATTACGATCAGGTACAGAAGGTTCTGGAAAGTGAAGCCGGAGACTATGCATCACAGCAGTTAACAGATGTAGCAAAAGTAAAAGCACTTGGCTATTATGTAATGGCATTCCGTAATATGTATACTACAAAGCCAATTAACACTGTAGAAGACTTAAAAGGGTTTAAGATGAGAGTACCGGAATCTTCCTTATATGTTGATACCTTTAAGATGATGGGTGCTGCTCCTACACCACTTGCTTCCGGCGAAGTTTACACTGCACTGGATACCGGAGTTGTAGAAGGTGTTGAAAATACACCGGATACCTGCTTACATAATTCATGGTTTGAAGTTGCTCCTTACTTTAACCAGACAAATCACTTAAATGCACCTACAACATTTTCCATGTCAGACAAAGTATTCCAGTCTTTGAACGAAGATGAGCAGAATCTTTTATTACAGGCAGGTCTTGATGCTTCTCACTATGGATTAGAGTCTACTAAGACTTCTGATGCAGAATACCGTGAAGAATTGAAAGCAAAGGGAATGGAATTCATTGAATCTGATGTCGAATCTATGAGAGCAGCAATTGATTACAATGCATACGAGTTTATGCAGTCAGATGAAGCAAAGAAATTATTTGATCTTGTTCAGGCAAATAAGTAATTGAAAGAAAAGTAGAAACTTCTGGACGGGTGGAAATAATTCGCCCGTCCGATTTTTCAGATTCATACTTTAACTTGGAGGAATAGTATGTTAGAAACTTTAAAAAAAATACAGGCAATCATTGATAAAATGTTAGTATTTGTTATTATTGTCCTGTTTTTGTTAATGTTCGGAATTACCAATCTGAATGTTATCATGCGGTATTGCTTTAATATGCCAATTACATTTTCAGTAGAAATGGGACGATATTGTTTTGTTTCCATTATATTCCTTGGTGCTATTTTTACCACTAAAGAAGACAGACATATTCAGGTGGATTTCTTTACCGGTCTGTTTCCTGAAAAAATACGATGTATCATTGAACAGTTTGGACGAGTACTGATGGCAGTATTTTTCGCAATTCTCACTTTTTATACCTGTAGAATGGCATTGGCAAATGTGAAAGTGGTTTCATCAGCCATGCAGATTCCGATGGCAATTCCATATTCCGTTATGGCATTTGGATCAGCCGGTATTGTACTGGAATCCGTAGTCAATATCATTCAATATCAGTTAGGTTATAAACATAAAAAGAGAGGAATAGAGGAGGATCTGTAATTATGGCAGTATTATTAATATCATTTTTTGTACTTCTGTTAGTAGGTGTGCCGGTTGCAGCTGTTATGGGTATCTCTTCTATGTTATATCTGTTTTTTGTAAAAGGTGCGGATCTACTGACAATTCCACAGCGAATGTTCGCAGGAGCTGATTCATTTACACTGATGGCAATTCCATTATATATTTTTGCCGGTGAGATCATGAACCGTTGCGGCATTACCCGCAGAATTTTTAATTTTGCATCAGAAATAGTGGGTTTCCTGGCAGGCGGATTGGCATTGGTTAACATACTGGCATCTACAATGTTTGCAGGAATTTCCGGTTCTACATCTGCCGATGTAGCTTCACTTGGCGTTATGGAAATTGCCGGTATGACCCAGGCGGGATATAGCAGATCTTATTCCACGGCGATTACCTGCGCATCAGCAACCATTGGATCTATCATACCACCTTCTATTTTAATGGTATTATATTCTTCTATCACTGGTATATCCTGTGGAAAACTTTTCGTGGCAGGTATGATTCCGGGTATTATGGTTTGTGGCTCGCAGATGCTGTTTTGTTTTTGGAAGGCAAAAAAAGACCCGGTAAATTGTGATGGAGACTATCATCCAAAGTTCAACGGACATAATCTTTTGGTAGCAGCAAAGGACGCAATCCCGGCCATGATTATGCCTGCTATCATTATCGGTGGCACTTTATCCGGTGTATTTACAGCTACAGAAGCCGGTGCTGTTGCAGGTCTGTATGGATTGTTAATTGGTGTTTTCTATTATAAAGAATTTAAATTCTCTGATTTGATTAAAACAGTAAAATCCACAGCTTTTACCGTAGGACAGAGTTCTTTAATCTTTGCGGCAACCAGTGCATTCAGCTACTGTATTGCAATTTTACAGTTACCGAACAAGTTAAGCCAGTGGATTACAGGACTGACCACAGATGTAAATTTGATTTTATTCCTGATGATTCTGGCTATGATGCTAATTGGATGCTTTATGGATACTACACCGGCAGCGATTATCATGGTTCCAATTTTCCAGCCACTTGCAGCAAGCTTTGGATTTGACGCAATCCACTTTGGTATGGTAATGGTTTTGACATTTATCTTTGGTGGTATCACTCCTCCTGTTGGTGCTACTTTATTTATTGCAAGTTCTGTCGGCAATGTGCCATTATCAAAACTGGTAAAAGATATGTGGCCACTCATTCTGCTATTCTTCATCGTCATGATGATGGTAGCATATATTCCAGCACTTTCCACAGCTTTACCAGCCTTAATAGGGTAAAAAGGCACATATCAAAGAAATTCTCTGTCAGCATGCAATGGATTTGCTTGCGCCGGAATTTGCATAAGGGTAAAATATGGATAAGGTCATATAAATTAGAAGGAGTTATGGTATGAATGCAAATGATAGCGTAACGGAACAGATCATGCAATATATTAGAGAACAAATTATAAATGGAAATTGGGAGATTGGAAGTAAAATTCCATCAGAAAATGAATTATGCAAGACCTTGGGATTTAGCCGCACCAGCTTACGCAGTGCGCTTCAGAGATATAATGTACTGGGTATATTGCAAAGTGAACAGGGAAAAGGAACCTTTGTCAGATCAAATAAAATTTTTCTGCCGGGTGATTATTTAAAGGATACCAAAAGCGACGCTTTGAATAAAAGTAACTATCTGGAATGGCGCCGTGCCAGAAATGTTTTTGAACCGGAAATAGCTTATGCTGTTGCGAAGACAGCAACACCTGAACTGGTAGAGCAATTAGTCAGAATTAACCAGGAGCAGCATGATGCCACCGGTAACCAGAATCTGTTTATCCAAAAGGATGCAGAGTTTCATCTTGCGTTGGCAGAGGCATTTGGTAACCGTTATATTTTGAGCATAATGCGGGAATTTTTAGATAATCAGGAAATGATGCGATTCGGCAATGAAAAATTTGGTTTTTATGGAGGAATCTATTTTCATGTTTTAATAGCAGATGCCATCTCAAAACACGATGCAGCCAGAGCAAAAAGTCTGATGTATGAACATGGACTGGAAACCGGTGCAATCCGTGAGGTCTTAAAAGACAAATAAGAGAGGTAACAATGAAATGTTAAAAAGTCAGGAAGTGCGAGCAGTAGCACCTGAGATGGATCCTCTGCGGATGGGAATGGGATGGAAGGTTTCTGACCTGGACAAACCCCAGATTATGGTAGAAAGTACTTATGGAAATAGTCATCCGGGATCCAGTGCGCTGAATCTGCTGGTGGAAGAAGTAGTTAAAGGAATTGATGAAAATGGCGGTAAGGCAGCCAGATATTATGCCACAGATATGTGCGATGGTATGGCACAGGGACATGATGGCATAAATTTTTCACTTGCACATAGGGATGCCATTACGAATCTGGTAGAAGCTCAGGCAAGAGCAACAACCTTTGATGGCGGTGTTTTCGTGGCCAGCTGTGACAAATCCATGCCGGCTATGCTCATGAGTATTGGCAGATTAAAAGATATGAGTGCCATCGTAGTAACCGGTGGTGTTATGGAAGCAACAGTTCTTCCGGAAAAATATGTGGAAGATGATCCCGGTTGTAAGATTAACAAACTGCTGACTTTGGAACAAATTGGGAAGTTTGATGCACAGTGTGAAAGAGGAGAAATCCCGAAAGAGCAACTGACATATTATAAACAACATGCCTGCCCAAGTTGCGGAGCCTGCTCCTTTATGGGAACGGCATCAACCATGCAGGTTATGGCAGAAGCACTGGGACTGATGTTGCCTGGAACCGCATTGATGCCGGCAACAGCACCGGAATTAAAAGAGGCAGCAGAAAATGCCGGTAAACAGATTTTAAAATTAGTGGAACAGGGAATTACAGCTGAAAATATCGTTACCAAAGAAAGTATAGAAAATGCCATTATGGTACATGCAGCAATCGGTGGTTCCATGAATGCAGTAATGCATATTCCAGCAATTGCACATGAATTTGGTTTTGATTTTGATGCAGATACTTTTGACAGATTGCACAGGAATGCACACTATCTCTTAAATATTCGTCCTGCCGGAGATTGGCCGGCACAGTATTTCTATTACGCAGGTGGTGTTCCGAGAGTGATGGAAGAGATTAAAAGCGTACTCCATCTGGATGTAATGACAGTAACCGGTAAAACGCTGGGCGAAAATCTGGAAGAACTGAAAAAGAATGGTTACTACGGGCATTGTGACGAACTGCTTCAAAAGTACAGTAAGATTCTGGGGCGTGAGATTAAGAGAACAGATATTATTGCAGACTTTGACCATGCACATGGTACAAATGGAAGTATTGCAATTTTAAAAGGAAATCTGGCACCGGATGGTGCAGTGATTAAGCATACTGCATGTCCAAAGAATATGTTCCGGGCAAGATTGCATGCCAGACCGTTTGACAGTGAAGAAGAGGCTATTGACGCAGTTCTTCATGATAAGGTAAAACCCGGAGATGCCATTTTTATTCGTTATGAAGGTCCAAGAGGCTCCGGTATGCCGGAAATGTTTTACACAGGAGAAGCCATTTGTGCAAATCCAGCCTTGGCATCCAGTGTTGCACTGATTACAGACGGACGTTTTTCGGGTGCGTCAAGAGGTCCTGTTATTGGGCATGTATCACCGGAGGCAGCTGCAGGCGGTCCGATTGCGCTGGTTGAAGAAGGCGATTTAATTGAACTTGATGTGGAAAAACGTTACCTGGCTATTGTAGGGGTAAAGGATGTAGAAAAAACATCGGAAGAAATGGAAATCATTCTCCGGGAAAGAAAAGCAAACTGGAAAGGTTTCCAAAGTAAATATACAAAAGGTCTTTTGAAATTATATGCGCAGCACGCAGTTAGTCCAATGAGGGGTGCGTATATGGATTAAATAATTATCTAATATAATATTCCTCCTAAAGTAAGAAAAAGCCAATTGCCCTTACAGAGCAATTGGCTTTTTCTTAATAAATTGCCCAAAACCCATATATTGTTAATGTAAATTAAAAAATAAATCACAGCATATTTTGGTGTTTGGTAACCGCATTTTCAATCAAAGAAATAATGGTATCAATAGAATTAAGCTGCTTACTGTTTACCATGGCATCCATATAAGTCTGTCTGGTAAAATATAATTCGTGAACTTTCTCTAATAACATATTTGCAGTCAGATCATCTTCGTTAATGACAAGACTAAAGCCCTGTGTTTCAAAAGAGCGTGCATTTAACAGCTGATCGCCGCGGCTGCTGGAAGAAGGAAGTGGAATTAAAATATTAGGTTTTTTCAATGCCAACAATTCACAGATGGCATTTGCACCGGCTCTGGAAATAACCATGTCTGCAAGAGCAAACACATCTTTCAAATCAGCTTTTAAATATTCAAACTGTTTATAACCAGGAGTATTTAAAAGAAGATTATCTATTTTGTCTTTTCCACAGATATGCACGATCTGAAAATCCTCCAATAATTTTGGAAGAGCATCACGGATGATCTTATTAACAGAGGAAGCACCCAGACTTCCACCGATTACCATGCCAACAGGTTTGGTAGCAGTAAAACCGCAAAGATCCAAAGCAGCAATTTTATTTCCTTTCATCAGTTCCTCACGAATAGGGGAACCTGTTAAAACTGCTTTTTCTTCAGGAAGTCCTTTAAGTGTTTCCGGAAAGTTACAGCATATTTTGTATGCAACCGGAATGCAAAGTTTATTTGCAAGTCCCGGAGTCATATCGGATTCATGAATAATGCATGGGATTTTCAGAAAGGAAGCAGCACGTACAATAGGAACACTGACAAATCCACCTTTAGAAAAAACTACATCAGGCTGAATTTCTTTCAAGATCTTATGTGCTTCCGAAAACCCTTTGATAACACGGAAAGGATCTGTAAAATTCTTTGGATCAAAGTAACGACGTAATTTACCGGTAGAAACTCCATAATATGGAATATCGAAATCAGAAATCAATCGTTTCTCGATACCTTCATAAGAGCCAATATAGCTGATCTCATAACCAAGCTCTTTTAGCTTTGGCATCAGGGCAATATTAGGTGTAACATGTCCGGCAGATCCGCCACCGGTTAAAACAATTTTTTTTGCCATAGGAAATACTCCTCGAAATCAAATTTAATTGCTATAACTCTGTAAAGCCTTTGCCAACTGATCCGGACAGGACGTGGATTTAAAACCACAATGAATTCCCTGAAGTTTTGCAATAGCGTCTTCTGTTTTCATACCTTCAACCAATCTGCAGATTCCCTGTAAATTTCCATTACATCCACCGGTAAAAGAAACAGATTTGATAATGCCGTTATCCACTTCTAAATCGATAGATGTGGAACAGACTCCCTTGGGTTGATATCTCATATATAGTATACCTCCTAAATTCATTTAAAATATTATTCATTGAAAAAAGAAAATCATTCTTTGGTCAACAGAAGAATTATAGCAGAAATACCTTGTATGTTCCAGTTTAATTAAGGAAATATCTGCGATGGATCAGCATTTTATACAGATGAAGAGACAGCTATAATAAGACAAAAAAATCTTTTGGGAAAAAGGGGAGAAAAGAATCTATATGAAGAGCAAATATTTAATGATCATGACGATTGCAATATGCTTTTTAGGATTAAGTATTATTTGTCAGGTAATAGAGGCTATATTATTCCGGCAGATGATAAGAGAAACGGAGAACATGTCTACCACAGATAATAAGCAGTTAAAGCAATGCAAATTGTAGTTCTCAAATTGCTATATTCTAAATGATGGGGTCAGTAATGTATCGGCGTTTGTGGACAGATTTCTGGATAAGATGAAATTATCGGGGATTACACTTAGGGGATATCAGTATCTGGCCGGTCAGTTTGTAATGTTTGCAATCTTTTTTGCCGGAGTTGGAATTTACCAGAGTATCGTTTCGGGGGAAAGCCTTTCACAGATTTTACCATTTTATCTAATGAGCTTTTTAAGTCTCTATTTGTATTTTTCAGTGTCAACTATAGTGGACATTGCCGGCAAGAAGCTTATTCTTAAAAATAATATGGTAGATTATTTGGAAAATCATATGGTAAGCAGATTACTATTCTTAAATCAGAAAAGAGTTGCAGAAGGGAAAAACGTAGAAAAAGAGACATTACAAAATATAGAGGAAAACATTTTAAAAAAGAACAAAACGATATCTGAGTCGACACAGGAAGCGGAAGAATTAGAACAGCTCTTACAGGAAATGCTCTTGTAAATAATATGCAACTTTGCTAGAATAATCCATGTACAATGATAAAAAATATGTGATTGTAACTTTAACTGCATAGTTTAAAGGAGCGTGTGAAAATGGGAAATAAAGTAAGTTTTGATTATTCCAAGGTTTCTTCTTTTGTAGGCGAAAATGAAATTGAGTCCATGAAGAAGCTGGTAATGGATGCAAAGGAAACATTGATTTCCAAAAGTGGTGCAGGAAATGATTTCCTGGGCTGGATCGACCTTCCAGTAGATTATGACAAAGAAGAATTTGCCAGAATCAAAAAGGCAGCAGCAAAAATCCAGAGTGATTCAGAGGTGCTGTTAGTAATCGGTATCGGTGGTTCTTATCTTGGGGCAAGAGCAGCCGTAGAGTTTTTACGTCACAGCTTCTATAATATGGTAGATAAATCTATCCGCAAAACACCTGAAATTTATTTTGTTGGTAATTCTATCAGTTCAACTTATCTTAAGCACTTGATGGATGTGGTAGGGGACAGAGATTTCTCTGTAAATATCATTTCTAAATCAGGCACAACAACAGAGCCGGCTATTGCATTCCGTGTTTTTAAAGAAATACTGGAAAAGAAATATGGTAAAGCAGAAGCAGCAAAGAGAATCTATGCAACAACAGATAAAGCAAAGGGAGCGTTAAAAAATCTTTCTACTGCAGAAGGATATGAAACATTCGTGGTTCCGGATGATGTTGGCGGTCGTTTCTCTGTATTAACCGCAGTTGGTTTACTGGCGATTGCTGTCAGTGGAGCAGATCTGGATCAGCTTATGGCTGGTGCAGCTTCCGGAAGAAAAGCAGCATTGGAAAAAGCTTTTGAAGAAAATGATGCTTTGCAGTATGCGGCACTTAGAAATATTTTACTTCGTAAGGGAAAAGAAGTAGAAATCCTTTGTAACTATGAGCCAAGTGTACATTACCTGGCTGAATGGTGGAAACAGTTATTTGGTGAATCAGAGGGTAAAGATCAGAAGGGTCTGTTCCCGGCAAGTGTTGATTTGACAACAGATCTTCATTCCATGGGTCAGTTCATTCAGGATGGTGCCCGTATTATGTTTGAAACCGTTGTAGAAATTGAAGCACCAAAGGAATCCCTTACTATTAACGAAGAGCCAGTTGATTTGGATGGTCTTAATTATCTGGCAGGAAAAACAGTGGATTTCGTAAATAAGAGTGCAATGAATGGAACCATTCTGGCACATACAGATGGACAAGTTCCAAACCTGATGGTACATGTACCGGAGATGAACGAATTTTATCTGGGTGAATTATTTTATTTCTTTGAATTTGCATGTGGTATCAGCGGATATCTGCTGGGTGTAAATCCATTTAACCAGCCGGGTGTTGAAAGTTATAAGAAAAACATGTTTGCTTTGCTTGGAAAACCGGGATATGAAGAGCAGAGAGAACTTCTGTTGAAGAGATTATAAAGTTTATAAAACAGAATAAAATCGCATAATCATACAAATAATTAAAATGGGTTCCTGCCAGGGTAAATGACAGGAACCCATTTTTTAGTATATTAACTATTATATAAATAAAGTAATATGAGAACGATTTCATATAAAATGAGTATAAAAGTATTAAAAAAGGATAAACTTAGTACTTATTTACTACCATTTGTGAAAAAAACTATTGCAAAATCAAAAAAACTATATTAAAATAACCCTCTACTTTAAGAAATCAATCTCATTTATAAGGCTAGGAGGAAATATGTATACTTATAACATTCGTTTAAATGATATTCCGGAAAAAGAAGAATTCATTCACATGATGCAGAAATATCACATGTCCGCTGACATTATTAAAAATAGATTTATGATTGATGCTGCATCCATGCTGGGAATTATTTATATGGATTTGCGTGATGGTGCAACTTTAAGCTGCAGCAGCAAAAATCCGGAATTTGAACAGGCGATTGCAAAATTTGCTTATTAGGAAAATGTGTATTAAAATCAATATATGAATTATATTGTATTAGATTTGGAATGGAATCAGAGTAATACGGGAGAAGAACCGGAAGTCGAGAAGATTCCATTCGAAATCATTGAAATTGGTGCCATTAAATTAAATAATGAACGCAATATTACCGGTGAATTCAGTCAACTGGTTAAGCCGCAGGTGTACCATGAGATGCATGGCATCACGCAGGGACTTGTGCATATGCAAATGAAAGAGCTTGAAAAAGGCAGACCCTTTCCGGAAGTAGCACAGGAATTCCTGGAGTGGTGTGGAGAAGAAGATTATATTTTTTGCACATGGGGTCCTCTGGATTTGATTGAATTACAAAGAAATCTTCGTTTTTATAATATGCCGGTACTGGCAGAAAAACCTTTTGCTTACTATGATGTACAGAAGTTGTTCAGTCTTGCCTTTGAAGATAAAAAAAGTCGTCGTACACTGGAACATGCGGTGGATACTCTTTCTATTGAAAAGGACATTCCCTTTCACAGGGCTTTCAGTGATGCTTATTATACAGCCAGAGTATTACAGCTGATTCGTGATCCGGAAATATTAGCGCACTATTCCTATGACGTATTTCATCTTCCGAATAAAAGAGAAGAGGAAGTTCGTGTGCTCTTTGACGATTATGCTAAATATATTTCCCGTGGATTTTCGGATAAGGCAGCGTTGTTAAATGACCGTGAGGTCATGAGTACGAAGTGCTATTATTGCCATCGTAATTTGAAACGAAAGGTGAAATGGTTTACTCCTAACGGGAAACATTATTATGCAGTAAGCTATTGTGACAATCATGGATTCATGAAGGCAAAGGTACGAGTTAGAAAAGGGGAAAATGGTGACTATTATGCCATTAAGACTTCTAAATTTATCTCTGAAGAAGAAGCTGTAAAAATAAAGAATAAAAAGAATGATCGAAGACATATATAATAAAAAGGAGCTGCAGGCAGTTGTTTTGTCAACTGACATATCAGCTCTTTTTTTATTACATCATATTAGCAGGATTTTGTCGTCTGGCTAAGTTAGATCACTTAAATTTACGATGACGCTTTTTGCTGTCGAGCCGTCCCTTCCAGATGCTTCGTCTCCTGGAGAAATAATAGGAGTTAAAAAGGCTCTGAAGAAATAGAAGGAAACAGATAGCAATGGAAATTCCAAGTGTCCACAAAATTATATTTTTTACATTAATGAAGATAATATTTTCTTCTTCTGATGTAGAATCATTACCGGATCCTGTATCGGATATATTTACGTTGTAATTTACAGAAGCTGTACCAAGGGGAATTCCCTGATAGCTATATGCAATCTTAGCAGCCTGTGTAGTATCCAGATCATCGTAAGATAAAGAGCTTTCTACCTCATCAAATGTAATGGTATTAGGAAGAAGGATCCTGTCTTTGGAATTCAAAGATAAAATTGGCTTAGAGTTACCAAATATATCCTGACTGGAAGAAAAAAAGCTTTCATTATCTATTACATAATGGGTTTCATGATCAGCTACATTAACCATTTGAAAATTTTGAAATCCATAATCAAAAAGAGCTGTAGTATCATAAAACTGATTTGGGCTTTCTTCTTTCATAATGACGCAGATTAACCGCATCCCATTTTGTTCAGCACAGGTTACCAGGGTTTCCCTTGCTTCATCTGTATAACCGGTTTTACCGCCAATGATTCCTTCATAAGGGATTTCCTGGGTAATCAGCTTGTGTTTGTTCAAAAGATAGAAATCGTCCGGTTGTGTGCTGGTTGGCGTGAAATGATATCTGGGGGTATTTGCAATGCGGCTTAACAGTTCATTGTTGAAAAAATCCCGTGCTATAGTTGCCAGATCGTAGGCAGATGTATAGTGATCCTCGCTAAACAGACCATTGGGATTTACGAAATGGGAATCTGTACAGCCTAATTCCTTGGCCTTTGTATTCATCATATCCGCAAAGGCAGACACAGATCCGGCTGTATATTCAGCCAGTGCATTGGCCACTTCATTAGCAGATCCAACCATGATACCGTATAGACATTGCTCAACTGTAATAGACTGTCCTACATCGATTCCCATACTGGAGCCGTCGACTGGTACACTAAAAACTGCTTCATTAGAAAATTTTACCATGTCATTAATATTTTCACAGCTTTCAGCAGCTAATAAACAGGTCAGAATTTTTGTTGTGCTGGCAGGATAAAGTTTTTCATGAATGTTTTTTTCGTACAGGATAGTTCCCGTAGAAGCTTCCATGAGAATAGCACCTTCTGCTCCAATTTCGGGACCATCCGGCCAGTTGGGAATTTCATTTGATGAAATTGTCTCGGATTTTCGTTCTTCGGCCTGGGTGGCAAAGTCGGTTGAACCGGAATCTTCTTCTGCGTTTACAATAAGTCTGCCAGCCCATAACGGTGTATTACCGGTTGGGGAAGTCAGACAGACAGTAGAGAAAAGAGACCAGATGATAGCCAGAGTGCCAGCAGACCGGAACCATTTATGTTTTAACATATGCTTCATATTAGTATCTCCAAATTATTGTATTTATCATACACTATTTTTTACAAATTGAAAACTGATACACACTGGGGTAAAATAGAAGTTACCATTTGAAGTTTTTAGAAATTAAGTACTTGAAAGAAAAGAATTATGCTGCAAAAGCAGTAGAATGAGAGGAAATATGAGATTAAGAAATATACCGGCGGCAGAGGGCATTATCTCAGGCAGTCCATATGTGATACAGGAACCAAAGGATTATAAAGGAAAATGGCATACTGTGTTTGGAAATGAAAAACCGCTTCAGATAGAAATTGGCATGGGAAAAGGAAAATTTATCCTGAAAATGGCTAAGGCATATCCGGAGATTAATTTTGTAGGAATTGAACGCTATACCAGTGTATTACTTCGTGCTGTGCAGAAAATGGAACAGGAGGCGTTGCCACCGTCAAATTTGAAATTTATCTGTATGGATGCAGGAGAAATTGAAGAAGTTTATGCACCGGGAGAAGTGAATAAAATTTTCCTTAATTTTTCTGATCCCTGGCCGAAAGACAGACATGCCAGAAGACGACTTCCTTCCAGGCAGTTCTTGGAAAGATTTTCTCATATACTGGCAGATACGGGAAAGCTGGAGTTTAAGACAGATAACAGAGCATTATTCGATTTTGCATTGGAAGAATTAGAACCGGCAGGATGGATTGCTGAAAAAGTAACTTTTGACCTGCATCATGATGAAGAAATGGGTAAAGATAATATCATGACAGAATATGAAGAAAAATTTTCTGCCAAGGGAAATCCGATTTGTAAATATATAATTTCAAAAAAGAACTAATGACCAGCAAATGAATGGAGGTATCAACATGGCTAATAAGTGGACACAGGATAATTTTGAAACAGAGGTATTGCAGTCTGACATACCGGTACTGGTAGATTTTTATGCAGACTGGTGCGGACCCTGTAAAATGATGGCACCGGTTGTGGAGAAGGTCGGAGAGAATTATGAGGGCCGTTTAAAGGTAGGAAAGGTCAATGTGGATGAAAATCAGGATCTTGCGATGAAATATCGTATCATGTCTATTCCTGCTTTGTTATTATTTAATAAAGGAGAAGTAATTGGCACCCAGGTAGGGGCTGTATCCATGAATGAATTGGAACAGTTTGTGGGAAAGATAAACCTATGAAAAAACCTATAATTGACTCCAGCTGTTTCATTGCAGAAACAGCTGTGATTCTTGGAGATGTTACAATTGGTACTGATAGCAGTGTCTGGTATCACGTTACCATAAGAGGTGACAGAGAACCGATCAAAATTGGTGTTGGGACAAACATACAGGATAATGCAGTGTTACATGTAGGCGCCGGAAATGATTTGGTTTTGGGAAATTATGTCACAGTGGGACACGGTGCGGTAGTACATGGTTGTCATATAGGCGATTATACGCTGGTTGGCATGGGAGCCATTATTATGAATGGTGCGAAGATTGGAAAAAATTGTATCATTGGAGCTGGCAGTCTGATATCAGAAGGAAAGGAAATACCGGATAACAGTTTAGTAGTCGGTGTACCCGGAAGAATAATTCGTAATCTGACAGAAGAAGATCTAAGAGACAGTATGCAAAATGCCAGATTATATATAGAAGAAGCCCAGGAGGCCAAGAATACGAAAGAAGAAGAAAATGTTTGACATTATATGTAAGGCTTTATCGTTTGTTTGTATTATTTTACTGGGAATTTTATTTCGAAGGATAGGGTTACTTGACGAGAAAATGGCAATAGGTATCAGGAATGTTTTGATGTACCTGACATTGCCATGTTCAATTATTACAAATTTTGCAGTTAGCTCAGATATAGATATTACATTAGGTCTGATCATGGTGTGGGGATTTGTAGTGGATGTTGGAATGATGGCAATTGCTTACCTTTATATAGGAAGAAAGCCATCCGATAAAGATTCAGTTTATCTATTTGGAATACCAAGCTTTAATATTGGAGCCTTTGCTTTACCCTTTGTACAGAACTTTTTACCGGGAATGGGTGTGGTAACAGCCTGTTGCTTTGATGCGGGAAATGCCATTATCTGTACCGGCGGTGAATATGCATGGGTAACAGGAAGAAAGAGTGGAAAAAAGGGAATTGATTTAAAATATTGTGCAAAGCAGCTGGTCAGCAGTCCGGCATTGATAGCCTATGTGGGAATGTTTTTATTTACTATCCTGGGAGGAAAATTGCATCCGAGGATTATCAGCTTTTTATCTCCCATAGCGCAGGCAAATACATTTGTTGCTATGTTAATGATAGGAAGTCTTTTCCAGTTGAAATTAAAAAAAGAATATTTATCCCATTGTGCCAGAGTACTTAGTATTCGTTTTGTGATAGCAACTTTATTGGCAGTATTTACCTATTATATGATGCCATTGCCGTTGATTGAAAAACAGGCACTCATTCTTTTATACTTTGCACCATTATCCGCAATTGCTCCGGCATACGTAGCAATGGTGGACGGAGACAGTGGAATGGCAAGCTGTATCAATTCTTTATCCATTATTATTAGTTTGATTATGATTCCTCTTTTAACTGTTCTGTTACATATCGGATTATAAAAATCGTATCTCGTTTTCATTATAAACACACATCTTTTTTACATGATTATATTACATATTGGAATTTGGGTATTTTCAAATCGCCCAATATGTAATATAATAAAACCCATACCCGTATCATTGTATACAATTACACAAAAATATAATCAATATATTTAATTCAAACAAATCAAAATAACATAAAGGAGGGAAACAATGGAAAGACCTATTGCGTATCCCAGAATTCTTACAGCGGGAGATGCCGCTGTTGTAGTAGAATTTGGTAACGAAATTAGTCCTGAGATCAATGCCCGGATCAAAACCTTTCATGATATTTTAAAGGATAAGAAAATCCCGGGGATTATGGATGTAATTCCAACCTTCCGTTCTGTTTTAATCAATTATGAGCCGGCTGTTCTACTTTATCAGGATATAGTAATCTCTATCAAAGAAACCTTACAGGAATCAGGAAATGTGTCAGAAACGAAGAAAAGAATTTTTCGCATTCCTGTCTGTTATGGTGGTATTTATGGACCAGATTTAAAAGATGTTGCAGAACATGCAGGAATGTCAGAGGAAGAGGTTATCATTTGTCATAGTAAGGAACCCTATTTAATATATATGCTTGGCTTTTTACCCGGCTTTGCATATCTGGGTGGATTAGATCCTAAACTGGCAATTCCAAGATTGCAGCAGCCACGTAAGAGAATAGAGGCAGGCTCTGTTGGAATCGGTGGGGAACAGACAGGTATTTATCCACTGGTATCACCGGCAGGCTGGAGATTAATTGGCAGAACGCCAATCAAACCATATGACCCGGATCGCAAGATCCCTATTCTATATGAAGCCGGAGATTATATTCAGTTTGATCCAATTACAAAAGAAGAATACGAAATTATAGAAAAGCAGGTAGCGGAAGGCACATATCAGTGCCAGATTATCGAATAAAAAGCAAAGAAAGGTGTGATGCAGAATGGGTATGTTATTCCAGAAAAGCGGATTGCTGACAACTGTACAGGATCTGGGAAGAACCGGCTATCAGAAAGATGGCTTTTCCGTATCCGGTGTGATGGACAGACGATCTGCGATCATAGCCAATATGCTGGTGGACAATCCGGAAAATGAAGCCGTTCTGGAATTTATGCTGGTAGGACCAACAATTAAATTTACATCATCCACGATTATTGCTATTACAGGCGGTAATTTTGAACCAATGATTAATGGAAAGCCGGCACCGATGTATACAGCAATCTATGCAAACAGAGGTGATGTGCTGGAACTGAAATTTGCTAAAACCGGTATCTGGGGTTATTTATCTTTTTCCAGTAAATTAGATGTACCGGTAGTGATGGGAAGCAGGTCTACAAATATAAAATGCAAAATTGGCGGAAATCACGGACAGAAGATAGAAAAGGGTGAACAGGTCTGGTTTCGAATCAAGAAACGTTATATTACTTCTTTTTTATCCCGAACGATTGAACCAGAGGATTTCAGTCAGAAGAAGAAAACGATTCGAGTTGTATTAGGCCCGCAGGATGATTATTTTCAGAAAAAAGGAATTGAGACATTCTTCTCAGAGGATTATCTGATTACCGAGGAATCGGACAGAATGGGTTATCGCTTAGATGGTCCTTATGTAGCACATAAAGATGGAGCGGATATTATATCAGATGGTATTCCGTTAGGAGCCATTCAGATCCCGTCTCATGGAAAGCCAATTGTTATGCTGGCAGACAGACAGACGACCGGCGGGTATGCCAAAATTGGTACTGTGATCAGTGTGGATATTCCGGCATTTGTTCAAAGTAAGGAAGGCACAGCGATTCATTTTGAAAAGGTCAGCGTGGAAACGGCACAAAGACTGTATATGGAACAGGAAAAAGACTATGATGCAATCCGTAAGCGCATTCACAGACCGTGTAAAGAAGTGATTGAACCAAGACTGACAGCTAAGAGGATTGAGAAACTATATACAAAACAGGAACTACAGGAGGATGAGACATGGATTTAGAGCGTATCAAAGGGATTGTTGAACTGATCGAAAAAACGTCATTTGATGAATTTTCTTATTCAGACGGGGACGAAAGCATTACCTTAAAAAGAAACAACCAGACAGAAACACCTGTGGTTTATACAGAAAGAAAAGAAGTAAAGAAAATTGAGGAACGGACAGAAGAGACAGAAAATGATGAATATCAGTATATTCTGTCTCCAATGGTGGGAACTTTCTATAATTCTCCATCACCTGAATCTCCAACCTTTGTAAAAGTAGGCGATCAGGTAAAATCCGGAGAAACCGTATGTATTATCGAAGCCATGAAGCTGATGAACGAAATCGATTGTCCTTTTGAAGCGGAAATCGTTTCTGTAATCGTTAGCAATGAACAGAAAGTAGAATATGGTCAGCCGTTATTCAAAATCAAAAAATTATAAAAAACGGAGGATTCGGTATGTACAATAAAATATTGATTGCAAACCGCGGTGAAATTGCGGTTCGAATTATCCGTGCCTGCAGAAATATGGGAATCATATCTGTTGCAGTTTATTCCAAAGAAGATAAAGATGCACTTCATGTGAAACTGGCTGATCAGAGAGTTTGTATTGGTGAAGGTTCGGCTAAGGATAGTTATCTGAATATGGATAGTATCATCAGTGCAGCGGTAAATACCAGGGCAGATGCCATTCATCCGGGATATGGGTTTCTATCGGAAAACAGTGCATTTGCCAGAAAATGCGAAGAATTCGGAATAGATTTTATCGGACCAAGCGCAGATTTAATAGATGCCATGGGAAATAAATCTCAGGCGAGGAAGACCATGATGGATGCCGGTGTTCCGGTTGTGCCGGGAACAAAGGAACCGGTTAATTCCGTAGAGATAGCTTTAGAGCAGGCAAAGCAGATTGGCTTTCCTGTTATGATCAAAGCATCTTCCGGTGGTGGTGGAAAAGGAATGAGAGTTTCCGAAAGCGAAGCAGATTTCGAACTGAATTTTAATACGGCTCAGAGAGAATCCATTAATGCTTTCGCAGATGATACCATGTACCTGGAACGTTTTATTGAAAAGCCAAGACATGTGGAAGTACAGATTATTGCGGATAAACATGGGAATGTAGTTACTTTAGGAGACAGGGATTGTTCCGTACAGAGAAACCATCAAAAGATGATTGAAGAATCTCCATCTCCGGCGATTTCAGAACAGACTAGACAGGAAATGTGTGAGATGGCGGCTTTAGCAGCCAGAACAGTTGGTTATAACAATGCAGGAACCATAGAATTTATCGTTTCCAGATCCGGGGATTTCTTCTTTATGGAGATGAATACCAGAATCCAGGTGGAGCATCCGGTAACAGAAATGGTAACCGGCATTGATCTCATCGAGACACAGATTAAGGTTTCAGCAGGGGAAGAACTTCCTTTTAAACAGGAGGACGTAGTTCTGAGAGGTCATGCTATTGAATGTCGTATTAATGCGGAAAGCCCTGAACAGAATTTCAGACCATGTCCCGGAAAGATTGCTCATGTGCATTTACCGGGTGGAAATGGTGTTCGTGTAGATACAGCAGTTTATGAAGGATATCAGGTTCCATCAGAATATGATTCTATGATTGCTAAGATCATAGTTTATGCGGAGGATAGAAAAACTGCAATTGCTAAGATGCGAACAGCTTTAGATGAACTGATGGTATTAGGGATTCAGACCAATTCCAATTTCCAATATCTCATCTTTTTAAATCCTATTTTCTGTGCAGGAGAAGCGGATACAGGATTTATAGAGGATATGTTGAACTATAAAGAATAGGAGGGCACGAACATGAAAGCAGATTTAAACATGACACCCAGAGAACTGCGTCATTTAATCCGGACCGGTGAATTTACAGAACCAACCAGTGGTTATTGTCCGGGTTATGCTCAGGCGAATCTCATTATCTTACCCAAGGAGGAGGCTTATGATTTTCTTTTGTTTACACAAAGAAACCCTAAAGCTTGCCCGGTACTTGAAGTAACTGATGTAGGCAGCAGACTTACAAAATTTGTTGCCAAGGATTGTGATATTGATACAGACTTCCCGAAATACCGCATATATGAGAATGGTATTATGAAGGAAGAAGTAACAGATATTTCCAGTTATTGGAGAGATGACTTTGTTGCTTTTGTAATTGGTTGTTCTTTTAGTTTTGAATCCGAGATGATCGAGGCAGGTATTGAGATTAGACATAATACAGAGCATTGCAACGTTCCAATGTATATGACTAATATTGACTGTATACCGGCAGGAAAATTTTCCGGAAAAATGGTAGTGTCCATGAGACCGATACCTTATTCACAGATTGTGAAAGCAGTAACAGTAACAGCAACTCTTCCCAAAGTTCATGGAAGTCCGATTCATATAGGAGATCCTTCCATGATTGGAATCAAGGATATAGCAAAACCGGATTTTGGTGACCCGGTTACCATAAAAGATGGCGAAGTACCGGTATTCTGGCCATGTGGTGTAACACCACAGTCTATTGTCATGAATGTAAAACCGAAGCTTGCGATCACACATGCCCCAGGGCATATGCTGGTGTTGGACGTAAAGAATGTTTCCTTAAAAGAATAGTGAAATACGGAAGGAGCAAAACAAATGTATCGGGTAGACTTAAATTGCGATCTGGGAGAGAGCTTTGGACATTATTCCATCGGTATGGATAGCAAAGTAATTCAGATAGTATCCTCTGTGAATATAGCCTGTGGAGCCCATGCCGGAGATCCGCTGGTTATGGAACGGACTGTAAAGGCAGCAAGATTATCAGGCGTAGCAGTAGGTGCTCACCCGGGTTATCCTGATCTGCAGGGATTTGGCAGAAGAAATATGGGTTTATCACCCAAAGAAGCAGCAGCCTATGTAACATATCAGGTTGGAGCATTGCAGGCATTTTGCAGGCAGCAGGGTATCACCATGCAGCATGTAAAACCACACGGGGCTTTATATAACACAGCAGCTAAAAATCAAGATCTGGCTTATGCGATTGCAGAGGCAGTTAATGCGATAGATCCCACTTTGATTTTAATGGGACTTGCGGGAAGTGAAAGTATTAAAGCAGCAAAGGCGGTAGGTCTTAGAACCGCTGAAGAAGTTTTTGCAGACAGGGCATATGAAGAGGATGGCTCCTTAAGAGCCAGAACCAAACCAGATGCCATGATTGAGGATGAAGAGGAAGCGGTAAGAAGAGTAGTTCGTATGATAAAGGAAGGTAGAGTAACTGCGGTTACCGGAAAAGATATTCCTATCAAAGCAGATTCTATCTGCGTTCATGGAGACGGAGAAAAAGCATTGCTGTTCGTAAAGAAAATTAGAGAAGCTTTAACGGCAGAGAATATTCGGATCGCACCTTTAGGAAACTAAAGCAGTCTTTGCAGTCTGTGGAAGAGGCAAGTGAAGTAAACATAGAAACCGGTTATTTTTAAACGGCCAAAAATAAGAACAAGAAAAAAGGAGAATAGTGTATGGAAAAATTAAAAAACAGATTAAAAAATGTAGGTCCCGGAGCATTGGTAGCAGCAGCTTTTATTGGACCGGGTACTGTTACATCCTGTTCCACATCCGGAGCAAATTACGGATACACCCTGTTATGGGCAATGTTACTCTCAGTTATTTCTGTTATTATTATGCAGTCTATGGCAGCAAGACTTGGTATCGTATCCCATATGGGACTTGGTGAAGCACTTCGTGCAAAATTCACAAATAATGCAACTAGAATTTTATTGGCGATTCTTGTTATCGGCGCTGTATTTATTGGAAATATTGCTTATGAAACTGGTAATATCTCAGGTGCTGTATTAGGCTTACAGGTTGCAGTTCCATCATTGAATAACGGCACAGGAAAAATTATTTTAGCATTGATCCTTGGTATTATTGCATTCGTCCTGTTATTCTCAGGAAGTTATAAATACATAGAAAAGATTTTAACCGGTTTGGTAGTAGTCATGGGTGTTGTATTCTTCATTTGTGCTTTTGCAGCAAAACCGGATTGGGGCGCATTATTCTCTGGTATGTTTGGATTTGGTGTTCCGGAAGGTTCCGGCTGGATGACTATTGCAGCATTAATGGGAACAACAGTTGTACCTTATAATATTTATCTTCATGCTTCATCTGCTTCTAAGAAATGGGCAAATGACGATGAAGTAGCAGAAGGTCTGGCTAATTCCAGAGTTGATAGTGTTATATCTATTGGTCTTGGCGGTTTAATTTCTATGGCAATCATTGTTTGTGCAGCTGCAACTATTCATGCAAATGGAGGTACTATTTCCTCAGGTGGAGATATGGCTGTAGCTTTAGAGCCATTGTTAGGTTCTTGGGCAACAATGTTCTTTGGTATTGGTTTATTTTCAGCAGGTATTACTTCTACTATTACAGCACCTTTGGCAGCAGCATTTGCTTCATCCGGTATTCTGGGTTGGGGCGAAGATATGTCTAAGGGAAAATTCAAGATTTTCTGGATAATTGTTTTGGCATTTGGTATTATCGCAGTTTGTACATTGGGTGCATCACCAACACAGATCATTTTATTTGCACAGGCAGCTAATGCGTTCCTGCTACCTATTACAGGTGTTCTGCTGTTAATTGTAGCAAATGATAAGAATATCATGAAAGAATATGCAAATAAAGCTTGGTTTAATGTTTTGGTTGTATTGGTTATCGTAATTTTCCTGGTAATCGCTGCTCGAAACATGACAGCATTTATGACCAGTTTACAGGCATTATTAGCAGCATAGGGTTATACAGTAAAATAAAAGAATTTAAGATGGTGGCCGGCAAGTTAATTGCCGGTCACTATTTTTAGAAATAAAAGAGCAATGACGATGAGAATAACTGGTCGAATAATACGGCTTCCATTGTGAATGGCAAGTCCGGATCCGAGATAATTGCCCAGGACGCTGCAGACAACTGCTGCCATTCCTAAGGGAATAAGCACAGTTCCATTGATTAAAAATGTAACAAGTGCAGTTAAATTACTGGTCAGATTAATACATTTGGTATTACCGGAGGCAGATTTGATATCTAACTTTGCAAATTGTGTCAGAGCAAGTACCATAAAAGTGCCGGTTCCCGGACCATAGTAGCCATCATATCCTCCGATTAGAAAAGCAAAAAAAACGGCAATTACAATTTGTTTCTTTTTGGATATATTTATATCTGTTGTCTCGGGAAGTTCTTTTTTAAAGAGAACTAAAAGAGCAACCATAGGAAGTACAAACATTAATATATATTTTAGAACCTGTTCATCTGTACGAAGCGATAATTGCGAACCAATGCCGGAACCTATAAGTGCTGCAATGACCGTGGGCAGAATTAAAAATTTTACTACACAGCCGTTTTTCAGATAACGGGTAGTGGATACAATTGTTCCAATTGAGGAAGAAAATTTGTTGGTACCGATAGCAAGATGCATAGGTAAACCAGCCAGTAAATAAGCGGGAAGAGAAACAATACCGCCACCGCCGGCAATAGAATCTACAAAACCGGCCAAAAAGATCAAAGGACAAACGATAAGAAAAGTCATTGGAGTAAGTGTCATTAGTAAATACCTTCACCTTAAAATTTGTAAATGACTTGCAAAAATGCAAATCCACTATAGTATAACAGAAAGAACTGGAATAATCACATCTTTTATTCTATAATGGGAAACTAAGAACAAAACTAAATCCATACACTGGTGCTGACATTTTTATAAGAAAAAGTTTCATATATGCTTTAAAAATGTTGGTGAAAAGGGAAACAGGTGAGAATCCTGTACGAACTCGTCACTGTGATAAGCAGATCGTGCCATATGCCACTGATCGTAAGATTGGGAAGGCGGCTTAGATCGAAATGCTTTCAGCCAGGAGACCTGCCGGGTATGAAGTTGTATACAGCCACGAGAAACTGGTTTGCATCGGATGAGAGGATTTTTATAGGCTCTTTTTATATCTCCGTGCCCAAAGTGGCAAGGAGGTTTTTTTATGTCCAAATCTATTATGATACAGGGCACTATGTCAAATGCGGGAAAAAGCATTATAGCTGCAGGCTTATGCAGGATTTTTCATCAGGATGGATATAGAGTCGTGCCATTTAAGTCTCAGAATATGGCACTGAATTCTTTTATTACAGAGGAAGGTCTGGAAATGGGACGGGCGCAGGTGATGCAGGCTGAGGCGGCTGGGATAGAACCTCTTGTCTGTATGAATCCCATTTTGTTAAAGCCAACAAATGATACAGGGTCACAGGTCATCGTAAATGGTGAAGTTTTGGGTAATATGTCTGCCAGAGATTATTTTGCTTATAAAAAAGAACTGATTCCTTCTATATTAAAAGCGTATCATTCGTTGGAAGAACAGGCAGATATTATTGTAATCGAAGGAGCCGGCAGTCCGGCAGAGATCAATTTACGGGAAAATGATATTGTGAATATGGGACTGGCGGAATTGATAGATGCTCCGGTATTACTGGTGGGAGATATTGACAGGGGTGGTGTTTTTGCACAGCTGTTAGGAACCATGATGCTACTGGAAGCAAAAGAACAGCAGAGAATCCAGGGATTGATTATTAACAAATTTCGAGGTGATAAAACTATCTTAGATCCGGGAATTGCTATGCTGGAAAAGAAAACAGGAATAGATGTTATCGGAACCCTTCCCTATATCTCATTGGAATTAGATGATGAAGATAGTCTGAGTGAGCGTTTAGATCAGCATAAACAGGGACTTATTCGTATTGCAGTGATAAGATTTCCACATATTTCAAATTTTACGGACATTAATGTTTTTGATACGGTAGATGGTGTCGCAGTCAGTTTTGTAACCGGACCGGATGAACTGAAGCAGGCGGACATGATCATATTGCCGGGAAGCAAGAATACCATGGGAGATTTGAAATGGATGAGACAAAGTGGTTTGGAATCGGCAATTTTAAAACAAAAAGGAAAAGCGATTATCTTTGGTATCTGTGGCGGTTATCAAATGATGGGAAAATCGATTGCAGATCCCTATGATGTTGAAGAGGGAGGCAGCCTTCGGGGCATGGAACTATTACCTGTGACTACAGTAATGGACCAGCAGAAAATAAGAACCAGGGTGCAGGGAAATTTTAATACTTTGCCGGGAGGCTTATCGTGTATTTCCGGGATGAAGTTCAGTGGTTATGAAATTCATATGGGAAGAAGTGAACCGCAAACGGAGAGTATTCTTTGTTTACCGGATATTTACGGAACTTATATTCATGGTATTTTTGATGAAGATGGAATTGCAACAGCTGTTGTAGCTGCACTGGCGGATAGAAAAGGAATTGATTATCAGGATATTATGCAGAATAACATGTCGGGAAGTTACCGGTCTTTTAAAGAAAGTCAATACGATAAATTGGCAAATATGCTTCGGCAGAATTTGGATATGGAACGCATTTACAAGATTATGGATATAACAAGAGGATCGAATAAATGACAAGACAGGAATTGTTTTCTATACAGGTAGAGGAACTGGAATCAAAATATTACCGTAAGGTAAAAACAAAATGGGATAGCATTGCAAAACCATTGGATAGTCTTGGGGTTTTTGAATCTATGACAGCCAGAATCGCAGCTGTTCAAAAGACAGAGAGACCAAGTTGTTCCAAAGCAGCAGTACTCGTCATGTGTGCAGATAATGGAGTGGTGGAAGAAAACATCAGTCAATCAGGACAAGAGGTAACCGCGCTGGTCGCAGAGAACATGGGAAAAGGAAAATCATCAGTATGTCTTATGGCAAAAGCAGGAGATGTTCAAGTGATTCCAATAGATATTGGAATCAATAAAGCAGAAAAACTGGAGAATGTATTGGATTGTAAAGTTGCCATGGGAACCAGAAATTTTGTTAAAGAGCCTGCCATGACAGAACAACAGGCGATTCAGGCAATTTTTACGGGAATGAAATTAGTACAAGATTGTAAAGAAAAAGGATACGATATTTTGGCAACTGGTGAAATGGGGATTGGAAATACTACCACCAGCAGTGCATTAGCAGCGGAATTGTTATCCTGTAATCCGGAATCAGTTACAGGAAAAGGGGCCGGACTAAACGAACAGGGATTGTTACATAAATGCAACGTTATTCGGGATGCCTTACAAAGATATGCGCCTTTTAAGGATCCCCTCTATTTATTGCAATGTGTCGGTGGATTGGATATTGCAGGTATGGCAGGAATTTGTATTGGAGCTGGTATCTATGGAGTACCGGTAGTATTAGACGGCGTGATTAGTGTTGTGGCAGCAGTACTGGCTAATAGAATAGTACCCGGAGTGAAGAATTATTTGATAGCTTCCCATAAAAGCAAGGAACCGGCGGCGGAAAAACTGTTGCAGGAGTTAAGGCTAAAACCGGTACTGGATGCAGAACTTGCGTTGGGAGAAGGTACGGGAGCAGTTTTATTACTGGCTATGCTGAAACCTGTTATGGCAGTTTTCTATGGAGAAAGTACTTTCAGGACGATTCATATGGATCCATATGAAAGATTGTAAAAATCACCGGGAGAGAGGAGAAATAGAATGTTGTTTTTGCTCCTTGGAGGAAGTGGAAGCGGTAAATCTGCTTATGCAGAAGAACTGGTTAAAAGTCTGCAACACAAAGAATCCTTATATTATGTTGCAACAATGGAAAGTGACAGTGCAGAGGCTAAAGACAGAATCGATAAACACCGAAGATTACGGGACGGAAAAGGGTTCATTACTTTGGAATATCCGATCCATGTGGAAAATGCAGTAAAGGAAATACAATCAAAAGAAAATATTATGTTATTGGAATGTGTATCAAACCTTGTGGCAAACACTTTTTTTGCAGAGGATGACTATTGGAAACAAGCGGAACTTGATGAAATAGCGAAAAAGATCACAGGGAAGATTAAGAATCTTTCTCTTAACACAAAGCATCTGGTAGCAGTTTCAAATAATATTTTTGAAGATGGGATAAAATATGACGAAAGTGTCATAAAATATCAAAAACTGTTGGGAAGAGTAAATTGTTTGCTGGCAGAGGATGCAGATGTAGTTGTCGAGATAGTGTGTGCGTTGCCTGTGGTATGGAAGGGTACTTTACCATTAGCGAATATTACGCAATAAGGAAAGGAATAGAAATGTCATTTATCAAATCATTTTTGATTGCTTTTTCCATGTATTCAAAAATCCCGATGCCGCAGTTTTCATGGGAGGATGAGGATATGCAATACATACTCGGATTTTTCCCTCTGATTGGCGGTGTCATTGGAGTGATTACAATTGGCTGGTATTGGCTGTGCAGCTATTTTGGAATCGGGATATTATGCTTTACTGCAATTGGTGCGGCAATACCGGTGATGATCTCAGGAGGGATTCATCTGGATGGTTTTCTGGATACCATGGACGCACTTCATTCTTACCAGAACAAAAGTAGAAAGCTGGAAATCTTGAAAGATTCTCATCTGGGAGCTTTTGCTGTGATTGAACTGGTGCTATATTATCTGATCTACGTGGGCTGTTATAGTGAATTGTCAGGTACTCGAGCTGTTTTATTATTAGCCGGCGGATATATGTTATCCAGGATTTTCAGTAGCATAGGTGCAGTTATGCTTCCCAATGCCAGGGGAGAGGGAATGTTGTTTTTATTTTCGGATAAAGCAAAAGAAAAAATGGTAAAGGCAATGCTCTTTA
This sequence comes from Lachnospiraceae bacterium, assembly GCA_028693705.1. Classification (GTDB taxonomy): domain Bacteria; phylum Bacillota; class Clostridia; order Lachnospirales; family Lachnospiraceae; genus JAQUUX01. The sequence goes on along the minus strand of JAQUUX010000011.1, from coordinate 19,449 downwards.
TAGAATTAATATGCTGCGCCGCTTTTCTTATTTATAATTCCAAAACAGGTGGTTTTGTTTTATTTGCAGGATCAGCCTTAACATATGTTTTTTATAAAAGAAAAAGCAGAAAAGAATTTGGGGGAATTACCGGTGATACCGCAGGTTTTTTTGTGACACTCTGTGAAGGTGTTCAAATTGTTTTGATAGCAGGAATGTGTGTTATAAATTTATGTTGAAAGGAAACCAATATGGTCTGGGTATAATTATGAAATTAATCATTGGAGGATGCTGCCAGGGTAAGCTGCAATATGTGTATCGTACATCCGGATTGTTACAGGATGCTGTTTTATATGGTGTGGAAAATAAATATAAAACAGATGAAATACAGATTCCTGTTGAAGGAACTTGGATATGGAATGATTTTCAGGACTGGTTTCAAAAAATGCTGGAAGAAAGAAAAGATCCGGAGACGACAGCGGATCAGCTTTTAATAGATCATTCCAACATTATTATAATCTGTGATGAAATTGGAAACGGGATCGTACCCTTGTCTATAGAAGAACGACTGTACAGGGAACGTCTTGGAAAATATTTGTGCAGTCTGGCAGAACGGGCGGAAAGTGTAGAACGGATCTTATGTGGACTCAGTCAGAAATTGAAATAGAATTAGTTTTTATCAGACATGGTGAAACAAAATCAAATCAAGAAAAAAGATATCTGGGGAAAACTGAGGAAATGTTATGTGCACAAGGTGTGGATAAGCTGTGGAAAAGTAAGAAAAACGGTGGATATCCTCCGGCAGATATATTGTTTACGGGGCCAATGAAAAGATGTCTGCAGACAGCAGAGCTCTTATATCCGGGAAAAAAATTGCATATTATTCCAGAATGGACGGAAATGGATTTTGGATGTTTTGAAGGGAAAAATTATGAAGAATTGAATGGGGATTCGGATTATCAGGAGTGGATTGACAGTAACGGATTAATAGCCTTTCCCGGTGGAGAAGACAGGAAAACCTTTACAAAAAGATGTAAAAAAGGATTTGAAAAAGCTTGGAATCAAATGAAACAGAGTGCCTGTACAAAGATAAGAGCAGTGTGTATTGTGCACGGAGGAACGATCATGGCATTGTGTGACACCTACGGTCCGGATTCGTATTTTACCTATGCCTGTGAAAATGGCAGAGGTATTTGTTGTAAAGCGATAATGCGTGAGGACAATTTATTTTTTGAAGGGATACAAAAATTCTAATCTATATGGAGGAAATATGCTATATCATATATACGCTTTTATCGCTGGCTTTTTATTGGATCTTATTCTAGGTGATCCGGAGAAAATTCCACACCCGATTTGTGGAATAGGCTGGCTTATCTCAAAATCAGAGCAAGTATTATATCCAAAGAAACGTTCTGAGAAACAAGAAAAAAAGGCCGGAAGATATTTGGTTATCTGGGTACTGTTGATAACAGGAATAGTAGCAGCCGGTATTTTAACATTGGCGTATCAAGTGTGCAAAGAACTGGGACTTGCGGCAGAGACTGTTATGACGTGGCAGATTCTGGCAACAAAGAGTTTATGGGTAGAAAGTGAAAAAGTTTATAAAAAGCTGGAAGAAAAGAATCTACAAGGAGCCCGTATATTTGTATCTAGAATCGTTGGACGGGATACAGATGCATTGGATGAAATTGGAGTAGCAAAGGCAACAATAGAAACCATAGCGGAGAATACGTCTGACGGAGTAATTGCACCCATGCTATATCTGGCAATTGGCGGTCCCGTTCTCGGTTTTATATATAAAGCAGTCAATACCATGGATTCCATGGTGGGATATAAATCAGATCGATATCTGTATTTTGGAAGAACAGCAGCAAAACTGGATGACGTAGTAAATTTTATACCGGCCAGATTAAGTGCGATGTTTATGATCGCGGCCTCTTTTTTACCGGGAAAAGACTGGAATGGTAAGGAGGCCTGGCGCATTTTTAAAAGGGATCGTTTTAAGCATACAAGTCCTAATTCGGCTCAGACAGAGGCGACTTGTGCCGGAGCGTTGGGAATTCAATTGGCAGGGAATGCAAGTTATTTTGGAAAGCCTGTAAAAAAACCCTATCTTGGGGATCCGGATCGGCAGGTAGAGGCAAAAGACATCCAAAAAGCCGGGAAACTTTTATTTAGAACAGCATGGCTGGGAGAAATAGTATGTCTGATGGTAATGGGAGGAATCTATATTGGAACACGGTGGTGATATTTACCGAAACAGAATAAGTTACGATTTCTCTGTTAACATCAATCCTCTTGGTATGCCGGATGGGGTAAAGAAAGCATTACATCGGGCAGTGAAATCAAGTACACAGTATCCGGATATCCAATCAGAACAACTGATAAACGTACTGGCCGCTTATTTAAACTGCGATCCTTCCTGGATTTTATGTGGAAATGGTGCATCAGAGTTATTTACAGCAATCATGCATGCCAGAATATCCAAACGAATCGCAGATCGAAGTGTCATAGATCGAAGTGTCGTAGACACAAAATGGATCTTGGATCCGATGCCTTCCTTTGCCGGCTATCTGTCCGCAGCACAATCTATAGGAGCCCAAGTGATTCCCTATTTTTTGTCATCAGATCATGATTTTGAATTAGAACAGGATATATGCAATGTGCTAACCAAGGATGTGGATATGCTGTTTCTGGCAAATCCCAATAACCCAACCGGTAAGTTGATAAACCCAACCGTGTTGGAATATATCTTAAAACACTGTCTGGAAAAGAATATTTTGGTTGTACTGGATGAATGTTTTATAGAACTGGCCGGAGCAGAAAAGCAGTCTATGAAAAGTCAGCTGGAAAAATATCCGAATCTAATCATTGTAAGAGCATTTACAAAAACCTTCGGGATCCCGGGTGTTCGATTGGGTTATCTGCTTTGCAGTGAACCATCTGTAAGAAAAGCGATAAAAGAACAGCTGCCGGAATGGAATCTTTCTGTATTTGCTCAGACAGCCGGGGTAGCTGCCTGTAGAGAAGAAACTTTTTTACGAGAAAGCATTTCTATGATTCAAAAAGAAAGAGAATATTTAAAAATGCAGCTGGAAAGGCTGGACATGAAAGTATTTCCCTCAGATGCTAATTTTCTCTTGTTTCAAAGTGGGCTTTCTTTATACGACTTATTATTAAAGGAACAGATACTAATCAGAGATTGCTCAGATTTTATGGGCTTGGAAAAAGGATATTACCGCGTTGCAGTGAAAACAAGAATAGAAAACGAACAATTAATCAGATGTCTGGAGAGAATAAAATGAAAACGGAATTCGAATTTGTGAAACCAGAGGAAATTGAAAAAAGAAGCTTTGCAATTATTACTGAAGAACTATCAGAAAAGGGAATTTGTCTGGATCCGGAGAATGAGATGGTAATTAAAAGAGTTATTCATACCAGTGCGGATTTTGAATATGCAGATACTTTATCTTTTTCACCGAATGCAGTAAATAAGGCAAAAAAATTATTGGAAAATGGTGCAGATATCATAACAGATACTAATATGACACTGGCGGGGATCAATAAAAGAGTGCTGTCTTATTATGGTGGTGAAGCGCATTGTTTTATGGCAGAGGAACTGACCGCAAAACTTGCTGGAGAACAAGGAACAACCAGAGCGGCTATTAGTATGGAAAGAGCCTCTAAAATACAAAAACCATTGATCTTTGCTATTGGAAATGCGCCAACCGCTTTGATGAAACTGGATGAGATGATAAAACAGGACAAAATTCATCCCGCTTTTATTATTGGGGTACCGGTTGGTTTTGTAAATGTGGTTCCGGCAAAGGAATTGATCCTTCAAAGCGATGTACCTTATATTGTAAATCGTGGGCGCAAAGGGGGCAGTAATGTGGCTGCTGCTATTTGTAATGCCCTGCTTTACGAATTAGGCAGACGGTAAAATTTGCAAGGAGGTCTGGTATGACAACGGTTAACGGGACTACACATGGAGGAAATAGATATGGATTTACCACAGGAAGCTGTGCAGCAGCTGCGGCAAAAGCAGCTGCGTATATGTTGCTGACCGGCAAAAGAAAAGAAACCATTACTATAGAAACACCAAAAGGAATTCCTTTTCCTGCAAAGTTAGAAAATATCAAATGTTTAGACCAAAATGTCAGTTGCGCTGTTCGTAAGGATGGAGGGGATGATCCTGATATTACAACCGGGACATTAATTTACGCAAAAGTATCGTTTGTGCAGGATGCATTAAGTACAGAACCCAAAATCATAATCTCCGGAGGAACCGGAGTTGGCAGAGTAACAAAGCCGGGATTGGATCAGCCGGTAGGAGATGCCGCAATCAATCATATTCCAAGGGAAATGATTATAAAAGAAGTCACAGAGGTTTGTGAAATTGTTGATTATAGAGGAACACTTCGGGTTGAAATATCTGTACCGGAGGGAATTACACTGGCCAAACAGACCTTTAATCCAAGATTAGGCATCGTGGGAGGAATATCTATTTTAGGAACAAGTGGTATTGTAGAGCCCATGAGCAGCCAGGCACTTTTGGATACCATACAAATTGAGTTACATATGAAGCGGGTCACGGGATGTCAATTGACTGCGATCACGCCGGGAAATTACGGACAGGAATTTATGAAAACAGCTTATGGATATGATTTGGATGAAAGTATAAAATGCAGTAATTTTATTGGTCAGACTATAGACATGGCAAAAAATGAAGATTTTTCAGATATTCTTGTCACAGGACATATTGGAAAGCTGGTAAAAGTAGCCGGTGGAATTATGAACACTCATTCCAGAGAGGGTGACTGTCGAATGGAACTGTTGATGGCAGCAGCGCTGCATGCCGGAGGAGATAATTCATTGCTAAAGGACATTATGGAATGTGTATCTACAGAAGAAGCAATGCATTTGATAGAAATGGCGGGTATTAGAGACAAAACAATGCAGTATTTGCTGGAACAAATATTATATCATCTACGAAAAAGAGCAGGTGATCATATGAATGTGGAATGTATTATTTATGCTAATACATTGGGTGAACTGGCGAAAAGCAATGGTGCAGATATGTTATTACAAAGAATTCAGGAGGAAAAGAAATGGTGTATTTCGTAGGTGCCGGATGTGGTGCGGCAGATCTGATCACAGTAAGAGGCATGCGTCTGCTTAAACAGGCACAGATAATCATATATGCGGGATCCCTTGTAAATCCTGAATTACTGTCTTATGCGTCCGATAATTGTGAAATTCATAACAGTGCCTTGCTAACATTGGAAGAAGTGATAGATCTAATGGTACAGGCGCATGAAGAACACAAGGATGTAGTGCGCCTGCATACGGGTGATCCCAGTTTGTATGGAGCGGTCAGAGAGCAGATGGATGAATTAGATAAACAGGGAATTTCCTATGAAAGCTGTCCTGGAGTCAGTGCCTGCTTTGGTGCAGCAGCTTCACTGAATCTGGAATTTACACTGCCGGAGGTATCTCAGACTTTGATCCTGACCAGGCTGGAAGGAAAAACAAAAGTGCCGGAGTGGGAAAAGATAGAAGATCTTGCAGCACACAAAGCTTCTATGGCAATTTATTTGTCCACAGGAATGCTGGAAAAATTGTCAGCAAAACTGGTATCCGGTGGATATCCTTTGGAAACTCCGGCAGCCATTGTGTATAAGGCGACATGGCCGGAAGAAAAGTCCTGTCTTTGTACGATAGAAACGCTGGCACAAACGGCAGAACGAGAAAATATCACGAAAACTGCAGTGATTCTGATAGGAGATTGTCTGACTCATAGTAAATATGAGCGTTCTCGATTATATGCACCGGATTTTGAAACGGAATTTCGGGGTAAAAGAGAATGAAAATAAGTGTCATTGGATTTACCGGCAAAGGTTTATTGCTGGCAAAAAGATTACAAAAGTGCAGAAACATAACAATTTATGAAAAATGTTTTCATGGAACACAAACAGAGAAAAAAGGCTGTATATTGGTAGCAGATTCTCTGAGCGATTGGACTTCTGAGCAGTTTAGGAGTGTGGAAGGCATCATTTTCATTGGAGCCTGTGGAATTGCAGTTCGGGCTATCAGCCCTTTCGTGCAAGATAAATTGCAGGACCCGGCAGTATTGGTAATAGATGAAGATGGAAAATTTGTGATTCCGATACTCTCCGGCCATGTTGGCGGTGCAAATCAGTTAGCACAGGAAATTGCCGATGAATTAGGAGCAACAGCAGTTATTACAACAGCCACAGATATGCGTCATAAATTTGCAGTAGATGTTTTTGCCAGACAAAATCATCTGACAATTATACCCAGGACCGGTATTGCTAAGATATCATCGTCAATTTTAGCAGGAGAACAGGTGGAGTTAACAATCCACAGCGAAGCAGGTTTTATCATTGGTGAACTTCCGACAGAATTAAAACAACAGTCATATGAAAATATCCGGGAAAACCAAAAGACAAGGATTATTATATCCCCATGGGAACAGGATTTGAAGCAGGCAGATATTATATTATGTCCGAAGTGTCTAATACTGGGAATTGGCTGTCGTTATGGCGTTCCGGGCGAAGAGATTAGAAACCTGGTAGAAGCACATTTAACAGAACTGGGAATTCACCCGGCAGCCATATCCGGTATTGCATCTATTGACAGAAAGGCAAGAGAAGCAGGTATTCTGGAGCTGGCAGAAAAGCTAAAGGTACCATTTCAGACTTTTACGGCAGCAGAATTGGATGCGGTGGAGGGAAAATTTGCAGAATCAGCCTTTGTCAAAGAACAGGTTGGTGTAGGAAATGTATGCGAGAGAGCGGCACTGGCAGCCTGTGGTGGAGATGGTATTTTATTAGCGGGAAAATATGCAGCAAGAGGTATTACCATTGCTGTTGCAGAAAAGAAATGGAGTGTGAAATTTAATGAGGCATAAAATTTATATTGTGGGTATAGGACCCGGAACAGAAGAAATGATGACAGCACAGGCTGTTCAGATTCTGGAGAAAAGTGATGTGATTATAGGATACACCGTTTACATTGAGTTGTTGGATAAACGATTTGCAGGAAAAGAACTTCTGACTACACCCATGAGACAGGAAAAAGAGCGATGTCGATTATGTTTCGAAAAAGCAAAAGAAGGAAAACAGGTTGCTCTTATTTGTAGTGGTGATGCAGGAATTTATGGTCTGGCATCTCTCATGTATGAGATTGGTGCAGAATATCCGGATTGCGACTTGGAAGTGATCAGCGGTATTACGGCTGCCAGTAGTGGAGCAGCGTGTCTGGGTGCTCCTATCAACCATGACTTTTGTGTGATCAGTTTAAGTGACGCTTTGACGCCTTGGGAAGTGATTGAGAAAAGATTACGGTCAGCAGCAATGGGGGATTTCTGTATAGTACTCTATAATCCTGCCAGCCATAAGAGACCGGATTATATCAAAAAAGCTTGCGAAATCCTGCTGGAGACTATTGAATCAGAACGTGCCTGCGGTTATGTGGAGAATATCGGACGGGAAGGAACAAAAACGACCACATGTACTTTAGCAGAATTAAAAGAGCATCAGTTAAATATGTTTACGACAGTATTTATTGGGAATAAAACAAGTTATATCGAAAATGGTAAGCTGATTACCGGCAGAGGATATCATCTATGAAAGAAATTCTGATATTTGCAGGAACTACAGAAGGAAGGGAACTAGCAGAGTTATTAAGTGAACAGAAAATTCCAAGCTGTGTTTGTGTGGCAACAGAATATGGTCGTCTGACTATGGGAGAAAAAAAGAATATCCGGGTAAATCAGGGCAGGATGTCTGCTGAAGAAATGAAAACTTTTATTCAGCCGGACAAATTTCTGGCAGTAGTAGATGCTACACACCCATTTGCAATAGAAGTAACAGAACATATCAAAGAGAGTCTGAAGGACAAAAAGATCCCTTATTTGCGTCTGGAACGTATACGAGAACATATTTCAAATCAGGATAATCAAATTTATGTCAAAAATCATACAGAAGCAGCCGGTAAGCTTTTGGAGATGGATGGAAATATTCTGCTGACTACCGGTGTGAAAAATCTGGCGAAATATTGTCAGATTCCGGAACTGAAAAAACGCCTGTATGTTAGAGTTCTTCCCAGTCTGGAGAGTATCAGACAATGCGAGGAAATGGGGATTTGCGGAAAACAAATCATTGCCATGCAGGGTCCCTTTACAGTAGAGATGAACAAAGCTGTGCTTCAGCAATACCATATTAACTGTCTTGTTACAAAAGCGAGCGGAAAAACGGGTGGATTTCCGGAAAAATTAGAAGCAGCTGAAAAAACCGGAGTAAAAGTTCTGATCGTAGACGGGACTATGCCTGAAGAAACAGGCTTAGATCTGGAGAATATCTGCAAACGGCTTATGGAGCTTACCGGGAAGGATATTCCTACAAAGCATAAACTGGAAATCAGTCTCATAGGAATGGGAATGGGACAGGAAGAAAATCTGACTGGTGAAGCAAAGCACCGGATACAGAGGGCAGATTTACTCCTGGGTGCCGACAGATTAATAGAAAGCTGTAGTGGAACCGGGCAAAAAATAAGCTGCTATAAGCCTAATGATATTGTTTCTATAATAGAGGAGTGGTATCAAAATAGTAAAGATACCTGCACCGGTAAGAAAATTGCAATTTTATATTCCGGGGACACAGGGTTTTATAGTGGAATGCCTGCAGTATATCAGAGACTGCAACAGGAAAAAGAGCGAATTCCCATGGAAATAAGAATATATCCGGGCATTTCTGCCGTTTCCTATTTGGCAGCTAAAATGGGAAAAAGCTGGCAGGATGCCATATTATGCAGCATTCATGGAAGAGAAGCAAATGTATGGGATTTGCTTCGTACCAACGAAAAGCTGTTCTTGTTGGTATCCGGGCTAACGGATGTACAAAAATTTGCAAGAGAATGGCAGCAAATGATCGGAGAGAAAACTGAGCAAAATGATCCTGGAATATTTTTTCAAATTACGTGTACGATTGGTTACCAATTATCTTATCCGGAAGAATACGTACAGACAATGACACCGGAACAGATGTTAACATTAAAACAGGATGGATTATATATTTTATATCTCGAAAATTCGGCATGGACAGAGAGAAAGCTTACCCATGGAAGAAGTGATGATTACTTTGTACGTGGAAAAGTCCCTATGACCAAGGAAGAAATCCGGGATATTGTAATCTGTAAACTGGGATTACAGGAGAAATCCATTCTTTATGATATTGGAAGTGGTACCGGATCAATTGCAGTAGAGAGCGCATCTCTTTCTCCATCTATAACGGTTTATGCTATAGAGAGAAATCAGGAAGGGATTGCCTTGATACACCAGAATGCAAAGCTAAATGGACTGACAAATATAAAGATCGTTGAGGGAGAGGCCCCTGTGGCATTGGAACAGCTTCAGGCACCGACACATGTATTTATAGGCGGAAGCGGTGGCAGGCTACAGGAAATTCTTCAACTGTTATCTCAAAAAAGATCACAGATAAGAGTAGTACTTACCGCAATCACCTTAGAGACAGTAGCAGAGATTACACGATTAGCAAATGACGTCACTGATTTATCCATTTGTCAGGTGCAGGTGAACAGAACCAGGAATGCAGGCAAATACCATTTGTTTCAGGCAGAAAATCCGGTTTTTATTTTTTCTTTTACATTACAGGGAGAAGCAGATGACTAATAAAATAAATATTCCCCGCATTATGATTGCAGCACCGGCCAGTGGAAGTGGTAAAACCTTATTTACCTGTGCCTTATTACAGTATTGTATTTCAATAGAAAAACAAGTTCATGCATTCAAATGTGGTCCTGATTACATAGATCCCATGTTTCATCAGAAAATATTGGGAATACCATCCAGAAATCTGGATGCTTTTCTGGCAGGGTCAGATCATATCCAACAGCAGTTTATCAGGACGGCAAAAACCGGAGACCTGGCAGTTCTTGAGGGTGTTATGGGACTTTTTGATGGAATGGGTGGAACGACTGAAGAAGCCTCTTGTTATCAGATAGCAACATTAACTGATACACCGATTATTTTAGTCATGCGGACAAAGGGAATGGGGGGTCCCACTCTGTTAGCAACTATAAAAGGATATCTGGATCACGATCCGATGAAAAGGATCAAAGGGATTATCTTAAACCAGACCAGTAAATCGTACTATCAGATGGTAAAAGTCTATTTAGAAAAAGAAACGGGAGTTCCAGTTCTGGGCTATATGCCGGAAGATGAACTGTTTCAAATAGAAAGCAGACATCTTGGTCTGCAGATGCCGGGAGAAATATCGAATTTTAAGAGAAAATTCCAGGTAATAGGAGAAGCTGTAAGCAAGACTGTCGATATGGATCAAATCGTACAGATTGCTAAAAATACGGCTCCATTGGTGGAAGATAACAATTACACCGGGGTAAATATAAGTTCTGGTCCGCGCATCGGAATAGCCAGAGATGAAGCCTTTTGCTTTTATTATGAAGATAATATAGAATTGCTCAGGCAGATGGGTGCAGAGCTGGTATATTTTTCACCGCTTCATGATAAGAAGCTTCCGGAAAATCTACAGGGAATTATACTGGGAGGCGGTTATCCGGAGATATATGCCAAGGAATTACAGGAAAACGCAGAGATGAGAAGAGCGATCTATAGTGCTTTGGCAGATGGACTTCCATCTATAGCAGAATGTGGGGGTTTTTTATATCTACAGAGTATGCTCTGGGGAACTGATGGTGAACTGTATGAAATGGCAGGAGTTTTACCCGGAACAGGAAAGAAACAGGAGAAACTGGTTCGTTTTGGTTATGTCACAATAGAGAGTAATGTTGATTCTTTTCTGGAAAAAGGAGAGAAGATCAGAGGACACGAATTTCACTATTATGACTGTGAAGAAAATGGAACAGATTGTCTGGCGGATAAACCTGTAACCGGCAGGAGCTGGAACTGCATCTATGCCGGAGAAAATCACTGGTGGGGATTCCCTCATTTGTATTTTCCATCCAATCCCCAGTTTGTGAAGAGATTCTTAAGCGAAGGCAAAAAAACAGGTACTTTGTATGGGGTAGGAGTAGGCCCCGGGGATCCGGAACTCATAACATTGAAAGCACTTCATTGTATACAAAATGCAGACTTGATTATCTTACCGGCTTTGCAGAAAGAAACTTGTACTGCTTATAAGATTGTGGAGCAAATCTATCCGGATATTCGGAAGAAAAATTGTATATGTCTGGATTTTCCCATGATTCGTGACGAGGAAAAGTTACACCGGGCACATGATGAAAATTATCATACGATCAAACAATTATTAGAAAAATATGAAAAAATAGCATTCCTGGTATTAGGAGATCCTTCAATTTATGCAACATATAGTTATATGCGGCAAAGGCTTCAGAAAGATGGTTCAAGATCAAAAACAATCAGCGGAGTTCCTTCTTTTTGCGCTGCGGCTTCTGCACTTGGTGTTTCTTTGGTAGATCAAAAGGAGCAGCTTCATATTTTGCCGGGAGACTGTGAAGTGGGGGCAAATATTCAGGGAACCAGAGTATATATGAAATCCGGTAAGGAGCTGGAAATCATCAAAGAAAAATTACGTCGGGAAAGTCAAAAAAAGAAACTGAATATTTATGGTGTAAGTAATTGTGGCATGCCAGAAGAAAAGCTGGTAAATAGTCTGAAGGATATCGACCCGAAAAGCAGTTATTTTACCTTGTTAATCGTGAAAGAATATGCTGATTAAGCATAAATGGCCTGTTATGTTCCGTAAACGGAATGTTACAGGCTATTTTTTGTTCGCGAAAAGAGCGGAATCATTGACAGAAAAAAACCGTCAGACTATATTCATAAGGTGGGGAGAGGGTTCGAATTATGTATATGTCTGTTAGAGCAGCGTCAGAAAAGTGGAATATTAGTGAACGTCGTGTCAGAATGTTGTGTGAACAGGAGAAAATAGAAGGTGTAATACGGATTGGTCGCAGCTGGAGTATTCCGAATACGGCAGTAAAGCCAGTGGATGGAAAGCGGCATAGGAAACAGCCTATTTCTTTTCCTGTTAAAAACAGAGAAAGCCGTTCTGAACAAAAAAGTGCACAAATTGATCAACTATTAAATTTATTATGTGAAGAGGCTGATTTTGCCTATGTGATTGATGCAAAAAGAAGCTGTGATCTGGTATCGTATTCGTATCAGGTCACTTCAGGATATCGGTATGAAAGATTGCATTTTGGTTCAGGGGCAGGGAATCCAAAAGGAAAAAGAGCTGGAACAAGATGCAAAACTGGATCGCCTATTATTAAAGGAGAATTATCAGGCAGTCTATTATTTAAATCTTACAAGGAAAACCGTAAGGATTCTTTTCTCAGAGAGAGAAAAGAAGGCGGAAACTTTTTCCTATTTGGAAACCATAAATAAATTATCTTTCCACATGGATGAAAAGAATGCGGCTAAATTTCTGGCATTTATGAACCCTATGGTATTAGAAGAGAACATTAAAAGAAAGAAGCTGTATAAAATTTGTATGGAACAACTTTCTTTTGACGGGGACACGGGAGACTTTGAAATCAGTTTTTTTCAGGTACCGGAAGAAAAAAGCAATGATCTGTGTTGTCTGATGATGCTACGAAATATTGAAGATGAAATTCAGGAGAGAAGCAGCGTAATGCTTCAGCAGGCACTTGCCATGCTGGCAGTTAAAGGAAGAAATGCCAGAGTTTGCTTCATAAATTTGTCGAAAAATAATTTTGTTTCCTATCAGTACAAGGACGGAGGAGATAAATTAATTTAAAAAAAGGGGGATTATACCACACATCTTCTGGAAGTCAGCAGTGATGTTCAACCGACGGAAAAAGATAGTTTTTTAAAGCAGCTTTGTGCAGAACAGTTTAAGAAGAATCTTCAAAAAGGAAAAAGCGAAGTTTTTTATACTTACAGAATGAGAACAGCCGAACCTGAATATGAAACCTGCCATATTCGCGTACTTCTATCAAAGTCACCGGAGATGGGAGAAGAAAATGCCATTATTTTAAGTAATTCAGTAAAAGAAAAGCTGAAATCAGAATGTGAGAGGGATGAACTTCTGAACGAAATTCTGCATCTATATGAATATGTATTGGTGCTGGATATGTCGGAAAACCGATATTACACTATAAAGTCATCCTATGAGAGCAATGGGGAATGCTATCTAATGGATGATAAAAAGCTGGAAAGTTTTCTTACCCATTATGTTCATCCGGAGGATCGAAGGGCATACAGAGAATGTTTTGAGGATACTGTTCTAAGAAAGCATATTCAAAAGCCGGGGGACAAGATTCGGATAATATTCCGTAAACTGGACGATGATAACAAATATCGTTACCATGAATTGGTGATTTACGGTTACCGGGATATATATAGTGATCAGTTAAAATGTATTATGACTATCTGTAATGTGGATGATATGAAACGAGCACAGCAGGAACAAAAGAAACAGACAGAACAGGCTTTGCAGGAAGCACAAAAAGCAAATCAGGCCAAGTCTCATTTCCTGTGCAATGTAAGTCATGATATTCGTACACCACTAAATACAATTATCGGATTAACTGAACTTTCCATAGAGAAATTTAAAGATGAGGATACTGTTTATGTAGAACAGGGTTTGAAGAAAATCCAAGTTGCATCTCATCATTTACTGGGTCTTGTAAATGATATTCTGGATATGGGAAAGATTGAAAATGGAAATCTGGATCTGATACCCAGAGAGATGTCCATGGTGGAACTGATGAATAATATTGATGTGATCATGACAGAAAATGCAAGAGGAAAGCAGATTCAATATGAACATATATTGGGAGCGGATGAATATCTGATCTGGGGTGATGAGATGAAACTTCAGCAGATTATTATGAATATTGTTGGTAATGCAGTGAAATATACCCAACTGGAAGGAAAAGTAACGGTAAAAGATTCCTTTATAAAAACCGCGGACTCAAATAAAGTCTGGTATATTCTGAGATGCATGGATAATGGTATCGGTATGACTAAAGAATTTGTAAAGCATATTTTTGAACCTTATGAAAGAGGAGAGGAATCTACAAATCATTTCGTTGAGGGAAGTGGTCTGGGCATGGCAATTTCTAAAAAGCTGTTAGATGCTATGAATGGAACAATTCAGATTGAAAGTGAACTGGGAGAGGGAACCCTGGTTACTATTCGTATTCCTTTTCAGGTGGCTGAGAAGAAAGAACAGATACCACAGAAAGAGCATAAAGATATCTTATTGGGAAAAAGGGTTTTATTAGCAGAAGATAATCTGTTAAACATGGAAATAGCTATAGCATTTTTAAAGGACTTGGGAGCTGAAGTCGAGGTGGCAGTAAATGGAACAGATGTTATCAGAAAGTTTCAGGAAACAGAGCTCGGGTATTATCATTTGATTTTTATGGATATTCGTATGCCGGAAATGGATGGTATAGAAGCAACAAGGAAAATACGTAAAATGAGCCGATCAGATGCAAAAAATATTCCGATTATTGCTATGACAGCTAATGTGTTTGCAGAAGAAATCGAGGAATGCAAAAGAGCCGGTATGAATGGACATATTTGTAAGCCGATTGATCGAAAAAAGCTGAGAGAGATAACAGCTATGGTAATGGAAAAGGAATAAAACCAGATGACAATATTAGAATTGTTGGATGAATTGCAGGTTGATAAAAGAAAGCTGTTAAATCGATTTAGTGGAATGGAGACACTTCTCTGTCGATTGATTAGAAGCTTTCCTGAAGAAAGCAAGTATGATGAACTGCAAAAGAAAATTAAAGAAAAGAACTATGAAGCGGCAGCAGATATTGCACATGGGATGAAGGGCGTAGCATCTAATCTGGAACTGGACGTCCTGGAAAGTGAATTACAAAAACTGATAGAAGATCTGAGAATGAAAAAACAGTTGCATATCAGCATACAATTTTCCAAAATACAAAAAGAATATATGCGTATTATTAATGTGATAAAACTGTATATGCAAAATAATATAAACATATTGGATTATACCGGAAAAAGAATTTTACTGGCCGATGATATGCAGATTAGCGGTGTCATGATCCAGGAGCGGACCAAACTAAAAGGGGGGCAGGTAGATCTGGTATATGATGGAGAGGAGGCACTGCAGATGTTTCTGACCCATGGGACAAATTACTACCAGGCGGTGCTTTTGGATCTTTGCATGCCAAAGATGAATGGGAATGAGACATTGGAAGCGATTCGGAAAAGAATAGAATATGGAGGAGATAGAATTCCGGTAATTGCTTTATCTGCAAATGCATTTAAAGAAGATAGAGAAAGATCTCTTTCGTTGGGATTTACGGAACATATTGGAAAGCCTATAGATTTTAATCAGTTAGATAAAATTTTAGTAAAATTATGGCAATAAAAAAGACAGATCAGATGATCTGTCTTTTTAATCGGAATGACGTGATTCGAACACGCGACCTCTGCGTCCCGAACGCAGCGCTCTACCAAGCTGAGCCACATTCCGATGATTTTCACGGGAACAAATAAGATAATACAATAATTAAGCGGACTCGTCAAGTACGAAAACCGTGGAGATTTTTATAACTTCGTCTTATAATATGTGATAAAGATCTTGTTTTTACAGGAATAAAATATTAAAGGAGATGTTTGATTTGGCATACCAGAAAAGAGAAATTCAAATTTATGAGCATCATGTAAAATATTATGAGACAGACCAGATGGCAATTGTGCATCATTCTAATTATATTCGCTGGATGGAAGAAGCAAGAATGGATTTCATGGAGCAGATGGGATTTAGCTATAAGCAAATGGAAGAAGTGGGTATTATCAGTCCGGTTCTGGCTGTTGCCTGCGAGTATAGAAATATGGTGCATTTTCAGGATACTGTTCAGATCAGAACAACGGTAGCCGCCTATAATGGGATTAAACTGAAGATTGGCTATGAAATGTATAATAAAGAAACCGGCGAATTAACAACTATAGGAACCAGCAGCCATTGTTTTCTGGTAGATGGGAAACCGGTATCTTTAAAACGTTCTTATCCGGATATTGACGAAATTTTTCTGGCATATTTAGAGCCGCACAGATTGGAAACCAAATAGAATGGATATTAGACAAAGACTATTAGAATTACAGGATGAAAAATATAAACAGTTCTCGTCTGGTTTGATTCCCGGATGTGATAATATGATTGGCGTACGCATTCCGGAGGTTAGAAAACTGGCAAAAGAAATAGCAAGGAATAATGGAGAAGAATATTTACAACTGTCATCACTGGAGAGATGTTTATTTGAGGAGAAAATGTTATATGGAATAGTAATCGGTTATAGTAAATTACCACTACAGGAGAAGTTTATTTATTTACAGAAGTTTATTCCATTTATTGATAACTGGTCCATTAATGACACAGTGTGTGCATCCTTTCGAATAGAAGATAAAGAAAAGAAAGAGTGGTTGGACTTTCTACAGCCTTATTTATTATCAGAACAGGAATATGCTATTCGTTTTGGGGTGGTAATGTTATTGAATCGCTTTATACAAAAGGAGTATCTGCAGACTCTGTACGAAATCTTTGATAAGGTTTTAACAAAAGATTACTATGCTATGATGGCTGTTGCCTGGGCAGTGTCCATTTGTTTTGCAAAGTTTCCGGAGGAAACGAAAGAATATCTGAAAAATTGTATCTTAGATGAGAGAACTTATCGAAAAGCAATACAAAAGGCCTGTGAGTCCTATCAGGTTTCAACGCAGGATAAGCAGTGGCTTAGATGCGAAACCAGGTATGGAAACAAAAGCCTTTGTATGAAAGAATAAATAATAAGTTAGGATAGTATCATTTATCCAAAATAGTTGATTTTCATTGCTTCTTTTACACGGTCAAGTGTCTGGGCAGCAGATTCACGTGCCAGTTCACTACCTTTTTTCAACATTTCAAAAATCGCAGCAGGATCATTTTCATATTGCTGGCGTCTTGTGCGAATTGGTTCCAATGTTTCCTGCATTACTTCATTTAAGAAGCGTTTTACTTTCACATCACCTAATCCGCCACGTTTATAGTGATCTTTCAACTCATCCAGATTTGCGTAATCCGGTAAATATCTTTCAAAATGTTCTGGCAGGCTAAAGGCATCCAGATAAGTAAATACCGTATTTCCTTCAATATGTCCAGGATCGGATACCTGCAGATGTTCCGGATCAGTGTACATAGACATTACTTTCTGACGAATTTCATCAGCAGAATCGGACAGATAGATGCAGTTGCCAATTGATTTGCTCATCTTTGCTTTTCCATCTGTGCCGGGCAAACGAAGACAAGCTTTATTTGTTGGCAGCAGAATATTGGGTTCTGTCAAGGCCGGAGCATATATTTCATTGAATTTACGAACGATTTCTCTGGTCTGTTCCAGCATAGGTTCCTGATCCTCACCTACAGGAACAGTAGTTGCCTGAAATGCAGTAATGTCAGCAGCCTGGCTGATTGGATAAGTGAAAAAACCAACAGGAATATTTGTTTCAAAACCACGCTGTTTGATTTCTGCTTTTACTGTAGGGTTACGCTGCAGTCTGGAAACAGTTACCAGGTTCATATAATAAAAAGTAAGCTCTGTTAATTCAGGAATCTGTGACTGGATTAAAAAGGTTGATTTGGCTGGATCAAGTCCGATAGCCAGATAATCAAGTGCTACCTGTTCAATATTATCACGTACCATCTGTGGGTTATCAAAGTGATCTGTCAGTGCCTGAGCATCGGCGATCATAATGAAAACTTTTTCAAATTCTCCGGTATTCTGAAGTTCTACACGCTGTCTGAGAGAGCCTACATAATGTCCGATATGAAGCTTTCCGGTAGGGCGGTCTCCCGTTAAAATAATTTTCTTTTCCATAATTTTCCTCCTAGAAACTATAGTGATATAGCCACGAGAACTATATAGTTAATAAAACATAATTTGCAATTTGTATATGATTACAATATAAACATCTCGAAACAAGCCGTCAATAAAAGTATGAAATAAAATATTATAAATCTTCCACAACCTGGAAAATATAGAACTTCAGATAGTAGGATTCATCAGATGCCCAAAGGATTGGATGATCGGGTGCCTGGGTATGAAATTCTACCTGACGCAGTCTTTTATGGACTGCATGGGCCGCTTCCTTTATGGTTTTGGCAAATAATTCCGGATCCATAAAATGTGAACAGGAACAAGTGGCCAGATACCCCCCGTTTTTTACCAGCTTTAAACCACGCATATTGATTTCTCGGTAACCTTTGGTGGCATTTTTAATAGATTCTCTGGATTTTGTAAAGGCCGGCGGATCCAGAATAACTACATCGTAGGTTTCTTTTTCCGCTTCCAGTCTGGGAAGCAGGTCGAAAACATCTTCACAGGTAAAAGAAACAATATCTTCTACCTTATTTAATACGGCATTTTCCCTTGCCTGTGCAATTGCAACATCAGAAGCATCCACAGCCAGAACAGAAGATGCACCCGCAACAGCGGCATTTAATGCAAAAGAACCGGTATGTGTAAAGCAGTCCAGTACTTTTTTCCCCTTACATATTTGTTTAATGGAAGCGCGGTTGTTTTTCTGATCCAGAAAGAATCCGGTCTTTTGTCCATCTTCCACATCAACAATATAGTGGACATCATTTTCAATAATTTCCACTTTGGTATCAAAAGGCTCTCCGATGAAGCCCTTAACCCGTTCCATGCCTTCCTTTAATCTGACCTTTGCATCACTACGCTCGTAAATGCCTCGAATAGATACGCCGTCCTCAGCTAATACTTTTTTTAACTTATCAAGTATAATTGGTTTTAGGCGATCAATTCCAAGTGCCAGGGATTCCACCACCAGAACATCATTGAATTTATCAATTACAATGCCTGGTAAGAAATCAGCCTCGCCAAAAATAAGACGACAGCAGCTGGTATCAATAGTAGCTTTCCGATATTCCCATGCTGCCCGTACTCTGCTTTCCAGAAATTCTTCTGTAATCAGATTTTCTTTATGTCTGGCTAGCAGACGAATTCGTATTTTGGAATTAGCATTTATAAAGCCATAGCCCAGAAAATAACCGTCGAAGTCATGAATGCTCACAATATCCCCATTTTCAAAGGTTCCGCTTACTTTATCAATTTCGTTATCAAAGACCCACATGCCGCCGGACTTTAAGGTACGTCCCTCACCTTTTTTCAGGGTCACTGTTGTATCATACATATTTTTCCTCACATTCTGCCGTACTTGTGGCATTTACGAAAACAATTTCTAATGTTATAATTCTACACTAGAACATGAAAAAAAGAAATGGAGAATGTAACTTGAGTTTCCGCAGATTTATCCACAAGCTCCTGATTTTATCAGCATTGTAATGAACAACTTTAAAAAAATGCCCAAAATATAAGGAATCTCATTCCTTTTTGATGTAAAATTAAGCTACCAAA
>JAQUUX010000010.1 GCA_028693705.1 Lachnospiraceae bacterium | reverse complement strand
GGACCATGACTATAAAGTAACTTATTAACTATGTAGGTATGACCAACAATTCATCGAATACCTATATCATAAAAATAAGTCTATAGCCTCTATGGTTGAGGTCTATAAACTTATAATACGAGGAGTATTGCATATGAACATTCAGATATTTGGTACTATGAAAAATTTTGATACGAAAAAGGCAATTCGTTATTTTAAAGAACGTAATGTGAAATATCAGTTTATAGACCTAAA
This sequence comes from Lachnospiraceae bacterium, assembly GCA_028693705.1. Classification (GTDB taxonomy): domain Bacteria; phylum Bacillota; class Clostridia; order Lachnospirales; family Lachnospiraceae; genus JAQUUX01. The sequence goes on along the minus strand of JAQUUX010000010.1, from coordinate 48,799 downwards.
GGAAAAAGGTATGAGTAAAGGTGAATTTACCAGCGTGAAACAGGCGGTTGGCGGTCTGGACAATCTAGTGGATGACCAGTGCAAGGACAAGGATGCCCTGGCACTGATCCGTTATATTGCCGAAGAAGACAAGGAAGAAAAAATACTGGAAAACCAGCAGATATTGAAACAGCCCATAGTGAGAAATGGTAAGCTGGCAACTGCGGGTTACCTGCCTGATATCTGGAAAAAGTGGGAGTAGATTACAGCATAAGATAACCTAAGTCCTTTACCAGAGTTGTAAATAAGATACAGACAAAGATCCCAAATAAAGTGGGAATTCCGGCAGCCAATGCAGTCCATTTCAGGCTGCCGGTTTCTTTTTTTATGGTAAGTAATGTGGTAGAACAGGGCCAATGGAACAGACAAAACAGCATGGTACTGACAGCTGTTGCCCAGGTCCAGCCATTAGAGACGAAGAGCTCCTTTATTTGAGTCAGACTATCCAATTCCATAATGCTGCCTTGCGCCATATATGTCATGATTACAATGGGTATCACAATCTTATTGGCGGGAAAACCCAGGATAAATGCAATGAGAATTACACCATCCAAGCCCATAAGTCTGGCAAAAGGATCCAGTAATGCAGCGAAACGATTTAATATACTGACATTTTCAATTGTAACATTTGCCATGATCCAGATGAGTAATCCGGCAGGAATGGCGACGATCATGGCGCGTCCTAATACAAATATTGTCCGGTCAAAAATAGAACGAAGAATGACTTTGCCAAATTGAGGTCTGCGGTAGGACGGCAGTTCCAAGATAAAAGATGAAGGAATTCCACGAAGCAGAGACCTGCTTAATAAACGGGTAACAGCAAAAGTAGTTGCAACACCGATTATGATAACTAGTGTCAGTAACAGAGCAAAGCGTATAGAGGATAAAAAACCACCGGCGGTTCCTACAAAGAACATGGTTAAAATAGCAATAAGTGTAGGAAAACGACCATTACAGGGAACAAAATTATTGGTGAGAATTGCCAGTAAACGTTCCCTGGGTGAATCAATGATCCGACAGCCAATTACACCGGCGGCATTGCAGCCAAAACCCATGCACATGCATAATGCCTGTTTTCCGCAGGCACCACATCGTTTGAAAGGCTGATCAAGATTATAGGCGATTCGTGGAAGATAGCCCATGTCCTCTAATAATGTAAAGAGTGGAAAGAAAATCGCCATGGGGGGTAACATGACAGAAACCACCCATGCCAGTACCCGATAGCCTCCAAGCACAAGAAGACCATGCAGCCACGCCGGAGCATGGATATACTGGAAAAAAGCAGTGAGGTAATCCTGTATTTGAAACAATCCACTAGCCAATAAACCGGATGGTATATTAGCACCGGTAATTGTCAGCCAAAATATACCGGTCAATAAAAGCAACATGACTGGGTAACCGGTAAGTTTGCTGGTAAGTAACCGGTCCAGTCCGCGGTCAAAGTTTGAATAGGGATGGTTATCATAGATTACTGCATCAGTACATATTAATTCGGCTTTTTTCACCAGGGCAGATACAATCATATCTTTAAAACAATTTCGGTCTATACCTTGTTCTGATAGCTGTTTATGTGCCAGGAAAAGAGCTGTTTGTAATTCTTCATGCTGTAAAAAGGAATTACCAAAATAATTATTGATCTCTGTCGTGAGAGATGGATCCGGATCCAACAGTTGCAGACTGAGCCAACGACAATTGATGGGAATAGAATTTTTATTATGGAAATCACGCAGTAAATTTTGAACAAAGGGCGCTATGATAGCAATGGCATCTTCAATTGGCTGCGGATATTGTATAGTGGAAACTGTATATTTTGCCGGATTGTTATCTGATGAGGAAAATGCAGATGGCGTAGCGGTGATTTCGTCCAGAAACTTTAACAGTGTAACGAGTGATTTTTTCTTGCGCGCAACGGTTCCCACGACAGGAACACCCAGCCGTTTGGAGAGGAGTGCCAGGTCGAGACGTATTCCCTTTCGTTTGGCTTCGTCCAGCAAATTCACACAGATGATTACCTGTGAAGTGATTTCCAGAACCTGCAATACCAGATTAAGATTACGCTCTAGGCAAGTGGCATCACATACCACCACGATTACATCAGCATCACCAAAACAAATATAATTTCGGGCTACTTCTTCCTCGGCAGAATGAGCCAGAAGAGAATAAGTGCCGGGAAGATCGATGATACGGTAGGATTGTTTGTCAGTGGAACAATAACCCTGGGCAGTGATAACAGTTTTGCCCGGCCAGTTACCAGTATGCTGATTTAAACCGGTAAGGCTGTTGAAAACAGTGCTTTTTCCTACATTGGGATTTCCAGTCAGGGCAATTGTTTTTACAGTATCAGAATAACTAGAGCGTGTCATTGTTATGCATCTCCTTCGGCTGAATTATGATGTTAGCACAATCCTCTGAACGAATAGCAATGACTGCACCTCGGATCAAAAATGCGGTGGGATCTCCGCCGGGACTTCGCCCCAGACATTCTACATGGGTGTCCTGTACCAGTCCAATATCCAAAAGTCGGCGTCGCATACTTCCGCTTGTGCGTAATTCTTTTATAACGGCAATCTGTCCCGGAACTACATCGTTTAAGGTGGCAATATTTTTGAAATTTTCACACATGTTATGTAACCTTCCTGTTTGCGCTTTTCTATAGAATCAATATAAAATGTAATAACGGAATTCTATAACATAGGGTATGCAGAAGATTATGTCCCTGTTCTGTGGTAAAATAAAAATAAAAAAGGAGCTCACTTATGAAAGTATATTGTTATCCGAATTGTTCCACCTGTAAAAAGGCTCTGGCTTATTTGGACGAGCATCATGTGGAATATGAACTATATGATATTAAAAAAGAAAACCCTACAGCTGAACAACTGAAAGAATGGCATGCATTAAGCGGCCTGCCTTTAAAGAAATTTTTTAATACAAGTGGTTTGGTATATAAGGAACTGGGATTGAAAGATAAATTGACGGACATGTCAGAAAAAGAGCAATATGAGATCCTGGCAACAGACGGCATGCTGGTAAAGAGACCACTGGTCATCGGGGATGATTTTGTACTGACCGGGTTTAAGCAAGCCGAGTGGGATAAAACTGTAGTTTAAAGGAATAAGAATTGCTAGCAAAGGGACGGTTCAGCCGTGTATCATATGCTCACAAGCCCGTTCTCACTACAGTAAACACGTAGCTGTACATAAGTTCGCACAAGACGCGAACTAAGTGCAGACGCGTTTACAGTGCTTGTTCGCATATGATACACGGCTGAACCTCGTTTTGCGCAATATTTATTTTCTTTAATCTGCAGTTTGTGGTGCCGGTGGTGCATAGCTCCCAGTTACGGCAAACGAATAGTTGCAATAGTTTAGCCTTGGCTACAGACCGGGCCAACTGCAGATTGGCAACTTGAAAAGAATAACGAATGTAACGAACAGGCAGTGGTGCGGGTGTGTATTCTTCCATTGCCTGAGCGCACGTATTAGAGCCTCTAATCATTCCAGTTGTAACCCAGCTATTCCGGGCATGGATGCCCGGAAAGGTCCCTCAGAGCCAGGATGGCGATTGGGACCGTTAGCGTTAAAGGACAAGTATCTTCATGGAATGATGTAGAGACTCTTATACGTGTAAACGGCAATGGAAGGATACACACCCACACCATTGCCGTCTCATTATAAACATTATTTTTTAAGTTGCTAAACTACAGCTTAATCATCCAATACCACCAAAGAACGCGCCTGCGATCAATGCGATCAATGCAAGTGGAACATAGATGTACTTGCCAAGCGGGATAAACCATTTACCAATAGGTTTAACTGCGCCTTCATTAACAGCTTCGAAAATTTTCTCTTCTTTTACTAACCAGAAGAACATGATACCTGCTAACATTGCACCTAATGGGCAGATGTAAATGGAAACAACGTCCATCCACTGAGAAGTAATACCCTGGATACAGATTGCAATGATACAGCCTACAACGCCGATGCTGAGAACAGCAGGGATACGTTTCATGTTTAATTTCTCCTGCAGAGTTGCAACCGGTGCTTCATACAGGTTTACAATAGAGGAAACACCTGCAAACAATACACAGATGAAGAATACCAGACCCACGAAACGGCCACCAGGCATTCCATTAAATACATTAACAAGATAAACGAACATCAGTCCGGGACCTCCGGAAGATAACTCTGCACCACCGGCTGCCATAGCAGGAATGATAACAAATGCAGCGAGCAGAGCAGCCATAGTATCAAATACGGCTACGTTACGAGCTGAGGAAACGATATCTTCATTCTTTGGCAGGTAGGAACCGTAGATAACGGAACCGTTGCCGGCAACAGACAGTGAGAAGAATGCCTGACCGAATGCAAAGATCCATACCTTAGGATTTAATAAACCGGCAGGATTTAAAGTAAAGATGTACTTGTAACCTTCGCTTGCGCCCGGCAGAGTAAAGATATAAATGCCAAGTGCTACGAACAGGAAGAATAATGCAGGCATCATGATCTTGTTAGCTTTTTCAATACCACCTGCAATACCCATTGCCATGATAACAAGTGAAACAGCCAAACCAATGATCAGCCACATAGTATTGCCTGCAGCACCGCTGAATACAGTAGAAATACTTTCGCCTAATGATGCGCTTTCAGGAGCAGCAGCTCCGAAGGTTCCACCGATTACGTTCATATCGGTACCCATAGCATACAAGCTACCATTAATTGCCATAAAAGCATATTTGAAAATCCAGCTGATAACTACGGTATAACCAATTGCCAGTGCCATGGATCCCAGAACCGGGATGGCACCGATGTATTCTCCAAGAGTCTTCTTGCCCAGACGCATCTCGGTACACTGTCCGAAAGCACCAATTGGTCCGGCTCCTGCCGCACGACCAAGAGAGAACTCGCCGATTACACCGGATGATGCAATCAGGAACACGAAAATGAAATAAGGTAACAGGAAAGTTAAACCTCCGTAAACTGAAACCATAATAGGGAAGCGCCATATATTACCCATTCCTACTGCGGAACCGATGCAGGCCAGGATAAATCCCCATTTACTGTTGAATCCATCACGCTTTTGCTCGTTATTTCCCATATAAAACCTCCATGCCGGAGCGGAATTTGTGGAGGTACGCGAAACAAACCCCCCAGTCTGTTTGCGATGAAAAGGATTTGCGGCTCCGGCACAAATCCTTGTGTGGCAAATAAACCCCCAGTCTATTTGCCACACGATACCCCTTTTTAACACCTTCTCTAAAAAATTATGTACGATATTCTATTAATCTTCGTTTGCATATGGCTCCAGGAAAGCATGGAAGTGACGCATTGGAAGATTGTGACCCCAGGTAATTCTCATGTTAGGGATATTCTCTCTGTCTTCATACAGTGCTTTAACAGCAGCGATTACATAATCCAGATGTTCCTGGCTTAACTGACTTCTGTTGATAGCGAAACGAACTACGTTACAAACCTCAGCCTGCTGTTCAGGAGTCTTCAGATCATATTCCATGGAATAATCACCTAATTCAGAAACACGGATACCATATCTGCGGATCAGTTCCAGACTGAAACCTTCACCGGCAAATTTCTCATGACCTCTCTTGTTGTCGAAGAATTCATCCATGTTAATATATACGCCATGTCCGCCTGCTGGAAGAACAACACCCTTAACACCTGCTTTGTAGAAGCCTTCTGCCAGGTAATTACACTGATCAACACGTTCTTTTAAGTAGTTAACGTTACAGCTTTCATACAGACCAGCAGCCAGTGCCATGATGTCACGTCCGCTCATTCCGCCGTAGGAATCATTTCCGTAGCAGGATATCTGTTTTACTTTTAATAATACGCCAACATCTGTCTTAACAGAACCGTCAGGATTGAATTCTGAGAAGTTCTTCCAGAATAAACCTTTATCACGGAAAGCAACCATACCACCCATATTTGCATGGCCATCTTTCTTAGCTGACATACAGAAACCATCACAATAGGAGAACATTTCGGTAGCAATTTCGGAGATAGTCTTGTCTGCATATCCGTCTTCGTTCATCTTGATAAAGTAAGCGTTTTCAGCCCAACGAGCAGCATCCAGAATATAAGGAATGCCATATTCATGAGTGATCTTGCTGACTTCACGTAAGTTAGCCATGGAAACTGCCTGACCACAAACCGGGTTGTTGGTAATACATGTAAATACTAGAGGAACATTTTCAACACCAACTGCACTGATCAGCTGTTTTAATTTATCGATATCCATATTTCCCTTAAATGGATTCTTTTCATATCTTCCGCCTTCAGGAACTTCGAACAGTAACTCTTTGTTGTAAAGGTTACGAGGAACAGACCCCATCTGCTTGATGTTTCCTTCTGTTGTATCGAAATGTCCATTGGAAGGAATGGTAAATACCTTGCCTGGCTCACGAGCTGCAAGAACTTTTTTTACGATTTCCATCAGTACGGATTCAGCTGCACGTCCCTGCTGGATAATAAATGCGTTTGGACGCTCCATCTGAGCAGCTCCACCGTTGAATAAACCACCTTCATATTCACAAAGATACATTTCGTCCATCATCTTGTCGATATCGGTACAGTCTGTACGAACCAGATCAATGATCTTCTTCCAGTTCTTCTCGTGACCTCTTTCGAAGATATCACGGAAAGTATCTAATAAAACATAGTAACCCTTGTTACGACCATAGGATTCATCGCCTAAGAACATTGCGGACCACTGTACATCAGTCATTGCTGTTGTACCGGAATCGGACAGCATATCTACAGTCAGCATTCCAGCAGGGAATGCGAATTCATTGTAATGAGTAGACTGCAGTGCACGCTCACGCTGCTCGAGAGTGACGTTCGGAATGTTTCTCTTTACATAAGCAAAGGAACTTGGTGCTTTCACATTTAATGGGTATTTTTCTGACATAATTATTTTCCTCCTAATTTCGGCTTTGTTAGCCTTCTTTGTTGAGGAACCCCGGTCATTGCTTTTTTGATTTTGATTGCAACTAGCGGACAGAACCTATGAAATGGTTTGTGTTGACGATTTTCTTTGTACTTTTCTAAAGTATGAAAACGTCGATGTTACAACTGGGCGATGACTTCGATTTCAACGAGAGCGTCTTTGGGAAGTCTTGCTACTTCAACAGCGGAACGGGAAGGATATGCACCTTCGCTAAAGAACGTGGAATATACTTCGTTCATAGCTGCAAAGTTGTTCATGTCACTTAAGAAAACAGTGGTTTTAACCACATGATCCATGTCTGTACCTGATTCTGTAAGAATATGCTTGACATTGGTAAGTGACTGTTTGGTTTGTTCAGCGATACCGTCTGGAAAAGCTCCAGTTGATGGATCAATTGGAAGCTGACCAGAGGTAATGACCAAACCATTGATGGCAACAGCTTGCGAATAGGGACCAATCGCTGCAGGTGCCAATGTGGTGTTGATGATTTTTTTCATGAAATGCTACCTCCTTGGTAAGAAAAATTTATCACACTAATAAAAATAAGTCAACAAATATTTGTCGACATTGTATAAAAATGATAACAAAGTACCAAATGATATGTTTAAAATGCACATATTAAATATACAATTTGTAATAAAAAATTATTATAAGATGAAAAAATTACAAAAGTTCTTTTGACAAAGAGTAGACAGAAACAGTATAATAAAAGAACAGAAATTAAAAATTACAATCGAGAAAAGGAGACGGGCATATGGCAAATCCGCTGTTGATACATTATATTAAATTGACAGAATTTTTAGGACAGGTGCTTGGACCGGACTACGAAGTAGTGCTTCACGACCTGACAGATAAGAATCAGTCCATTATTGCAATTGCAAATAATCATGTGAGCGGACGGGAAATTGGCGCCCCCTTGACGAATGTAGCATTGAAGTTTCTCATGGATAAGTGTTATGAGACGCAGAATTACAGATTGCATTATACCGGAGTATCTGCAAGTGGAAAAGCGTTACGTTCTTCGACTTTATTTATTAAGGATGATGGGAAACTGATTGGTATGCTTTGCATTAATTTTGATGACAGCAGATATCGTGATGTGGGAGATGCTATTTTAAAATTATGCCATCCGGATTCTTTTATGGGCTTTGAGCCGGTTAATGAGACATTGCAGGAACCGGAATTTCATTCTTCTTTATTAGTAGAAGAAAGTTTTCATAATTCTATTGATGCAGTGGTAAGCGAGGCAGTTGGACGGGAACTGGATGAACTTGGTGTAACAGCAGACAGACTGACGGCAGATGAGAGGATGCATATTATTACAGCTTTGGAGGCCGGTGGTATTTTCCTATTAAAAGGTGCAATTCCAAATGTGGCTGAAGCACTGCATTGTTCACAGGCAAGTGTATACCGATACCTTTCTCAGGTAAAGAATAGTGATCAGGGTAATGATTAAAATATTACTAACTTTTTTTATTTTTATTTGCAATATAAAAATCAGTGAAATCATGGAGAAGACGGTCAAATTCAAGATCCTTATCTACCAGATCCTTACTTTCCACACCCAGCAGATAGTCGGTTGAAACATGGTAAAAAGCCGCAACATCAATAATCAGGTCTTCATACATTTTCTGATCTCCTGATTCGTAGCGGCTGTAGGTGCTTTGATTAAGATGAAATTTATCACAGACCTGTCTTTGCGTCAGATTGTGAGATGTCCGTAATTCCTTTAAACGGTTTATTCTTCTCTTTTCCATGATTTCATTTTATGCTAATTGGAATAGATAAATTATGCAAATTTAATATAATATATGTTAATTACGCATACTATATGCTTGAAGACGGAGACGAAAATGGAAGAAAATTCATTTGAACGAATATATAAGGTAGTGAAACAAATACCCCGTGGAACAGTTGCGACTTATGGACAGGTGGCAGCACTTGCAGGAAACAGACGCTGGGCAAGAGTAGTGGGCTATGCCCTACATGTCAATCCGGATCCGGAGAACATTCCGTGTTATCGGGTAGTGACAAAAGACGGCAGAGTATCAGAAGCATTCGCCTTTGGGGGCGAAAATGAACAGGTTCGATTGCTTATGGAGGACGGCATAGAATTTGTGGACGGACATGTGGATATGAAAAAATATCAGTGGTTTACGCCGCAGATTTATTAAAATGGCTGACTGAATTTATTAGATATACAGAAAAGTAAAGGCCGTTTTAATAAATAGGAATGGAAATCTCAAGATTCCCTTAATCAGAATTTAATTTTCAAAGGTTATGATGAGGATTATAAAATAGCTAAATGGAAAGAAAATAGGGGGAATCATATGGATATTCTAAAAGTTGAAAATCTTACAAAAATCTACGGAAGTAATGATACAAAGGTAGTGGCGCTGGATCATCTGCATCTGACAATACCCGAGGGACAGTTCGTGTCAGTTATGGGACCCAGCGGATCGGGAAAATCCACATTTTTGCATATGCTGGGAGGAGTGGATATTCCGACAGAGGGAAAGGTCTGGATTGATCAAACCGATATTGCAGCCTTAAATGAAACGAAAATGGCTATTTTCAGGCGGCGAAATATCGGACTGATTTACCAGGCCTTTCATTTGGTTCCCACATTAACAGTGGAAAAAAATATCATGCTGCCAATGCTGTTGGACGGCAGAAAACCGGATCGGGAAGAATTTCAGAGATTAGTGGAACTGCTGGGGTTGTCAAATCGTCTGCAGCATTTTCCCGATGAACTGTCCGGAGGTCAAAAGCAGAGAACGGCAATCGGCAGGGCACTTCTATGCCATCCGGCAGTGATCCTGGCAGATGAGCCAACAGGCAATCTGGATCAGGAAAACACAAAATCCATTATTACATTATTAAAGCAGGCAAATCAGGAATACCGTCAGACGATTGTTATGATCACTCATGATGAAGAGATTGCACAGGCAGCAGATCGTATGATACAGATCGAGGACGGACGCATTGTATCTGACGAGGTGACTGCCCTATGAAGATCATGGAGGAATATACCTGGCAAAAATCAAAGCAAAATAAAAAACAGACTATATCCATGCTGATTGCTATTACTATTGCATCTGCACTACTTTGTTCTCTGTGTATTTTCCTGTATTCCTACTGGCAGGGAAAGGTAGATGAAGCGAAGGAACAAATCGGTTATTGGCACGGGGAGTTATGGGATGCAACAACGGGAGCTATGCTACCGACTGTGTTGGAAGATCCGGAGGTTACTACGGTTATGGTAAAGGGCAATTGGTATACTGCCAAACCTAAAATGACCAAAAGACCCTATCTTCTCATGCGGGATGCTGATGAAAATTTCTGGAAGGACATGAACTATACTCAGACAGTTTTGGAAGGACGTCTTCCTGAAAAACAGGGAGAAATTGTAGTTTCAAAGTTATTTTTCACGGACAATCCGGAATTTCGGGTAGGAGATGAATTGGTATTGCCTGTGGGTAAACGAATGCTTGATGGCAGGGAACTGGAAACCAGGGATTATGAGAAAACAGGCGAAAGCTTTGAAGTCACAGAAACCAGACGATTGAAGATCGTGGGATCCATTGATGTTTCCGGAGTATCTGCTTTTCCGGGCTATATTGCCATGGGATATCTGGATCATACGGATATTCAGCCAACGGATGAGCTGACTATTTATCTGCGGGTGAATCATCCGGAACAAATTTATGAAACGCTTCCACGGATTGCAGAAAAAGCCGGGCTGGTAATGGATGAATCAGGAAAGTATGGTGTTCGTTATAATACAACGCTCTTGAACTTATATGGTATTACAGATAAGAAGAACACCGGCACGTTGTTCATCTCTATGATTATCATGGCAGTAGTTTTGTGTTTGCTGGTCATGGGTGTATTTGTATTGATCATTTATAACACTTTTGCCATATCAGCCAACAGCAGAATCAGGGAATTGAGTATTTTGAAAAGCATGGGTGCTACCCCAAAACAAATTCGGCATTCAGTTTTATTTGAAGGCGTGATTTTGTGGATACTGCAACTGTTGCCGGGACTTGTGCTGGGTTATGTTTTCAGCTATCTGGTACTGAAGCGGATGAATACCATTTTGGCAGGAACAGAAAACTATGTGGCTATGCAGATCGCGTTTTCTCCTGTGGTGCTCCTGTTTGCCGGGATCTTCTCTCTGGTCATGGTCTTGCTTTCCGCCAGGATACCGGCTAATCGGGTTGGAAAAATCTCGGTGATAGAGGGTATTTCCAACCCGGGTAGGTGCAAAATCCCAAAAACGTCGACACATATTGATATTTATCGAGAACTGGGCGTGAATCAGTATAGACAGAATAAGAAGAGCATGAAAACAGCAATTTTATCTCTTACACTGTGTTTTATTTTATTAGTAAGCTATGCCAATATTATATCTATATTTAATATGGCAGTGGCACAGGATGAAGAGATCTTAAATTACGATTTAACATTGCAAATGAGCTTGATGGAAGAACCGGACCCGGAGCTGCTTCGGAAAATAAAAGAAATACCGCAGGTGCAGGATATCTGCGAACACAGAGAGGTACGAACTACCACTTATGTAACCGGTGCGCAGGAGTCCGCTATTTTCAAAGAAAATGGCGGGCTTGAGGGAGTGGATGCCTATAAATACAATGTTGTAAAAGAAGGGGAGCAGTATCGGATCGTAACCTATCTGGTAGGTCTGGAAGAGGAATCTTTTGAACAATATTGTGATAAAATTGGGATTTCAGCAGATCATCTGCCTGACAGTGTTCTGGTAGACAGTACTTATCATATGAAAAGCGGTACGAAGGAAACCGTAAAGATTCCCATGCTGCAGATGAAACCTGGAGATGTATTATCCTGTAGAGAGAAAGTATTCGATGACATGGATGGAAACTATGAATTTTCGGTACAGGTCGGGGCTGTTACAGAAGAAGCACCGGGGATTTTAGATACCAGCAGATATAGTTTGGCATTGATCCTGCCTATGAAGGACTATGAAGCACTTACACGGCATTTTTCAGAGGACAGGAAGCTGGAGGCTAATAGTCTGTCCATCGATTTACTGGCAGGAGTAGAGAACAGTGCTGGTGTAAAAGAACAGATTATGGCAGACAGTACGAATTATATGGGATCAGAAGATTTTACCGTCTGGAGCCGGCTGGAGGAAGAAAGAGAGCAGGCTATCAGTCAGCAGGCCATCAGAACAGCGGTTTATGCCGTGGCTGTCATGATTGCAGTCATTGGTATTTTCAATACGTTCTCTACAATTACGAATAATATCAGAGTTCATAAAAAAGAATATGCGCTGTTTAGATCTGCGGGAATGACAGCGTCTGGTTTACATAAAGTATTCCTGCTGGAAGGCTGTTTATTTGCAGTCTCTCCAATTGTGATCGGTATGCCGGTAATCCTGGTGATCAGTGGTATGATGTTACGAATAACGCTGCTTGACTGGGGAGATTTTATAAAAGTGATGCCGGCAAGAGTGGTTCTCATGTATGTGCTGGGTATTTTCATGGCTGTTTTCTGTGCTTATGCCGGATGCGCTAAACGAATCGTAAAAGAGAATATGATAGAAGCAATTGAGGATGATACGATGTAAATAACCCTTTGACAGATACCATATAAAGTACTAAAATACAAATCAAACATAAGAAAAGCAATGACGGAAAAAAGTAAGATAGCGGTCCAAAGCCAGAGAGAGCAGTGATAGGTGAGAGCTGTTTATGAGGAAACTATCCCAAAAACCATTCCTAAGCTGTATTACGAAAGAACAAATTACGACTTTATTTGTTCCGATAAGTATTACCGTATGCCTGCGTTAAAGGATAGGATTTCGTGTGAATCTGAAGTGAAAAGTTAAGGTGGAACCGTGCAGACAGCACCCTTGCAGATACTAGAGATAGTATATGCCGGGGTGCTTTTTTATTTCATTAAACATTACAAATCATGAAATACCCTTATGAAATAAAACTCTTATGTTGAACCAAAAAATTTAAAAAGGAGAACAGACATGAAGATTTGCGAAAAAGACGGTTCCATTGTAGAACTGCAATTTGAAGATGAAAAGGGAAGAGAGGCATTTCGCCACACCACAGCCCATATTCTGGCGCAGGCGGTAAAGCGTTTATGGCCCACGACAAAGTGTGCCATTGGACCGGCAATTAAGGATGGATTTTATTATGATTTTGAATTTGATTTTGATTTCTCAGAAGAAAGATTCCCTGAGATAGAAGCAGAGATGAAAAAGATCGTAAAAGAAAACTTGCCGCTTCGACGTTCTATTAAAAATAGAGAAGAGGCAATTGCCATTATGGAAGCTAAAGCAGAACCATATAAACTGGAGCTGATCAGAGATTTGCCGGAGGATGCAGAACTGGTATTCTTTGAACAGGGAGAATATCTGGAGCTGTGTGCAGGTCCTCATGTAAGCTATACCTCTGCCATCAGGGCGTTTAAGCTGACATCTACAGCGGGCGCTTACTGGAGAGGCAATGAAAAAAATAAGATGCTGACCAGGATCTATGGCACTTCTTTTCCGAAAAAAGAGGAATTGGAGCAGTATCTAAATCAGATCGAAGAAGCAAAGCGCAGAGATCACAGAAAACTGGGGAAGGAACTGGAATTATTTACGATTATGGAGGAAGGACCGGGATTTCCCTTCTTTTTACCAAAGGGTATGGTATTGAAGAATCTGCTGATCGATTATTGGCGAAAGCTTCATACCAGAGAAGGTTATGTGGAAATTTCCACGCCGATGATGTTAAACAGATTTCTTTGGGAAACCTCCGGTCACTGGGATCACTATCGTGAAAATATGTATACTACAGTAATTGATGAGACAGATTTTGCTATTAAACCCATGAATTGTCCGGGAGGGATGCTGGTCTATAAAAATAAGCCTCATTCTTATAGGGATCTGCCTATTCGTATGGGAGAACTGGGTTTGGTACACCGTCACGAGAAATCCGGTCAGCTTCATGGCTTAATGAGAGTTCGCTGTTTTACCCAGGATGATGCTCATATTTTCATGACCAGAGAGCAGATTCCGTCAGAGATCAAAGGCGTAATTCGCCTGATAGATGAAGTTTATTCTAAGTTTGGATTTTCTTATCATGTGGAATTATCCACCAGACCGGAAAATTCTATCGGAAGTGATGCAGATTGGGAACTGGCAACAGAGGGACTTCGAAATGCACTGGATGAACTGGAACTGCCTTATGTGGTAAATGAAGGAGATGGTGCTTTTTACGGACCGAAAATTGATTTTCATCTGGAGGATTCCATTGGAAGAACCTGGCAGTGTGGCACGATTCAGCTGGATTTCCAGCTGCCGGCACGTTTCCGGGCGGAATATATGGGAGCAGATGGAGAAAAGCACCAGCCTATTATGATTCATAGAGTGGTATTTGGTTCTATTGAGCGTTTCATTGGAATCTTAATAGAACATTATGCCGGGAAGTTCCCACTTTGGCTGGCACCGATGCAGGTAAAAATATTGCCTATTTCAGATAAATATCTGGACTATGCCAAGGCAGTAGAAGAAAAACTGAGAGCAGAAGGCATGCGGACCGAAATAGACGGCAGAGCAGAGAAAATCGGTTTGAAGATCAGGGAAGCACAGCTGCAAAAAGTGCCTTATATGCTGATTGTGGGTGAACAGGAAGTGACAGGTAACACGGTGTCGGTAAGATCACGTGATGAGGGTGATCTGGGAACCATGGAATTGGAGAGATTTATCCAACCTGTTTTCCAACACCGGGAGTTTCTTTTGTAGCCGGATTCATATCATCAGGAATTTTATTTGCCAGGATTTCTTCATAATGCTTCACCTTGTAATCCATATAATTGGCAACCTCCTGGGCTTCCCGCAGACGTTCCTGTGCCAGTTCCTGCTGATGCAGCATGAACTGGTGACGTTCCGGGATGGTGACATCTCCTTCCAGACAAAGATCACAATATATTTTAATGTCCTCAATAGAAACGCCGCAGGCACGCAGGCATTTAATTCCTTGCAGCCAGTTAACTGACTGGTCATCAAAAACACGCCGATTGTTAGAATCACGCTTACAAGGGAACAGATTTTGATCTGTATAATAACGAATGGTATGCTCGGTCAGTCCCATTTTTTCAGCAATTTCTTTAACGGAATAATTCATGGTTTAAGTTTCCTTTCTTGTGGATGCAATGTGGATAAAACCGGTAGCGATGAATTTAAATAGTAAAACAAGAATTAACTATTATATCCTGGATTATAGATTTATTTTAGGTTATAGATTCATTTTATATCTTGACTTCGAGTTAGACGAATATACTAAGATGATTTTATCACGATAAATAATTGCAGGCAAGGTAGGGAAAGTGTAAACAGTCGCGTAAACTTTACTAAATCCGGCAAATGAGTTTGAATGGCCGTGAGGACGGCAGAATGAGAGGTTAAAAATGGCATATTTAGGAGAAAACATTAAGAAGCTTGGCTTTGGATTAATGCGTCTTCCCATGAATGGAAAAAGCGTTGATGTGGAGCAGACTAAGGTCATGGTAGATAAATTCCTGGCTGCAGGTTTTACTTATTTTGATACGGCATGGGCATATGCAGGAAGCGAGGATGCAATCCGTCAGGCACTGGTAGAACGTTACCCGAGAGAAAGCTTTCAGCTGGCTACCAAAAATGCAGCCTGGATCAACTGTAAGACCAGGGAGGAAGCAATTGCTCAGTTTGATACTTCCCTGAAACAGACCGGGGCAGGATATTTTGATTTCTATCTGTTACATAATCTGGGAGAAGCACGTACCAAATTCTTTGATGATTTTGACATGTGGAGTTTCGTACAGGAGAAAAAGAAGGAAGGTTTGATCAAACATGTTGGTTTTTCTTTCCATTCCACACCGGAAGAGCTGGAAGAGATTTTAAAAGCACATCCCGAAATGGAATTCGTACAGCTGCAGATCAATTACGGGGACTGGGATAATCCGGCAATACAGTCTAAAAAATGCTATGAAATGGCAAGAAAATACAATAAACCGGTTATTATCATGGAACCTGTAAAGGGCGGTATGCTGGCAAATCCGCCGGAATCGGTGCAGGAAGTATTTAAGAAAGCTGATCCAATAGCCTCCTGTGCCTCCTGGGCAGTTCGATTCGCTGCAAATCTGGAAGGCTTGATTACCGTATTATCCGGTATGAGCAGTGTAGAGCAGATGGAAGATAATCTTTCTTATATGAAGGATTTTAACGGCTTGTCCGAAATGGAAAAGAAAACACTGGAAGAAGCCCAGACAGCGCTGAAAAAGATTCCACTGATCCCATGTACTACCTGTAACTACTGTTCCAAGGTCTGTCCGAATAACATTGGCATCTCAGGCACATTCACAGCTATGAATTATCTGACCCTTTATAAAGATATGCCCGCAGCAAAACACCAAGAGCAGTGGCTGGTAAGCGGTCACGGTAAAAAGAACGCAGCGGAATGTATCAAGTGCGGTAAGTGCGAGCAGGCATGTCCGCAGCATATCAAGATCCGCGATGAACTTGAGAAAGCAGCAGCTGCATTGCTGTAAACTGTAGTTTAGCAACTTAAAAATAATAATAATTATAACGAGACGGCAATGGTGTGGGTGTGTATCCTTCCATTGCCGCTCGCACGTATAAAAGCCACTAAATCATTCCATTTAGATTGCAGTTGCTTACGCTAACGGAACCAATCGCCATCCTGGCTCTGAGGTCCCTTTCAAGCCATTTATGGCTTTGGCATCCTTGCCCGGAATAGCTGTGGTAACAGCCGGGAATGATTAAGTGGCTTTAATACATGTTCACAGGCAATGGAAGAATACACACCCGCACCACTTCCTGTTCGTTACATTCGTTATTCTTTTCAAGTTGCCAATCTGCAGTTGGCCCGGTCTGTAGCCAAGGCTAAACTATTGCAACTATTCGTTTACCGTAGTGAGAACGGGCTTGTGAGCATATGATACACGGCTGAACCGTCACTTTACATCAATCTTTATTCCTTTAACCTACAGTTTACCAGCTACATTGCGCCCTCAGCAAACAGGCTTTTCACGTGCTTGATTTCCTCGTCAGTTGCCTTAGCCGCCGGGATGTAATAGGATTTTTCCCGCGCGATCTGGTAGAGCTGTTCCTGGGACTGTTCGCATGCATTTCGGAACTGTTTCAGGGACTGTTTTAATTCTTTGTTTTCTGTCTGGGGAATCATTTCACCAAAACGTACCAGTTCTCCATTGATGCTGGCGAGAGTATCATTTACCATTGCTTTTTCCTGCATTTTCATACCTTCTTTCTTTTTGATCAAATGTTTTTTACTGTAAGAAATTCATCAGTTCCTGTTTGTTCTTCATGGCAGACTGTGCACCCTGTTCAAAGAATTGCTTCAGTTCAGTGTCCTGGGTACAGGAAGCGTATTCTTCCAGTTTGCATTTGCTGGTATCGTAGCCACCGATCAAATGTCTTAAATTTTGTAATTCCAGTTCGGGTATTTTTGCCATATGGCACCTCCTGTTATTTATAAAAGTTTACGTTCAGAGATCAGTATGTGGATTTGTCAGGAAATTATACGTGGTTGTAAATTTTATTGAAATCATTATGAGGATAGTTTATGATAATCGAGAAAAATGTAAAAATTTGGAGGAGAGAAATGAGACAAAAGAGTGAACTGTCACCCGCAGCGTATGAGTTTGAAGCCAAAATGCCTCTTAAACAGGCTATTCCTTTGGGATTGCAGCATGTACTGGCAATGTTCGTGGGAAATCTGACACCAATTTTAATATTAACAGGAGCATGTGGTATCGCCGGAGGAAGTGATCTGGCGGGATTACAGGTAAGTCTGTTACAGAATGCCATGTTTGTAGCGGGTATTGTAACTTTGATTCAGTTGTTTGCCATTGGACCTGTTGGCGGTAAAGTGCCAATTATCATGGGTACCAGTTCCGGTTTTATTGGAGTGTTCAATAGCGTGGCAACTACTATGGGTGGTGGAGTGTTAGCCTATGGTGCTATTATGGGAGCCTCTATTATAGGCGGCTTGTTTGAAGGTGTTCTGGGATTTTTCCTGAAACCATTACGAAAGTTCTTTCCTTCTGTTGTAACCGGTACAGTGGTATTGTCCATTGGATTATCACTGATCTCTGTGGGAATCAATTCTTTTGGCGGTGGTAATACAGCTAAGGATTTTGGTTCTATGGAAAATCTGTTACTGGCAATATTTGTACTGGTGGTTATATTGGCTGTAAAGCATGGCACAAAAGGTTTTGCCAGTTCATCTGCGATTTTGATTGGTATTATGGCAGGCTATCTGGCAGCTTTTATCATGGGATTTGTTTTGCCTACCACAGGAATTGCAGCAGATGGTACAGAGTTTACCAAAGCATGGGTACTGAACTGGGATAAGGTTGCGGCAGCTAACTGGTTTACCATTCCTGCAATTGTTCCCGTGAAAATTGTATTTGACCTTAGAGCGATACTGCCGGTTATGATCATGTTCATCGTAACAGCAGTAGAAACCGTTGGAGATATCTCAGGTGTTATGGAAGGCGGTATGGATAGGGAAGCAACGGATCAGGAATTGTCCGGTGGCGTGATCTGTGACGGATTAGGATCTACATTGGCAGCTTTTTTTGGAGTACTGCCCAATACATCCTTTAGCCAGAATGTTGGTCTGGTAGCCATGACAAAGGTAGTAAACAGAATAGCATTGGCAACAGGCGCAGTATTTCTAGTGCTATGTGGTCTGATCCCTAAGCTGGGTGCACTGGTTTCCATTATGCCACAGTCTGTATTGGGCGGCGCTGCAGTTATGATGTTCTCATCTATTGTAGTAAGCGGTATTCAGCTGATTACCAAAGAAAAAATGACTTCCAGGAATCTGACAATTGTGTCAGTTGCGTTGGGCGTTGGCTATGGAATGGGTGCAAACACCAGTATTCTTGCAAATACACCGCAGGCTATTCAGCTGATCTTTGGTGGTTCAGGCATCGTACCGGCTGCTTTTGTTGCAATCTTATTGAACATAGTATTGCCAAAAGAAAAATAAATAATATTTTCAAAAAGATGATGAAGAAGGATTCTCTGATAAAAGATGTTCCAGCTGTATAAGATCAGCCGTGGTATCAATATCGAAGAGTTCTTCTTTTTTTATTACCGGAATGCTTTTAACATGATCTGCATAGCGGGAAAGCAAGACAGAACCACCTTTTCCGGGAGGAAGCTGTGATAATTCCGAAAAATATGTTTTTTCAAATAAAACCGGATTTCCATATAAGAACGGGATGCTATTTTCCGAAAAACAAAACCGATAAATACCGGTAGCATTTTGGGAAAAAGATAACACCATGGATTCCAGGCTCTCTCTGGAGAGCAATGGCTGGTCACTGACTGCAAACAGACAGCCACGAAGCGTAAGATTGATATTATTTTGTAAAGCTTCTAATCCAAGACGTATGGTGTCATTACGACCCGGTAGGTCATGGAGCAGAACAGGGATATTTTCTTTTTTACAAAAGGCTTGTATTTCAGCATTTCTGGTAACTACAATACGATCAGCAAACAGAGAGTGCCCGGTAATTTCAATGATGTGAGAAAGCAAAGGCTTTCCGTGAAAATCTGCTAATAATTTATTTCCGCCAAAGCGTTTTCCTAATCCAGAGGCCATAATGACACAGCCGACGGGAAGGACAGGTTCATCCAGATCATACAGGAACACGTCTTTTCGATTACGGATACTGTTCAGAAAAGGTGTGCTTTGTTTTCTAATCACAGCCAGAACAGGATGATGATTGAAAACAGCGATTACTTCTCTCTGAAAAGCCGGACAGCTGTTTTCCAGATAACCCAGTTCATCAAAGGTGACCCAGGAGCTATCATAGGGCAGGCTTGCAGAAAATTTCTTTAAAACGTTCATTCCCAGGGTTAAAAAGCCGGTTTCCACAGGCAACATCTGATGCCCCGCGCCTGCTTCGGATGAAGTGCTTGAAGAAAAGCGACCGATTACTGCTGTTTCTCCGGTCATATTATCTCGTAAGAGGACTTCTGTTTGTGGAATGGCATGGGTGGTAATGCCGGGAATCGTAACGGAATGGGAGTCTTGATGGAGAGCAGGGACAGATGTAGGCAGGAAAGCAAACAACTCCTGAAACAGCGTACTCTTCCCAATGCCCTTACTTCCGGTAAGAACCAGATGTTTTTTATGACTATTTTGAAAAGATCTCCAGATAGAGCTGCTGGTTAGCCGTAAGACAGGCATCTCGGTAGGCTTCATATTTTTCTAAAAACTCCTTTGCTTCTGTGGTCAGATGACTTCCGCCGCCACCTTTTCCACCAATGGTCTTCTCTGTTAAAGAAAAGTTCAGTACCTGCTCTGCTTTTTTTAAGATGGATAGTGCCTTTGTATATGCCATTCCCATAGAAACTGCTGCACCTCTTAAAGAACCGCATTCTTCGATAGCGTGCAGCAGTCTGCAGGGACCGTCTCCAAAAAAGGCATTATTTTCATCATCATCAAGATAGACACGAATATATGGTTTCATAAATATTCTCCTCTTTTTATGGAAGTTGTTCCGATAACAGCACCAGATGGACATTTCTCTTATTATCCGTTATCTGCTTTAAGGTAACAGATCCATAAATTGCAGATAAACTTTTTTCCATGAGAGGAAGGGGATCTGTCCGGGGATGCAATATGGCAGCCACATGATGCTCTTTTAATAAAATCAGCTGGTCACAAAAATTAAGAGCCAGACCGGGATCGTGGAGACAAAGCAAAGCACAGGCATCACTTTGGTGCATCATTTGCTTGATCAGCGACAGCATATGGTAACGATTATGAAAATCAAGGGAACTGTCCGGCTCATCTAAAAGCCAAAGCTTGGTGTGAGTAACCAGGGTTCTTGCCAGGATACAAAGCTGTTTTTCACCTTCGCTAAGAGTCAGATAATCTCTGGATATAAAATCCGTCAGACCGACCATGGAAAGTGCTTTTGAAGCAGCCTCTTTTTGCAGCTTAGAAGGTGTCTCTAACAGCTTTAAAACGGGATTAAATCCCATTAATACCACGTCTAAAACAGACATGGATATGGTAATACCGCTTCGCTGCGGAATATAACTGAGTAATCTTGACAGCTCTCTGGCAGAACAGTTTTGCAGAGAAATATTATTCCATTCACATTGGCCGGTAAATGGAATCTGATTACAGATAGCCCGTAAAAGAGTGGTTTTACCACAGCCGTTAGCACCCAAAATAGCAGTCATGGAGTTTTCTTCTATCGTAAAAGAAATATCCTGTAAAAAATCTATCTCTTCCAGGGGAATATTTACATGAGAAAGTATCAGTCGATTTTCTTCCATTACTTCTGTCTCCTTCCTGATACAATCAGATACACCAGAAAAGGAGCACCCAGAAGAGAGGTGAAAATACTAACCGGCAGTTCTGTAGTAGCAATTCCTTTGGCGAGTATATCAGCAATCAATAATAGAAATGCACCTAAAAAGCCACTGAGGAGAAAAGTGGATTTACGGTTACGTTTCGTTAACAATCTGGCAATGTGGGGTGCTAAAAGTCCCACAAAACTAATAAGACCTGTGATACTGATAATGGAAGCTACCTGCAGGGTTGATAACAGCAATACCAGTATTCGTAACTGACCAGTAGGAACTCCCAACGTTTTAGCCTCTTCCTCTTCGACGGAGAGGAGCAGGATCTGGCGGTACAGTAACAACAGACAAAAGGTAGTGAGACAGATCAGTATCATATTCCAGGGTATTCTGGACAGGGTAACACTGCCCAGACTGCCCATGATCCAGTATTCTATGGATGCCAGTTCTTTTTCGGGATCGGCCATGAGCTTGAGAAACATGAGTAGCGTCTGAGCAAGAGAATGTACCACAATGCCGGCAAGTACCAGTGTTTCCTGTTTTTTGCCGGGAGCAATAGAAGACAGAATCAGGGCAAGACAAACGGCAGTGAGCCCTCCTAAAAAAGAGCATAGAGTAACGGGTAAAACCGTTTGCGAAATAAATAGTATGGAAAAAGCCGCTCCTACACTCGCACCGGAAGATACACCGATGATATCCGGTGCTGCCAGAGGATTACGAAACACGGTCTGATAAACAAAACCGGCGATTCCCAGACCAAAGCCACCCAAAAGTCCGATCAAAGCCCTTGGAAGACGCAGTGTGAGGAAAACCCGAATAGCCATCTGGTCTCCTGCCATAAGTGCTGCAGGAGTAATGGGATATTTCCCCACCAGAATGGAAGTCAGAAATGCCAGTAATGTGGCGATTACACAAATATATAAATGTTGGTTATTCCAAAGTTTTTTCTTCATACACTATTTTTATTCCGGTTGAAAGCCATAGAAGGTTTCATAGAATTTTGCTACAGCATCACTATAGGCAGTTTCATTTATCTTTTCGGGATGCAACACACTGGCAGCATAGATACTGCCCAGGAAACTTCCGGGTACAGGAGAATCCAGAGATTCTATGTCGCTTGGCAACTGATAAACCTGTTTTTCTTTTACAGCAGTACAGTCTGCCAGGTTGGAATCCTCTAAAACAGAATCCACGGTATAATCAGCATTAGAAGCCAGTATGATATAATCAGGATTCCAATTCAGAAGCTGTTCATAGGAGATTTCCGCCCAATAGGTATCAGTAATATCGGCAGCAGCATTGGTTCCGCGAGCATTTGTGATCAGTGTATTCTGATACATGGTGGGGCCGGCTGTTTCTAATAAAGAGCTGTTTCCGGCAAGGTAAACACTTGGCATATCGGTATCCACTAAAGTGGTATCCAGAGTTGCCAGGGCAGTAACGATATAATCTTTTAAATTTTCTCCTGCGGCAACTGTATTAGTTGCTTTTGTGATCATATCAATGGTCTCGAACAAAAGATCCTGATCTTCCGGATTGACAGCAATAACAGTCAAACCCAGTTCCTCCATAGCCGGAATGGAATCCTTTAACTTGGTTGGAACGATGATGAGATCGGGAGCCAGGGCAGCGCAGCCTTCCAGATCAAATTCCTTTGCTGTTCCTACACTGGGAAGCTCCAAAATCTCCGGAGCACTGAGGGTATAAATATTTCTACTGGCAGCTTTTGCCTCTACACCTACCAGTTCTGTGTCTAACCCTAAAGCGATCAGCAGACTGGTGGTAATATAATAACCGCTGACTAAAGTCTCAGGCTGTTTTTCGATGGTTACTTCGCGGTTTAAATGATCTGTAATGGTAACCGGATAGGTAACAGTCAGATCGGTTTCAGTTACCTCGGTTGGCTCCATGGCAGTTGCTTCTGTAAATTCTGCCTCTGCTCCTGTTTCTGCTGAAGAATCAGCTGTGCCGGTGACAGCATTTCCGGCACTTCCGCAGGCCGTCAGGCTAAGTACCATTGTTACAGCCAGAACAGCTGCCAGTTTTTTCTTTAGTGAATTAAAAAATGCATTTGATTTTTTCATGTAAATTTGTCCAATCCTTTATTTTTATTGTTACTACAGTGATAGATTTTTATAGCGTTATAGTTTAATAACTACAACGAATAGTACCATAAAATATGATAGAATAAAAGAACAGAAAACCAAAAACCATGACAAGAATGGAGAATATGATGGTTACAATCAGAGAATACAAAAAATCAGAGAGCTTAGAAGAAGCCTGGGAGCTGAACCAGAAGAAAAGCAACCGGATACTCGGAGGCATGCTCTGGCTCAGACAGGGTAATAACGTGATCCAGACGGCAATTGATTTGTCAGGGCTGGGGCTAGATACAATAGAAGAAACGGACAAAGAATTTCGGATTGGCTGCATGGTAAGTTTACGTGAACTGGAGCAGCATGCCGGTCTGACAAAATATACCGGTGGAGCCATGAGAGAAGCTTTGCGCCATATTGTGGGTGTACAGTTTAGAAATCTGGCAACTGTTGGGGGGAGTATTTTCG
The DNA here is from genome assembly GCA_028693705.1 of Lachnospiraceae bacterium. GTDB lineage: Bacteria > Bacillota > Clostridia > Lachnospirales > Lachnospiraceae > JAQUUX01. The sequence continues at coordinate 24,841 of JAQUUX010000010.1, read as the reverse complement.
GCAGATTTGGATTTTCCGATGTACTGACCATGTTTTTGACAATGGATTCCTATGTGGAATTATATAAAGGCGGCATTGTTTCTCTGGAAGAATTTGCCAAGAGCAAACCGGATAACGATATTCTGGTGCGTCTGATTGTGAAAAAAGAGCAGGTACATTTTGCATATCAGTCTGTACGAAATACCCAAACAGATTTTCCGGTGCTAACCTGTGGTGCAGCAAAACTGGCAGATGGCAGTTATCGTTTTGCAATCGGTGCCAGACCGGGACGGGCAGTTCTTTTTCATGGAATCCCGGAGAATTTGGTAACAGGCACCAATCTTCGCGGCAGTGCAGAATATAGAAAACATCTGGCAGACGTCCTGGTAAAAAGGACAACGAAGCTTTTGGATGAAGCGAATATGACCGGGGAGGAACGATAAATGCAGAAAGTAAACATTATAATAGAGGTAAACGGAAAGAAAATTTCCGAAGCAATAGAACCGGATATGACCCTGTTTGATTTTGTAAGAGCACATGGCTGCTACAGCGTGAAGTGTGGCTGTGAGACTTCTAATTGCGGGCTTTGTACCGTATTTTTAGAAGACAAGCCTGTTTTGTCCTGTTCTGTGCTGGCAGTCAGAGCAGATGAGAAAAGAGTAACGACACTGGAAGGGTTACAGGAAGAGGCAGCAGAATTCGGAGCCTTTATCGCAGATCAGGGGGCAGAGCAGTGCGGCTTTTGTAATCCGGGTCTGATTATGAACGCTCTGGCACTTTTCAGGGAAATAGAATTTCCAACAGAGGAAGAAATCAAGGAATATTTATCCGGAAATCTGTGCCGCTGTTCCGGCTATGAAGGTCAGCTTCGCGGGATTCAGGATTTCCTTTCCTGGAAAAAAGAAAAGGGGGTCAGAGCGTGAAAACAGTAAATCAATCCATTCGAAAAAAAGATGCCATGCAGCTGGTAACCGGTCAGCCTGTTTATATGGATGATATAGCACCAAAGGATTGTCTGGTGGTAAAACTGCTCCGTTCTCCTTATGCCAACGCTATTGTGAAAACGATTCAGACGGAGAATGCCATGAAGCTTCCGGGAATGGAAGCCATTTATACCTGGGAGGATATCCCGCAGGATGCAAAACGGTATACCCAGGCCGGACAGACCTATCCGGAGCCCAGCCCCTATGACAGACTATTAATAGACAGACATGTTCGTTTTGTAGGCGATGTGGTAGCAATTGTAGCAGGTCAGGATGAAAAGACAGTGGATCAGGCCATGAAACTGATCAAAGTAGAATATGAAGTTTTAGAGCCTTTGTTAGATTTTCATGTGGCAAAAGATAATAAGATACTGGTGCATCCGGAGGATAACTGGGAAAGTTTATGTCCTGTAGGTGCGGACAATAAACGAAATCTGTGCGCCCATGATGAATCATCAGAGGGTGATATAGAAAAAGTATTTGCAGAAAGCGATGTGGTCATCGACCATGTTTATCATACCAAGGCCTGTCAGCAGACCATGATGGAAACGTTCCGTACATTTTGTACCATGGATGCTTATGGCAGATTGAACGTGGTGAGTTCGACACAGATTGTATTCCATTGTCGGCGTATCATTGCTAATGCATTACATATTCCCAAATCCATGATCCGGGTAAGCAAACCTCGTATCGGAGGCGGTTTTGGTGCAAAGCAGACTTCGGTTTGTGAAGTATATCCGGCATATGTTACCTGGATGACGAAGAAGCCTGCCAAGATTATTTTCACCAGGGAAGAAAGTATGACAGCTTCCTCTCCACGACATGAAATGGAAATGCATGTGCGTTTGGGTGCTACCAAAGAGGGGATTGTGAAAGGTATTGACCTTTATACGTTATCCAACACAGGTGCTTATGGAGAGCATGGCCCCACAACAGTAGGTCTGTCTGGTCATAAGTCCATTCCTTTATATGGAAAAGCAGAAGCTTTCCGCTTTGTAAACGATGTGGTTTATACCAATATTATGTCCGCAGGGGCATACCGTGGTTACGGTGCTACCCAGGGATTATTTGCTGTAGAATCTGCAGTCAATGAGCTGGCAGCTAAGCTGCATATGGACCCCTTCGTACTTCGTGAAAAGAATATCATCCATGAAGGCGATGTGATGCCTGCATATTACGGACAGGTAAACACCAGTTGTGCTTTGGATAAATGTCTGCAAACAGTGCATGATATGATCGATTGGGATCACAAGTATCCGGTGCGGGATATGGGAAACGGTAAGGTTCGCAGTGTGGGCATGGGTATGGCAATGCAGGGTTCCGGTATCACATCTGTGGATGTGGGAAGTGCAACTCTTAAAGTAAATGATGACGGATTTTATACCTTGTCCATTGGTGCCGCAGATATGGGAACCGGCTGCGATACGATTCTGGCACAGATTGCAGCAGAAGTTCTGGATTGTACCATGGAAGATATTACAGTGCTGGGTGCAGATACGGATTCTTCTCCTTATGATTCCGGTTCATACGCTTCCAGTACCACTTACGTTACCGGAAAAGCAGTAGAAAAATGTGCCCTGCAATTAAAGGAACAGATCTGTAAGCTGGGTGCGGAATTATTGGGCTGCGATGTGACAACAGTAGAGTTTGACGGGAAAAATGTATCTACAGGAGCAAAAAGAATTTCTCTTGAAGATATTGCCACCGCCTCCATGTGCGGACACAGCATTGCACTGGAAGCAACCGTGACCAATACTTCGGAGATTTCCCCACCGCCATTTATGGTAGGAGCAGCAGAGGTAGAAGTAGATCTGGAAACCGGCGAAACAAAGGTTATTGATTATGTGGCAGCAGTTGACTGCGGTACACCGATTAACCCGAACCTGGCAAGAGTACAGGCCGAAGGTGGTATTTTACAGGGAATCGGCATGGCTTTATCAGAGAATATTACTTATGACGCGTTGGGTCATGTGGCAGAAAATTCCCTGATGCAGTATAAGATCCCGTCTCGCATGGATATTGGACATATTCGCGTGGCATTTGAGAGCAGTTATGAGAAAGAAGGTCCTTTCGGAGCTAAGTCCATTGGGGAAGTAGTTATCAATACACCGCTTCCGGCAGTGGCTGATGCTATTTATAATGCTGTTGGAAAGAGATTTTATGAACTGCCAATTACACCGGAAATGGTGGCAATGAGCGATAAAAATGTGTAACAGCATACAATAATGTACTGAAAATTATAATAAACACTCCATTCGGGTAATAGAAAATCCAAATCCTCCGCACTATAATAGGAAACAAAAAAGCTTTGAAGCAAAATATATAAGCGATAGAAAAGCTTTGCAGGAGGAGCATATGAAAGTAGCAGTAATCGGAGCAGGTGCCATGGGCTGTCTCTACGGTGCCTATATCAGCAAAAAGCACGAAGTCATCATGGTGGATTCCTATTTACCCCAGGTGGAATGCATTCGTAAAAACGGTATTACCATTGAAGAACTGGATGGCACTACACAAAATTATAAAAATATAACAGCAGAAGTATCCGGTGAGGTAAAAACAGCAGTTGATCTGGTGATCATGTTTGTGAAATCTACTTTTACCAATGATGCACTGGAACAGAATAAAATGTTATTCCAGCCCAATACTGTGGTTATGACACTGCAAAATGGCGCCGGAAATGACAGAAAAATTGCAGAATATGTAAAGAAAGAAAATATTATCATCGGAACATCTAAGCACAATGCCATCAATCTGGGAAATGGGGCCAGCAGACATGGCGGCATGGGAGCAACCACCATCGGCAGCAACCATGATGCAACAGAAAATCTGAAACTGGTGGAGGGCATTCTCCTGGATGGAGGCTTTGAAGTAGTGGTTTCTGATGATATTCAGCGTATTATCTGGAGCAAACTGCTGGTAAATCTGTCCGTGAATACCTTTACCGCAATTACAGAAACCCCTATTGGTTACATGATCCAGAATGATTATGCCTGGAACTTTGCAAAGCGACTGGTATATGAAGCCGTGGAAGTAGCAGAAGCAGATGGCACTTATTTTGACAGAAAAGAAGCACTGGAAAGTGTGCGTCAGGTTTGTATAGAAGCCGGAAACGGTTATTCTTCCATGTACCAGGATAGAAAGAAACATGTAAAAATGGAAATCGATGCCATCAACGGAGCCATTGTAGAACAGGCTAAAATTTATGGTGTACCCACGCCTTACAACTCACTAGTATTGGATTTGATCCATGCCATTGAAGGCGGATATGAATATTTGGATAAATAATGAAGAGGTAAAGAGGCATCTCGTGGGAGACGCCTCTTATTTTTTTACTCTCCCGAATGACAGAAAAAACCAATTATGGTATACTAATGAGTGTTTTGTGATATTGTATATAGAAAATTGCTTATTTAATAGAAGAAGAGCTGTTTAAAGAAGGCTTCGCAAAGGAATTATCTATGGAAATCAAAATTGATGATTATAACATAAATTATAAAATAACCGGTACGGGAGAGCACACTGTTGTTATCCTCCAGGGGTGGGGAACTACCATGGAGGTTTATGACTCTGTGGCTGCCTGTATCAGCAGTAAATATCGTGTAGTACAGTTGGATTTGCCGGGATTTGGCACTAGTACAGAACCCAGGGAACCGTGGGCGGTAGAAGATTTTGCCGTTTTCTTCATTAAATTTATGGAGAAACTGGAGATCAAAAGTGCTACATTGATAGGGCATTCCTATGGTGGCAGAATGATTATCCGTATGGCAATCAGAGATGCGCTCTCTCCAACAGAGAAATTACCATTTACCATTGAAAAAATCGTGCTGATTGACAGTGCAGGGATTCTGCCTAAGAAATCTTTCAAACAGAAAATGAGGATCAGACGCTATAAAGTATTGAAGAAAATCGTAAATATGAAGCTTGCGTATGCAATCTGTCCGGACTTAATCGACGATTGGAGAAGTCGTCAGGGATCGGAAGATTACAGAAATGCCACACCGATGATGCGTCAGTGTCTGGTAAAAGCTGTAAATGAGGACTTGACGGATTTGCTTTCAAAGATTACAGTAGATACGCTGTTGATCTGGGGAGATGCAGATACGGCAACGCCTTTGGCAGACGGTCAGCTGATGGAGAAATTGATTCCGGGTTCCGGTCTGGCAGTGTTGCACGGGGCAGGACATTTCAGTTTCCTGGATCAGCCGGTGGTATTTAGACGGATTATGGAATCGTATTTTAAAATAGGGAATGGAAACGAGTAGGAGAAATCATAATATATGGAAATCATGTTAATAGCAGCTGTCCTTTTGGCAGTGGCGGCCTATCTGTTCGTTATGCAGTATAATCTGCATATGTTTCAGTTAAATGGCTATAAAAATGGGGAACATATGCACTGGCTGCAGAAGAACATCAGTAAGCAGGGCATTTTGATCTTAGTTATTGCAGTAGGGATTCTCACTACTTTTATTGATGCTATCTTTTTAAATGGTATTTTCTGTTTGGCTTTACTACTGACAATCTGGTACTACCGTTATTTAAAACAGCAGAAAAATAAGAAAAAAATGGTGTATACCAACAGAGTAAAGCGTATGGTGATCACTAATTCCATTATTAGTATGTTGTGTATGGTAATTGCATTTGTTCTTGGTGGTGGCAAAGCACTTTGGATGGTAATGGGCATCCTGCTGGCAGCACAGCCGTTTATGATGTTACTGGTAAATACTATCAACAAGCCTGTTGAAAATGGCATAAATCAACATTATGTAAACGATGCAAAAAAGAAACTGGCAGAGGTACCGGGGTTACAGATCATCGGTGTAACCGGCAGTTACGGAAAAACCAGTGTGAAATATTATCTTCATACCCTATTACAGAGCAAATATAATGTTCTGATTACTCCGGAAAGCTACAATACACCTATGGGTGTGGTACGGACCATCAGAGAACAGCTAAAGTCTACCCATGAGATTTTTATATGTGAAATGGGTGCCAGACATGTGGGTGATATCAAAGAGATATGTGATATTGTGCATCCAAAGCATGGTATGATCACTTCTATCGGACCACAGCATCTGGAAACTTTCTTTAATATGGAAAATATTCAGAACACCAAATTTGAGCTGGCAGATGCATTACCGGCAGATGGTATGCTGTTTTTGAACGGAGATAATACCTATATTCAGGAGAAGAGCGTTTCTTACCAGAATAAGATTTTTTATCATACAACAGTTTCTGACGGAAACGGTTATTATGCAGAAAACGTTAAAGTATCTCAACTGGGAACAGAATTTGATGTAGTAACACCTGATGGAGAAACCGAGCATTTCCAGATGCGTTTGATCGGCGGACACAATGTGATCAACGTAGTGGGAGCTATTGCAGTTGCCCATAAACTGGGAATTTCCTTAAAGGAATTAAGAGTACCGGTGCGTATGATCCAGCCGGTTGCCCACAGACTGCAGATGCTGGAAAAAGGTTTTGTTACGATTATTGATGATGCCTATAATTCCAATCCTATAGGATCGAAGGCAGCAGTGGAAACCCTGGCAATGTTTGAAGGAGTGCGGATCCTGGTTACCCCCGGTATGGTTGAGCTTGGAAAAGAAGAAGAAAAATACAATTACGAATTTGGTACTTATGCAGCGAAATGCTGTGATTATGTAGCTTTAGTTGGAAAGAAACATACAGAACCCATAGCAAAGGGACTGCGTGATTCCGGATTTGCAGAGGATAGACTTCAGACGTTTGAAAAGTTAGAGGAAGCATTATCCTATGCATATTCTATAAAAGAAAATGGACACAAGTATATTCTGCTGGAAAATGATCTTCCGGATAATTATTGAAAGGGGTTTTTGTAAATTATGAAAACAAGAATTGCAGTACTGTTTGGCGGTAAGAGTGTGGAGCATGAGGTATCTGTTATCTCCGGTATCCAGGCCATGATGAGCATGGACAAGGAAAAATATGATCTGATTCCTGTATACATTACCAAGGCAAATGAAATGTATATCGGGGAAGAAATCGGAAATATTGAAGCTTATAAGGACATCAATGCATTGTTAAAGAAATCTCAGCGTGTTATCTGGGTAAATGAAGGTAATGAAGTTTCTTTGATGCCTTATCCGAAAAAGCTCTTTAAAAACGAAAAGAATATTTCGGTTGATATTGCATTCCCAATCGTTCATGGTACAAACGAAGAGGATGGAACCTTACAGGGCTACTTAAAAACTCTGGGCATTCCTTTTGTAGGCTGTGATGTAACAGCTTCTGCAGTGGGTATGGATAAATATATTCAGAAGGCAGTTCTAAAGGATAACGGTATTCCGGTTCTGGATTGCCTGCATTTTACTCTTTCTGATTATACAGAAGTAGATACCATGGTGCAGAAAATCGAAGAGAAAATCGGTTATCCGGTTATTGTAAAGCCAGTCAATACCGGATCCAGCGTAGGCATCAGTGTAGCAAAGGATAAGACCGAACTGGTAAAATCCATAGATGATGCTTACCTGTATGCAAAGAAGATCCTGGTAGAGCATGCTATTTTAAATCTCCGTGAGATTAACTGTGCAGTACTTGGAGATGAAAATGAAGCCATTCCTTCTGAATGTGAAGAACCGCTTCATACCAAAGATATTCTGAGCTATGAAGATAAATATATGGGAAGCAATGCAAAAAAAGGCGGCTCCAAGGGTATGGCAAGCGTATCTCGTAAGATTCCTGCTGAGCTGACACCTGAGAAGAGAAAAGAAGTACAGGATTATGCTGTAAAAGCTTTCCAGTGTCTGGGCTGCAATGGTGTATCACGAATGGATTTCATGATCGATGCAGATAATGACCAGCTGTATTTTAACGAGATCAATACCATTCCGGGATCTCTGGCATTTTATCTGTGGGAGCCTATTGGTATTCAGTATTCTGAATTATTGGATCGTATGATTCAGCTGGCTCTGAAGAGAGACCGGGAGGATAAGAGCCTGACCTTTACATTTGACACCAACATTTTAAGTACACAGTCACTTTCCGGTGCCAAGGGCACTAAAGGTGCTAAATGCTAATATAGAAAATAGAGTAGACGGGCAACCAAGCTTACAAAAGGGTTGCTCGTTTATTATTATGGAGCAGAAAATGGATCAGAAATTATGCTTTGAAACAGCTATGCTGGCTGGTGAGATAGCACTTTGCAGCGGTTCGGAAATCTTCCGGGTAGAAGATACCATGAGCCGGATTTTAAGTCTGACGGGGACAGATCAGGTGGATGTGTATGCCACTACAACGGGTATCATAGCTACTCTTAAATGTACAGATGGAACTCCTTTAACCGGAGTGAAAAGAATAGCAGCCAGATCTAACAACCTGAACCGAATTTATTTGGTAAATGAAGTATCAAGAGCAGTCTGTGCCGGTAAGATTTCCATGGAAGAGGCTTATGACAGGCTGTGCGGGATCAGAGAACAGAAGGAATATAAGGCGGCGATACTCAATGTTTGTCTGGTATTGGCAGTTATGGGATTTACCACGATTTTCGGCGGAAACAGATATGATTTTATATTTGCAGGTGTCACCGGATTGATTTTGGTAGGAATGGATTTACTGTTAAGTAAAGTGATATACAGTGATTTTATGAAGGATTTGGTAAAAACGATGTGTATTGCTTTTACCGCCGGAGTAATTGGAAATTTTGTTCCTATGGTACACAGTGAAGTTGTGATTATCAGTACCATTATGCCGTTGGTACCGGGCATCCCTATTACCAATGCCATCCGAGATACACTGCAGGGTGACTATATGTCGGGACTTGCCAGAGTGGCGGAGTCCCTTGTCATGGCAGTGGGTATCGCTATCGGTGCAGGTGTTGGACTGGGTTTGTTTACATTAATAGAAAATAGCATATTGGTGTAATTATGTAAACTTAAAAGCCATATAGGAGGTATGAAATGATACTGAAAATGATAGGCGCATTTCTGGCAACAGCAGCACTTAGCGTTGTCTTCGAAGCACCCAGAAAATATATATTACATGCAGGAATTGCCGGAGCCATGAGCTGGGGAATTTATCTGGCTGTGATGGAATGGAAATCTAATGCAGTGATAGCTACCTTTGTGGCAACTGCAATTCTGACCTTGATATCCCATACCATGGCGGTGATCTGCAAAGCACCGGTTACAATGTTTCTGATCCCGGCGGTGATCCCACTGGTACCGGGAGCCGGAATGTATCGTGTAGCGTATAGCCTGTTATATGAAAATGGCCCTGCCGCTGCAATGTATGGATATCAGACATTGCAGTTGGCAGGGGCCATCGCATTTGGAATCTTTTTTATAGATGTACTGTTTCGAAATCGTCAGCTATTACATCGAAAATAGCTTATTGCGGTTCTGTTTCAAAATATTCCTTTACCAGTTTTAACACAGTTCCGGATAACAGGAATACGGCAATCAGGTTAGGGATAGCCATTAATCCGTTAAAAGTATCTGCTATACTCCATAACAGTCCAAGATCCATGGTCGCGCCAATAATAGCAACTGCGGAATAGACTACCATAAAAGGTTTTATGACTTTAGCACCCAGGATGAATTCGATACACCTGGCGCCATACAGACCCCATCCCAGAATAGTGGAAAATGCAAAACAGCAAAGAGCAACTGCTGTAAAAATAGAAACCCAGCTACCATAGGTAGAAACGAAACCATTAATAGTAAGCTCTGCACCTGCAGCAGCACCGTAGCCTACATCAATTCCGCTACAGAGAATAACCAGTGCTGTTAAGGTACAGATTACGATAGTATCTGCGAAAACCTCGAAGATACCGAAGAATCCCTGCTTTACAGGCTTTTTCGTATCAGCGGTTGCGTGGGCAATGGAACCTGTTCCAAGACCGGCTTCATTGGAGAAGATACCACGGGATACACCTTTTTTCATGCTGACAAACATGGAACCTAAGATACCGCCAGTAACAGCAGACGGATTAAACGCACCTTCTACAATAGAAATGAAAACAGTAGGGATTCTTCCTATATTTAAGAAGATAACGCCCAAAGCCAGAATGACATAAAAGACAGCCATAAAAGGAACCAGCTTTTCCGTTACTTTACCGATTCGTTTGACACCGCCTAACAGGATACTGCCAACTAACAAGGCAATGATGATGCCAATGACCAGATTTACCATGGGAAGCTGTGCTACAGCTACCAGATTGTAATTTTGCAGCGCGGAATCAATAGCAGTAGTAATGGTATTGACCTGAGTAGCATTTCCGGTACCGAATACAGTCAGCACACCAAAGGTAGAAAACAGGAAGGCCAGCCATTGCCAGTGTTTTCCTAATCCATTTTTGATATAGTACATGGGACCGCCAACCCAGTCGCCATGTTCGTTTTTCTCACGAAAATGAACTGCCAGGGTAACCTCACAGAATTTGGTACACATGCCAAGTGCAGCAGATACCCACATCCAGAAGACAGCTCCGGGGCCACCGAGGGCGATTGCACCGGCAACACCGGCGATATTACCGGTTCCCACTGTTGCGGCAAGTGCAGTGCAGGCAGCCTGGAAAGGTGTGATTGCTCCATCGGAAGCTTCTTTTTTGCGAAACATTCGGCCAATGGTAATGCGAATGGCATAGCCAAACTTTCTAATCTGGATAAAGTGTGTACGAATGCTTAAATAGAGACCAACGCCAATGATACAGACCATGGCAGGAACGCCCCAGATGAAATCATTGACAATGGTGTTGATATTTTCAATTATAGTTAACATAAATCTCTTAGTTAAATCCCTTCATTTGTTTATAGTAATTTAGTTAATTAGAGGTCTTTGGCGCAAGTGCGTTGATTCGGCCGGCAAATTCAGGGAAGTTCTGTGTCTGTAAAATAACACGTCCCGGTCCTGTGAGCTTAGTCAAGAAAAGTCCCTCGCCACCAAAGAAGATATTACCAAGACCCTTTACAGTTTCAATCTCATAGGAGACAGAAGAGTCAAAAGCAACCACATTACCGGTATCTACCTTTAATACTTCTCCCGAAGCCAGTTCTTTTTCTACAGAATCGCCATCAATTTCCAGAAATGCCAAGCCTGATCCGGAAAGTCTTTGCAGAATAAAACCTTCACCGCCGAAGAAACCGGCAGATACTTTTTTGGTAAAAGTGGTTTCCAATGTAACACTGCTCTGAGCACAGAGAAAAGCACCTTTTTGAATGGTCAGACCCTGGCAATCCGTTACATTAACGGCTTTTACAGTACCGGGAACAGTGGAAGCAAAAGCAATCATACTGTCCTGATCTGCATGGTAGGTGGCCATGAATAGAGATTCTCCGGCGAACATTCTGCCGATTCCCTTCAAGACACCGCCCTTTACATTGGTTGACATCTGAATGCCGTTTGTTTGCCATGCCATGCCGCCTGACTGGGTAAACATGGATTCGCCGGCAGTTAAATTAATTTCTACACAGGGAACTGTTTCCCCTAAAATTTTGTATTCCATTTTATACCATCCTTTCAATGTATGAGTGATATGTACGTTTGTAAGTAGATAACTGCTCCTATTTTACCATAAAATGAAAAGGATTTCGAAAAAAAGTAAATTGCTATATAATAGGTACACAATGATATTTTGTAGTGATACGGGGCTGCTGATGCAATGTGCAATTTTTTTGTTCCGTTGTTCGGGAATAAGATGTACTAAGTATTCCCGACAAATTGCTGATAAAGTGACGCAAACGGCTTAAATCTGCATCCGTGCAGATTAAGCCTTTCCAAGACATCCGTGTCTTGGAATTGCTGGATATGTGTGGGAATACTAAGTACATCTAATTCCCTGCCAAAGTCACAAAAAAATCGCACATTGCATCAGCAGCCACTATACACTGGAAATATGATTGTGTTCCTATTATTATGAATTGGACAAGAATTGGAGTTATATGAAAAATATTGAATTATCAAAAGAAATAAAAGAAGCATTGGAAGTCCTAAAATACAATGAGCCCACGGAGATTCAGAAGCTGGTTATCCCGAAGGCCTTAGCGGGCAGGGATATTGTGGCAAAGTCTCAGACAGGGAGCGGGAAAACGGCAGCATTTGCAATTCCGATTTGTGAGCAGGCTGTTTGGGAGGAGAATATGCCGGGAGCGCTGGTGTTAGAGCCTACCAGAGAACTGACAGTGCAGGTAAAACAGGAGATTTTTCAGATTGGCAGAAAGAAACGTCTGAAGGTAGCAGATGTGTTTGGCGGATTTCCGATTGAAAAGCAGCTGCAGACTTTGAAGCAGAAGAATCATATCGTAGTTGGTACGCCGGGACGTGTGCTGGATCATATGCGCAGAGGTTCTCTTAAATTAGAAAAGATACATACCATGGTTATAGATGAAGCAGATCTGATGTTTGATATGGGATTTGTGGAGGAGGTAAGCCAGATTTTAAACGCTATGCCGGGTAAGATCCAGCTGATGCTGTTCTCAGCAACATTAAATGAAAGAGTAGAAAGCCTGGTAGCAGAGCATATGCAGAATCCTTCCTGGATAATCATAGAGGAAGAAACAGAAACCGTCGATACTGTAGAACAGGGTGTAGTATTGGTAACTGGAGATAACAGTGCTACAAAAACGGATGATGCCGCGGACAAATATCAGCTGTTCTATCGTTTACTCATTTCTGAAAATCCTGACAGCTGCATGATTTTCTGCGGAACCAGAGAAATGGTAAATGTACTTTGTAGGAGACTGCGTAAAGATGGCGTGAAATGTGGCATGATCCACGGAGAAATTGATCAGGCAGACCGGATCCGTACCATTGAGGATTTCAGATCGGGTAAGTTGCGATATCTGATTGCTACAGACGTGGCAGCCAGAGGAATTGATTTTGATCATTTATCCCATGTATTCAATTATGATTTCCCTACCGGTAAGGAATCTTATGTACATCGAATTGGCAGAACCGGCAGAAAAGGGGAACTGGGAAGAGCTCTTAGTATGGTAGCAGATGCTGACCTGAAAATGCGGAAGATAGTTGAGGAATATATTCATATGAATATTCCTGAACTTACAGTTCCAACTTTAGAAGACCTTCAGAATAACGGTAAGGTGCAAGCTTTTCAGGAACGTCAGCAGGAGAAAATCAAACTGAAGCCCAAAAAGGGCGCTGGTTTTGATAAGACCATCACCAGACTTTCCATCGGTGGAGGTAAGAAATCCAAGATGCGTGCCGGAGACATTGTAGGTACGATCTGCAGCCTTGAAGGTGTTACCCTGGAGGACATTGGAATTATTGATGTAAGAGATAGTCTGACCTATGTGGAGATTTTAAACGGAAAAGGAACACAGGTACTGGATGCTTTGCAGGAAAAGACAATTAAAGGAAAGTTGAGAAAGGTACGAAAGACCCGGATGCAATAAAGCAATCCGGGTATTCTTTTATCGAAACAAAAAAACAGTGGTTCAGAAGTTGTATTGTCATGACAAAAAAACAGTGGTTCACAAATCATAAAAAAACAGTGTAAGAACACAAAAATTGAAATAAAAACAGTGAAAACAGGTGGCGGTATATGGCAGTTTGATGAAAACAGTAATATTTTAATCTGCCAAGCAGGTTAAAAATGTACTAGAAATGTAAAAATAATACGATTTCGTTTGTGCAAAAAATAACCTATAATACAATCATAAGGATTCCAAATGGTTTGGCGTTCTAATTTCAAGGAGGATTTAAAATGAAAAAGAAAGTATTATCAGCAGTTTTATGTGCAGCTATGATGGTATCTCTTACCGCTTGCGGTTTGCAGTCACCAGCTAAGACAGAAGCACCGGCAGCAGAAACAAAAGCAGAAACTACTGCAGCAGAAACAGAAGCAGCAGCTACAACAGAAGCAGCTGATGCAGCAGAAGCAGAAGTAACTCTTACATTTGCAGAAGTTAACCCATTAGACACAATCGTTGGTCAGATGGATACAGCATTTGCAGATAAGGTTGCAGAGTTATCCGGTGGTAAAGTTAAAATTGATATTCAGGCAAGTGGTGTACTTGGTTCTGAAAATGACGTATTAGACGCAATGCTCGGTGGCGGCGGTACAGTTCAGATGTCCCGTATCTCTGCATTCGCTCTGACAAGCTACGGCGGAGAGAAATCCATGTTATTATCCCTGCCTTACACATTTGTTAGCCGTGAACATTTCTGGAACTTCGCTAACTCTGATTTAGCACAGGAATTCTTACTTGAGCCTCATGAGAATGGTTCCGGAGTAAGAGGTCTGTTCTACGGAGAAGAAGGTTTCCGTCACTTCTTCACAAAAGATCCAGTTGAGAAAATGTCTGACTTAGGCGGCATGAAACTTCGTGTTTCTAATGACCCTGTAATGAACGGTCTTGTAGAAAGCCTTGGCGCTTCACCTACAGTTGTATCTTTCAACGAATTATATTCTGCAATCCAGACTGGTGTTGTTGATGGTGCTGAACAGCCTATCGCTAACTACAAGTCAAATGCATTCCCGGAAGTTGCTAACAACATTATCCTTGATGGTCATACATTAGGTGCTGTACAGGTTATCATCACTGATGAAGCTTGGGATTCTTTGACAGAAGAGCAGCAGGGTTGGTTAACAGAAGCTGGTAAGTATGCATCTTCTTACGATCAGCAGATTTCTCAGGAAGCTGAAGACAAGGTTCTTGAAGAACTGAAGGCTGATGGCTGTAACGTTGTAGAAGTTGAAGATGTTACTGAATGGCAGGATGCTGTTAAAGATGTTATCGCAGAGAATACAAAGGGTCAGGAAGATCTGTATCAGCAGATTCTTGATATGCAGTAATTTGTATCAAACAAGTAAATAGAACATTTTACCTGAGGTAAATGGTGTGGGCACAGGGATGAAATTAATCACCTGTGCCCATTTTTTAGAAGGAGAGATGGAAAATGCCCAAAATTTTTGAGACGATTGATAAAATTAAACCGGCATACGATATAGCATATAAAGTAGTTTTATTCCTTTGTAAAATTCTTTTGATCGTAGATATTCTGATCACATGCTACAGTATTACCGGACGTTACATTTCATTTATACCTGATCCTTCCTGGAGTGAGGAAGTTGTTTTAACCTGTATGTCTTATATGGCAGTTTTATCAGCAGCACTTGCAATCCGCAGGGGCGCACACATTCGTATGACAGCTTTGGATTCTTACCTTCCAAAGGGAGTTGTTAAATTTTTGGATATTCTGGCCGACATAGCAGTTTTAGGTCTGGCTTTTATCATGATTACTGTAGGTTGGAAATATGCAATACAGATTGGCAGCAAGGGTACATATGTCAGCATGCCGGGTGTGTCTAGATTCTGGATGTACTTCCCGGTACCTGTAGCAGGTGTTGCTATGCTGGTATTTGAATTGGAAGCAATCTACAATCATATTAAAGGAATTTTTGTAAAGGAGGAGGTAGCGAAATGAGTCCAAATTCAATGGCAATAGCAGTTTTATTAGGATCTTTTGCAATTATGATCATTTTACGATTCCCAATTGCTTACGCAGTTGCACTTGCATCCTTCTTTTGTTTAACATCACAGGGACTTCCCCTTACTACAATTTGTCAGCAGATGGTTAAAGGTATCAGTTCTTTCAGTTTGATGGCTGTACCGTTCTTTATAACAATGGGTTGTTTGATGGGTGAAGGTGGTATATCGGAGAAGCTGATAGCCTTGGCAAATGCCTGTGTAGGCTGGATGCGTGGTGGTATGGCAATGGTTAATATTGTTGCTTCTTACTTCTTCGGTGGTATTTCCGGATCTGCTTCAGCAGATACCGCATCTCTGGGAACTATTTTGATTCCTATGATGGTAGATCAGGGTTATGATGATGACTTCTCTACCGCAGTTACCATTACATCCTCTTGTGAAGGACTTCTGGTTCCGCCAAGTCATAACATGGTTATCTATGCAACCAGTGCCGGCGGTATCTCCGTAGGAAGTTTATTCCTGGCAGGTTATGTACCGGGTGCATTATTAGCACTTTCACTGATGGTTGGTTCTTATATCATCTCTGTAAAGAGAAATTACCCTAAGGGTGATAAATTCAGTATTAAAAACCTGTTCAAACAGTTAGGTATTTCTATCTGGGCCCTTGCAGCTGTTTTAATCGTAGTTATCGGTGTTGTCTGCGGTATGTTCACAGCAACAGAGTCTGCAGCAGTTGCTGTTATCTATAGTTTGATTGTCAGTGTATTTATTTACAAAGGCGTTACCTGGAAAGGTGTTTGGGGCGTATTAACAAACTGTGTGGATACACTTTCCATCGTATTGATCCTGATTTCTACTTCCAGTATCTTTGGTTACTGCTTAACTACTCTGCATGTACCGGATCTGGCAGCAAATGCAATTATCGGATTTACTGATAACCCAATTATCCTGGCACTGTTACTGAACTTGATCCTGCTGGTACTTGGTTGTATCATGGATATGGCACCAATCATTCTGATTGCTACCCCTATCCTGTTACCAATCGCTACCTCTATTGGTATTGATCCTATCCAGTTCGGTATCATGATGGTATTAAACTGTGGTATTGGTCTGTTAACACCTCCTGTTGGATCAGTTCTGTTCATCGGTTCAGCAGTTGGTAAGGTAAAGATGGAAAAAGTTGTAAAAGCAACCCTTCCATTTTATGTATGTATGATTATCGTTCTGTTATTGCTTACCTTTATTCCTGAGATCAGCTTATGGCTGCCATCATTATTCGGCTAAGCGTTGTGAACGAAAAATAGTGAGATGTTAAGCAAGTAAGAGGAGTACCGTTTTTCTATGAAATATGAGTTCGAGAGTAAAGTAAAGGCAACTGATTTTTGGAAGGCTTCCATGTATCGGACCTATCATTCCCTGATTGGCGTATGTAATGCAGTTTTTTCTGTGGCAGTTATCCTGCTCACATTAAGATTCTGGAACCAGGCGAATGGAGTGGTAAAGATATTGTTGGTACTGGCATGTTTGCTGTTTCCTGTGTTTCAGCCACTGGCAATTATTATGCGGGCACAGAAACAGGTGAATACTCTGCCGGAGAATCTGATAATCGGGTTTGACGACGCCGGTATTCATGTGAGTACGGACGGCCAGCATTCCGATGTAGCCTGGGATCAGGTACGTGGCGTGGCAAAAGAACAAGGTCTTGTTATGCTGATGTTATCTGCGGCCAGGGGGTATGTCTTTACGGATCGAATCTTAGGAACAGAAAAAGATGCTTTTCTGACTTACGTGGAACAAATGGTAAATAAAAGCCGTAAAGGCTGAAAAATAGAAAATGGAGGCGCATCTGTGAAAACACAGGTACGCCTTTGTTTTTTTTACATAAAAAAGATATATTTGATATAATAGACAATAAAGATAAGTTTTATGAGAAAATCAGGAAAGGAAAGGTACTCCGATTGAAAGAGAAAATGTCAAACATCTGGCAGTCAATGTCGATCACAAAGAAAATCGGTACCTTTACGGGTATGGTATTCCTGATTATCGCTCTTTCTGTTTTATTTGATATCTGGGTCGTGAAATTTTCATTACTGGATTTTAACAGGATCCTGGAGGATAATGCCAGGAGCAGTGTTCTGGTGGATGCCATGGAGGAGGAAGCACAGTTATTCGAGACTTATGTGCGTAATCCTACAGATGAAAGAGCAACAAAGATGGAGGAAGCTTTTGCCAGAACCAAAGCTGCGATAGACGGATTGCCGTTTGACTATAAACTCATAGGAGAAACAAGATATGCTAAAACCTGGTCTATCCGTAACAGCTATGAACTGTATGAGATCAGACGTGATGATGTGCTGAAAATGGGGGAGGACAGGCTGGATTATATCAATAAGCTCTATGATGTTTATGATATGCAGACGTATTTACAAGGCTATACCAAGACCTTGATGCGTTATACCATGGAAGCGGGCAGCCAGACTTATCAGAGAATGTTCCCGGGACTAATCCTTGTACCGTTTGCAGTGCTGGCATTTAGCAGTCTGCTATTGTGGACAATGGTAATGCTGGCACGGGTTATGAACCGGACCATTATCATACCGGTTATGGAACTGGTAAAAATGTCAAAAAGAGTTGCGGATAACGATTTCTTCGTGGCTGACGTAGCAGTACAGAATAAAGATGAACTTGGGGAATTGGTAAGAGCCTTTAATAAAATGAAATATGCTACAGGTGAGTATATTCTGGCCTTGGAAGAGAAAAGGAAAACGCTGGATCTTCTTCATGCAGAGGAATTGGAAAAAGTTAATGTGGAGAAACGATTGGAAACCATGAAACTGGATCTGCTGAAGAGTCAGATTAATCCTCATTTTTTATTTAATACATTAAATGTAATTGGTGGTATGGCGATGTTAGAAGGGGCAGAGACAACTGAGAAGATGATCAAAGCACTGAGCTCCTTATTTCGTTATAATCTGAAAACACCGGATGTGGAGGTTCCTTTATCAAAGGAATTAAAGGTTGTTAGAGATTATTTGTACCTGCAGCAGATGCGTTTTGGCAATCGGGTTTCTTTTGAAATAGACTGTCAGGCTGATGAGGAGAGTGTAGTAGTTCCTACATTTACATTCCAGCCGTTGGTGGAAAATGCCATTATCCATGGGCTCTCTCCAAAAGAAGAAGGTGGCAGGATCCGGATCCGGATCTGGGAGCGGGGAAAACTACTCCATATCACTATTGCAGATACGGGAGTCGGTATGACAGCGGAACAGCTGGAATCGCTTCGAAGTGGACTTAGCCAGGAAAATCATACCCATTCCGGCATAGGATTGGGGAACATTTATAACAGGCTGGCATCTATGTACCAGGGCAGCAGCATTGCTATTTATAGCAGAGAACAGGTCGGAACAGTAATTGTAATGGAAATCCCTCAGAAAGGATAGAAAGCTATTATGTATCAGGTTTTAGTGGCAGATGATGAACCAATTGAACGCACTGTGGTTTGCAGGCTGATCCAAAAATATTTTGCCGATCAGCTGGAACCGGTACAGGCGGCGAACGGCAGAGAAGCAGTAGAACTTTTTCGGGAAAAAAATTGCAGTATTGCACTGTTGGATATTGAAATGCCCGGTATTAACGGTCTGGAGGCAGCAGCCAGGATACGTGAAAAGGATAAGGTCTGCAGTATTGTTTTTCTTACAGCTTTTGACGAATTCAGCTATGCCAGAAAGGCAATTGGTGTGAAGGCGCTGGATTATCTGTTAAAACCCAGTGCTGAGGAAGAACTGGTGGCTGTTCTGGAGGAAGCTATCCGAATTGCGGATGAAGCCAGACTTGCGGAAACGACTGCAAGAAAGAGCACTTCTGAAGATGATGCAGGAGAGACTGCGGCAATTGAGGAAGAACAGCCTCAGGAGCATATTCGGATCAATGCGGTGCAGGAGGCTATTCTGACTTATATCAAAAATCATTTCATGGATGAGATATCCTTACAGGATGCGGCCAGAGCCATGAACTATTCAGATGCTTACTTTTGTAAACTGTTCAAACAATGCTTTGATAAAAGCTTCACAACTTATCTGGCAGAGTACAGAGTAAAAAAAGCAGAGGAAATGCTACAGGATGTAACTGTTAATATAAAGAATATCGGATGTGATGTGGGGTACCGGGATTCTAATTATTTTGCCAAGGTATTTAAAAGAGTTGCAGGCGTTACGCCCAGTGAATACCGGATTCAGGTATTGCGAAAGACAGAGGCGTAGGCTGTGAAGAAAGACGGGAAGGTGCTATGAAATTGAAAAAAATAATAGCAGCAGGTGTGCTGGTACTTGCAATTGTTACTGCAGCCTTGACGGTACGCCATTTTCATAGGGCAGAAGAACAGCAGCCGGAATATGTGCTTTCCTATGCAGAAAACCAGGCAGAGGATTATCCGACCACACTGGGAGCAAAACGTTTTGCCGAGCTGGTGGAGGCCAGAACGGGTGGCAGAATCCGTATTGTGGTCAGTGCACAAGGCTTGTTAGGAACTGAAAAAGATGTCATTCAGCAGATGCAGTTTGGTGGTATAGATTTTGCCAGAGTATCATTATCTCAGCTGGCAGAGTATATACCGGAATTGAATGTACTGCAGATGCCATATCTATATACCGGATCAGATCACATGTGGAGGGTATTGGATGGCAGAATAGGGGATGAGTTTCTGGCAGAGATTGATGCTTACGATCTGGAAGGATTATCCTGGTATGATGCCGGAGCCAGAAATTTCTATAGTGCTACCAAGCCTATTACCTGTCTGGAGGATGTGGCAGGTATGCGAATCCGAGTCCAGGAATCAGAGCTTATGGCAGACTTGGTAGAAGCATTGGGGGCGACAGCCGTTCCCATAAGCTACGAAAATGTATATTCTGCATTAGAAAAAGGTACAGTAGACGGTGCGGAAAATAATTGGCCTTCTTATGAATCTACACAACATTATGAGGTGGCAAAGTATTATACTATAGATGAGCATACTCGTGTACCGGAGGTGCAGATCTGTTCACAAATGACCTGGAGTAAGATTTCAGAAGCGGACCGGGACATTATCAGGAAGTGCGCGGAGGATTCAGCGTTATATGAAAGGGAACTCTGGATCAAACGAGAGGAAAATTCCAAAAAAGTAGCACTTGCCAATGGCGTTGAAATAGAAGAATTATCTGTGAAAGAAAAACAAAAATTCCAGGATGCCATGATGGGTGTTTATGAAAAATACTGTGGTGATGATATGGATATCATCGACGAAATCATTGCAGAAGGCAGAACCGAATAACCGGAATCATCAGAAACAACGGTAGTAACATCAGAAATGATGAAATAATAAACTAAAAATTAAAAGGAAAAAGGAGAAAGAAACATGAAAACAGTAAAAGAAAGAATTTGGAACTTCAATGAAGAAATTGAAAGCGAGAATAACGCACCGGGTGTAAATCGTAAGATCCTTGCTTATGCAGATGATGTTACCTGTGTAGAAAATCATTTTGAAAAAGGTGCTATCGGAGCATTGCATCATCACCCACATACCCAGATTACATATGTAGTATCCGGACAGTTTGAATTTACTGTAGGCGATGAAAAGAAAATTGTAAATCCGGGTGACTGCTTATTAAAGAAAAATTCTATAGAACATGGTTGTGTATGTCTGCAGCCGGGTATTTTACTGGATGTCTTTACACCGATGCGTGAGGATTTTATTAAATAATGTAATTATTCTGCGCAGGCTATGGAGGTGGCAATGAGAAGCAGGAAATGGGGTACTGCATTCATCATGCCGATACTGGCAGCAACGATAGGTACAGGTTTATTCCTGGGGGGGAAGATACCTGTACAGGCGGATGCAGAAAAGAAAACAGTAAAGGTAGCCGTTATAGATTATCCAAACTACCTGCAAATGGAGCCGGATGGCAGTGTATATGGTCTGGCTTATGAATATTTACAGAAGATAAAGGAGTATACAGGCTGGCAATATGATTTTATAGAAATGTCTTTTACGGATGCGACTGCTGCTATTAAAGCAGGGGAAATTGATATATTGCCGGGCTGTCAGTATACGCAGAAAAGAGAAAAAGAGTGTGATTTTTCAGAAAGCAGCATGGGACAGGGCGGCACGGTATTGTGCACCCTGTTAGACAATCAGGATTATCGGTTTAATGACTATGCGGGCTATGAGGGTATGCGAATCAGTTGTCTCAAGGGCTCAGCCAGAATAAAGCAGACACAGGAGCTGTTCGACCGGTATGGGACCCATGTTATCATGGTGGAATATGAAACGGATGAGGCCTGTAAGAAGGCACTGGAAGATGGAAAAGTAGATGCCGTTATGATGAGCTCCATTCGCTGTGAAAAGCAGTACAAGATCATTGCCCGGATGAAGACAACACCTCTTTATTTTATGTTGAATCAGGAAAAACCGGAGCTGAAAACCCAGATTGATCAGGCTATGAACCAGATCATCATGGAGTCACCTTACTATATACTGGAACTGGATCGCCGCTATTATGGGAATATGCAGACCGAAATACCGCTTACCAAAGAAGAAGCAGACTATGTAGATCAGGCAGCAGGGATCAATATTGCGCTCTTTACAGATATGCGTCCGATGGAGTATTACGATGAGACAGCAGGTAAATTCCGGGGGATAGTTCCCGATTCTTTGGAGCAGATCAGTGCCTATACCGGACTAAAGTTCCATTATATTGCCAGAGAAGATGCTTCAAAGTTATGTAAACAACTTGAAGACGATACGATACAGGCTGTTGGAGCGGTAACGGCTTCTTCTGCGCAGGGAACGATGCCGGTCAGACTAACAGACCGATTTTACACCAATACTGTGACGGCGGTCATGAATAATACACTGACGGCCTATGAAACAGATGGCTGTACAGCATCCATAGCCGGGACTATGCCGGAGCTGGTAAACGCACTGGATGCGATGCGTCTGCAGAATGTGGTCTGTCAGGATGATCTGAAAAGCTGCGTAGAGGCTGTAAATAACGGAGAATATGATTTGACGCTGATTCCTACTTATTGTGTGGATGATATCATAAATCATTCCTATTACCGGAAGCTGATGACATATCCGTTACCGGATTCGGGATATGCTTATTACATAGGAGTTGCAGAAGGCACAGATCCAAGGTTATGTACTGTTTTAAATAAAGGAATTGCTGCTATTTCGGAAGAAGATCATAATGCCATGGTGGTAAATAATCTGATAAACAGTCAGAAACCGGATACAATACGGGATCTGATCTATCAGAATTTGTACCTGGTCTTTGGGCTGCTGGTGTTTTTTCTGGGGATTATTGCAATTGCAGCAATTGTAGTATTACTGATCCGCACAGACAGCAATAAAAAAATGCGGCTGGCGATGAAACAGGCACAGGCAGCAAGTGAAGCTAAAAGTGATTTTCTTACCCGTATGAGTCATGACATGAGAACGCCAATGAATGCAGTGCTGGGATTTACCAGATTGGCGCAGGCAGAAAAGGATGTACCGGATCACATCAGAGATTATTTACAGAAAATAGACGTATCAGGTACGCATCTACTAAAACTGTTAAATGATATTCTGAATATGACTAAGATTGAGCAGGGACGGATACAGTTACAGGAAGAAAAGGTTAACATAAAAGAATTTTTGCAAAATGTAACAAAAGCATTTGAAGCCCAGGCAGTATTAAAAGATATTACCTTAAATATTCATCAGGATTCGGTAAAGACAGAGTGGATCTACATGGATGAGGGCAGAGCCAGACAGATTTATTCCAATCTGTTGAGTAATGCCATTCAGTTTTCTGATAAAGGAAGCGAGATATGCTGGAATGTAACAGAACTGCCTGGAGAAGATGGAAAAGCAACTTTTATTTCCGAGATCATAGATCATGGATGTGGTATGAGTTAGGAATTTCTTCCGCATCTGTTTGAACCTTTTGCCCAGGAACAGAATAATTGCTATGTGGAGCAGGAAGGAACCGGACTCGGTATGCCTATTGTAAAGCGCCTGATAGATCAGATTGGCGGTACGATTCAAGTAGAGAGCGAGCTGGGAAAGGGAACTGTTGTACGGATCACAATTTCTCATTTCATTGCAACACCGCCGGAACCGGAACAGAAGGAAAGTTATGATCTGGATGTATTACAGGGAAAACACATTCTGATTTGTGAAGATCATCCCTTGAATGCGAAGATACTGGTCAAACTGCTGGAACGTAAGGAACTGTATGCAGAAACGGCAGAAAATGGTAGAATTGGGGTAGAAATGTTCCAACAGTCAGAAGAAGGACATTTCGCAGCTGTTTTAATGGATATCCGCATGCCGGAGATGGATGGGTTAGAGGCGGCAACTGCCATACGCCATCTGGATAGAGGAGATGCAACAGAGATACCGATTATTGCGGTTACAGCAAATGCTTTTGAAGAAGATGTAAAATTGTCAGAAGAAGCGGGTATGAATGCCCATCTGGCAAAGCCGGTGGAGCCGGAGCTTTTGTACGAGACTTTGGCAAAGGCGATAAGCCTACGTCGTTACGACGACAGAAAGTGAGTTTTAATGTTTGAAGAAAATGAAAATTTAAAGATAGCAATATTGATTGATGCAGAGAATATTTCTTATAAATATATGGCAACGATCATGAAAGAGGTTGCAGTTACAGGAACTGTGAAATACAAGAGAATTTATGGAAATTTTGCTTCTGCTGCCCTGGCTTCCTGGGAAAATGCCATTGCAGAAAATGCAATGATCCCAGTACAGCAGTACAGTAACACGAAGGGAAAAAATGCATCAGATTCAGCTCTGATTATTGATGCCATGGATTTATTATATACCGGAGGGGTAGATGCTTTTTGTCTGGTAACATCAGACAGTGACTTTACCCGACTGGCTACCAGATTAAGAGAGTCGGAGAAATATGTGTTTGGCATGGGAGAACGTAAAACAGCAAAATCCTTTATCAATGCCTGTAACAAATTCGTATATCTGGATCTGTTGTATCATCAGGATATGGAAAATGAAAAACAGCCTGAGAAGAAAAAAGAAACTGCTCCAAGTGGCAGGACAATAAAAACCTTGAAGAATACAGCAGCTAAAAAAGGAAATGATGTGGTAGCAGCTGTAAATAAAAAACAGCAGACACCTGTACCGACACCGGTATTAGAAGAGGATAAGGATGGTTCCGGCGCAAATGTACAGACCATCAAGAGCGCAATAGTGGCACTGATTGATGAAAAGTCCAATGATGAAGGCTGGGTATTTTCCGGCGTATTGGGTAATATGTTAAATCAGAGGTATCCGGATTTTGATGTCCGAAATTTCGGTTTCAAAAAGTTTGTTCCATTTATCAAATCACTTGGTAACTTTGAGATTAAGAAAACATCTTCCGGAGATGCAGATGGCGTGGATCTTGTCTATATCAGAAATAA
>JAQUUX010000089.1 GCA_028693705.1 Lachnospiraceae bacterium | reverse complement strand
TCCATATCAGAAGCTCTGACACAGTGCAGTTTATCCTGATACACATATAATAATCCGAGCATATCAAACTCATGCTCCGTCATCCGGTCTACAATCATCTGCATGACTTTTTCCTGATCAATATCATATGTATACATAAAGCACATCACGTCCTGGGTATCCGGGTCTGCATACAGCCTTGCAATGGTACGAACCCATAGAGAAGTACCATCCTTCATTTTCCTCATATATTCTATACTCTGCTCATGAGCCCCGGCCTGAAAGGTTTTTTCCAAAGCTTCCGGCAGCATATATTTTTGAAAATCCTCTGCCATATTTTTCGTTGCACACCTGGATGCCACAAACATGATGGAATCTGAGTACTGTGTGCTTGAGCTGGTAATTGCCATATTTTCGTTTGCGCTATACTGCTCTATCATGTTCCGGCTCACATTGGCACGGCATTTCCCTAAAAGGTTATTATCGTTAGCTGTTGTCAGATAGGCTGCTTCTGTTGTAATCGCACTTTCTGTCTGTTTTTGTAATGTAATATCTATGTATGCCACATAAACCAGCAGCTTTTCTTCGTTTACCTTTTCCACTGCAATTCTGGCTCTGAGATAACGGATCTCTCCGCCTTTCTTACAGATTCTAAACTCGGCTTCGACAGGCTCACTCCCGACAATAGCTTCTTTTGCCTTTTCATTTACCGCATACCAGTCTTCTGAAATGGCTTCACACAGGCGATGCGCACCATTTTGCTGTATCTCTTCCCTTGTATAACCGGTCAGCTTACAGATCTCATCATTAAAATAATTGATCTCCACCCTGCCGCCACGAATAATGTCAAACACCGCAATACCGCCCGGAATTGCATCCAAAAGATGGAGATATTTATCCCGTTCGGATTTTGCCTGCTGCTCCTGTCTGATCTGTTCCGTAATATCAGTCATCACAAATGCAACATAATTTTCATAAACACTGTACGCCGCAAGATCCAGATATTTTCCTGCCTTGTCGTCATAATAAATCTCTCTGGTTTTGGCAGTCCCGGCATTTGCACGTATTAAAAAGTCCAGTCGTTTCGCAGAAAACCTGGCAACTGTTTTCCCTATGATCTGTTCTTTTTGCAGATGCAGCAGTTCCATTGCAGCATCATTTGCATATATGATTTCATAGGACACAAACTGTGTTCCTTCTTTTAACAGATGGTATAACATAACAGGTATGGGATTCTGGTCAAATACCTGTTTAAAAGGTTGGATTGCAGCCTGAGCCGAACTCCAATTTTCATCACTTGTAAGATTCTCCATTAGACTATTCCTGTCTGCCTGACTGCAGTCCCTTTCCTTTTTCCTGTTTTTTAATTATATTCTTCTCTCTGTAGGAGTGCAACAATACCTCGCCAGCGTCTCATATAACTTTATCGGTTCAATCGGTTTACTCAAATGTGCATTCATACCGGCATCCATGGATTTCTGAACATCCTCATCATAGGCATTGGCTGTCATGGCAATAATGGGAATTGTACATGCATCTGCGCGTTTTTCAGACCTTATCATCCTGCTTGCTTCCAATCCGTTCATAACCGGCATACGAATATCCATAAGAATGGCATCATATTCATTCATTCGGGAATCTGTAAAAGCCTGAACTGCAAATCTGCCATTTTCTGCTATAGTCGTCGTACATCCTACTTTTTCCAGAAGTTTTCTGGCAATCTGGGCATTTAGAGGATGATCCTCCGCAATCAGAATATGCTTTCCTTTCAGCTGTTCCTGGGTATAGACCTTTTTTTCTATATGATCAGCCTGTATTTTTTTAGCTTTCTCCTGATCCACCCGTTCAAAATCAAAATAAACAGAAAATGTTGTTCCTTTTCCCATTCTACTCTCTATTTCTATTCTTCCATTCATCATTTCCACCAGACTCTTCACAATGGATAAGCCCAGCCCGGAACCGGCATATTGGCTGGTTACTTCATTTTGTTTCTGGGCAAAAGGATGAAACAGCTGGTTCTTTATGAAATCCTCACTCATCCCAATTCCTGTATCGATTACTTTAATACAGTTATGGGATAACATTCCTTCCCTGGCAATATTTTGTACATCCAGAGTAACCGTTCCACCCTGGGGCGTATATTTACAGGCATTGGATAACAGATTAATAAAAATCTGCTGGATTCGTACCGGATCTATGCTCACATACCAGTCCATGTCAGCATTATGATTTACTACCTGGAACCGTATTCCTTTTTCTTCAAAGGAAGGACGGATCATTTCCACCATATCCGTGAAAACAGTTTTGATGTAAATAATCTTATTGTTAAGCGTCATCTTACCGCTTTCTATTTTCTGAAAATCCAGGGTGTCGTTGATCAGACTGAGCAGGTATTTACCTGAACTCTTGATCTTTGCCATGTTTTCCCGCAATGCATCCGTATCCTGCTCGTCCAGAGAGAGTTCTGCCAATCCCAGAATTCCATTCATCGGTGTACGCATATCATGACTCATTCGTGCAAAAAAGTCTGTTTTAGACTCATTTGCCTGTTCCACCTCATGAAGTGCCTCTTCCAGCTTTTTCTTTTGTTTTACCTCTGCCTCATAAGTTTCTGTCACATCCTGAATGGCACAGAGAATGTTATCCTTACTTTCTTCCAGATATGCATAAATCGCTCTCTTATGATATTTTTTTCCTTTTTCATGGATTGTATATAAATTTTCATATATAGGCATCGTCTCAAGCTTCTGCTTGATATAGACGAAATTAACCCTATCCAGTATTTTATTTTTGTCTGCTTCCCTAAAAGGTACCGTCACTCCTGTTCTGGCGTCAATTGTCATGATTGTCTCATAATCCACGGTAAGCAGACGATTTACCACCAGTTCAGCTCTTACAATGTCCGTAATGTCCCTGAGTATCGCCATTGCCTCCACATCCCCGGTATAGGGATTCGTGATCATATCAAAGCTGGACTGCATCCATCTTGGATCACCTTTTAAATGATGACAGATTTCTATATGCGAAATTCCTTTTTCGTAAGTCTGCAACATGGTTTTGCAGTCATACATCGGGGCAAATTTTGCCTTTTCCTCGTCATTTAACGTATTTTCACGAATTGCATTTACTGTGGCATCCACTGTTTCAAGTCCCAGAACAACCGATGTTTTCTCTATCGTTGTAGATACCGAAGTGAACCGGTTCTGCGTCAGGTTATAACTGGATACCGCAAGGGCATCCTTAGACATCACATCCTTTAACCGCAGCTGTTCTTCATATTTCTGCTCTTTTTCTTTTTGCTCATTGATCATCTCCGTACAATCAGAAAAAGCAACATAGACCTTGAGGAAATCCTCTTTTCTCTCCACAACTGAAGCTGTCAGATTCCACCAAAGCCATTTATTTTCCCTTACTTTTACACGATACCGTACATTTGCCCTGTTTTTTCCTTTTTCAAGGCTCCTAATTGCTGCATGTAATATTTCCAGATCCTCCGGGTGCACTGCCTTAATCGTATCTATTCCTCTGTACTCTGCCCGTTCCTCTCTGGTAGCGCCCAGCATTTCATAATAGGCATCATTCATATAAGACAAGGTCAATTGACCCTTTCTGATCTCATAAATCCCAATACCCGTAGGTACTTCATCGATCAGCTTCTGTAATTCCAGCTGATGCTCATGTTCCGCTGTTTCATCAGTAAAATACATAATATAAGCATCAATTCCATTCCAATTGATAGCCTTGGCATTGATTCCCAGATACAGTTTATCCTTCCAGGTAACATGAAATTCTTTATACCGGTCTTCCTGCAGAGCATCCACATCTTCCGGTTGTAAAAATACGTAGTCTCCCGGAAGCGGATCCGAATTTACCACCCGATGTCTTAGACGGCTCTGCGGAATTTGAAAAAGTTTTCCCAAACCGTCGTTCATGTAGAGGATTCTGCGTGTCTTTCTGTCCGCAACAAAAACACCGGTTGCAGAGTCTTCCACAATGTTCTGATACAATGCCGTTTCATTGGTGGGATTTGTAAAAATACAGTAATATACCGGTTTCCCATCCTCTTCCCGGTATTTTGTTCCGCTCACATGAAGCCATCCAATTCTCTGATCCTTAATTGGATAACGATATGTCATATTAAGAGGTTTTCCCTCTGCCACGCAAAGATCTATCTCTTTTAAAGAACGTTCCACATCGGTAGGCGCTATCGCGGTTTCGAATATATTACCCTTTTTCAGAATTTCATCAATCTCTTCCCTGCTTCTGCCGGAAAGTCTGGCAAATCCATCATTATAATACTGACATTCCACCCTTTCACCAAATTTTAAAATAGCAACGCCGCCGGGAACAGCATTTAACAGGGAATCCAGCATAAAGCTTTTATTCCATTCCTCGTTTACATCTATGATGATGCCGATTGCTCTTTCCAGTTTCTTCTCCTGGTCTCTGTAGTACAGACCAATCAAACGACATCTATGATATTCTCCGCTTAGCATTTTCATACGAAGCTGGACTTCTACTTTGCCTTCTCCTGCAGCTGTCCTTCGGAAAAATTCCTGAAGAGTCGGCTGGTCCTCCGGATATATTACCTCCATCGGTCCGCGATTATGTAGAATATCTTCATTTTTTACCTTGCTCAGAGCATATTTTTCATAAGCCGGCGAACTGTAAAAGCTGCCATCTTCCATATTCCACTCAAAAACTGCTGCATCCAGTTCATCAATAACCAGCTGATAACGATGCTGTTCCAGTGCAGTTTCTATTTCTGCCGCTTTTCTCTCTGTAACATCAGTTACAATTGAGATCAAAAGATAGGTATCCGGTTCATCCTGCTTTACCGCCGCATATCTTCTGTTCAACCACAGGACGGTTCCATCTTGTCTATGGAACTGGTGTTCCACTTCTCCCGGTGATCCCGAAATCACTGCATATCTGATTGCCTTCTCTACCTTGTCATAATCCTCATCTGACAGAAACAGATGATTAAATGCTTCCAGATTATGATTATATTTTTCCGGCTCCACTCCAATCAGTTTATAAAAAGAACTGTTTGCATAAAGAATTTCTTCTTTTCCTTTTACGATTCTAAACATGGATATACTGCCGTCAATATTCTCTGAAATGGTTTCCAATTTTGTCAGATTCTCTTTTTCCGAAGTGTAATCCACGAAAGTAGTAAAGCATATTTTTCGCCATCCAGCTCTACCGTGCTCACATTCAGCTTAACCCAGCGGATCTCTCCGTCTTTCTAACAATACGATATTTATATCCTTCTCCTGCACCTCTTTCCGCAAATTTGGCCTGGGCATTTTGAGAAATAGAAATATCCGTAGAAAACATCAGTGCCTCAGAATTTGCCATGATCGGCGCATACTCTTCTCTGGTATAGCCAATGATGTTATAATAACTGTCATTTAAAAAGACAGGCAGGGACGTGGAAATATCATATATTCCTATACCGCACGGAGCCTGATTTAACAGCACCTCCAATGTTTGTAACTGCTCACTTATCTTACTTTTCATTCTTCTACCTGTCTTTCAATAACCCTTATCTTTTCATGTATTCTGCTAAAATCTGGTACATCTTCTGTGCGTCAATCGGCTTTGCCATATGCGCATTCATACCTGCTTCCATACATTGTTTTACATCATCATCAAAAGCGTTAGCTGTCATGGCAATGATCGGGATATTTTTAGCATCTTTCCTGTCTAAAGATCGTATAGCTCTTGTCGCTTCCAGTCCATCCATAACCGGCATTCTCACATCCATTAAAATGCAGTCATAATAGCCTTCTCCTAAAGTCTCGAATTGATCCAGCCCGATTTTACCATTTTCCGCCACATCAACCTTGATGTTCTTTTTCTCCAGCAGCTTGGTCGCAATTCTGGCATTTAATGGATGATCCTCACACAGTAATATATGCTTTCCCGCCAGACCTTCAAAGTCTTCTTTCGATATATCACCGGCATCCATTTTCCCCTCATAGATAGGATATTGCATGATAAGAGTCACTTCTGTTCCCTTATTTAGCTCACTGGTAACCTGTATACTGCCGTTCATCATTTCCACCAGTTGTTTTACAATGGACATTCCCAGTCCGCTTCCCTGATCCTTGCCATACGGATTTCGATTTTCCTGGGCAAATGCATCAAACAAATGCGGGACAAATTCCGGCTTCATTCCAATACCGCTGTCTCTTATGATATACTTATCCCTTACGATGCCACTATCTGTGGAAAGATTTTTGAATATGATTTCTACAGTCCCCTGATTTGGCGTAAATTTAATAGCATTAGATATGATATTAAAAAATATCTGTTCCAGTCTGGATGCATCTGCAATGACCGGTTTCCATTCTCCATGGGCTATGTCAGGTAAATCCAGTTTCAGTTCGATCCCTTTTTCCGCAGCCATAATTCTGGCATTGGTAATCACATTACTGAATACAGCTTCACTGTTCATAGGAAGTAAATTCAGTTTCAAATTGCCGGAATCGATCTTATTCATATCCAGCGTATCATTGATCAGATCCAGCAAAACTTTACCTGATAATTCGATCTGATTTAAATAATCTTTCATTACCTCAATATCATTTTCTTCCTTGGAAAGCTGGGTCAGACCTAAAATACCATTCATTGGCGTTCGCATATCATGACTCATCCTGGAAAGAAAATCGGTTTTCAATCGGTTCGCTTCTCTGGAATCATCCAACGCCTTTTGGAGAATCTCCTGCTGTCGTAGTTCCTCATTGTAGATATCTGTCACATCATTCCGCAATAAAATAATGTGCTGATGCTCTGCATCCAGATAAAATGCGCGGAGCCTTTTTCTCCAGATTTTGTTTGCATAATCCATTCCCCTGTAAGTCAGTGAAAAAATTCCCTTTTGATCCAATTCCTGCCGGATTCCGGAAACAGTATATTGCTGTCTGATCTTGTCTAAATCTTCCGGTAACACAATGGGTTCAATTCTTTTTCTTCGATATTCCAGAAAATCCCCTTCTTCTAAGGGTGGAATACAGCTTTCCCCTTCTCTGGCTGAAATCAATCGGATTTTCTCTGTATCACTATTGATCAGGGCTACAAACTCCATTTCCTCTAACAGAACCCTTTTCGTTCCGAGTTCATTGTTCATTCTGATATCAATATCATTGGTATAGGTTATGCCGATAATATCTCCCGAATAGGGTCTTTGAACCAGCAGAACCCTGGCAGTGTACCATTTTATTCTATCTCCGATTTTCATACGAAATGCCGATAGCTCTACTGAGGTTTCTCCTCTGTCCCAGGCGTCTAACAATGCTTTTGCCTCAAATTTGCTTTGAAATAACTTTCTGTCCTCCTCATCAACGATCATGGCAGTTCCCCATTTCCATAGATCATCTGTTAATTCAAAGGGTGCCTTTCGACCACCTTTATCCGGATATTTCGTAATTTTCTCTTCTACAATTTTCTTGGATAAATTCAACTTATAGGAAATAATGGAATCCTGTAACAATTCCTGCCGGATCATAATCTCCCCGTTATATTTCTGCTCCACCCGTTTACGTTCAGTAATGTCCAATGAAGAACCCACATACCGGTTCTCTGATATTTTTGAAAAGGTAATATGCTGCCATTGATATTGTTTTAACAATTGATTAAAAACCCGGGCATCTGTTTCACAGAATTCTACACCACTTTGCATTTTCTCAAACAAACCAAAGTATTTTATTTCATCTTCCGGGTAAACGTCTCCTGTCCCGCGAAATACTTCAGGTACATTTTCAATCACAGTATCATAGCCATATCCTTTGCCTCTTGTGATTACAGTACGGTGCTTGTCCGTTTCATAGATCCAATACAGGATACCCGCACGATCTGTAGCAATCTGTATTTCAGCCTGATTCTGCTCCAGTTCCTGCTGCATCGTCTTCAGCTGGTCAATATCAGATAAGGAAGCATACATGGTTACATATTCTTCATTTTTCTCCACAATATCTGCTTTCATGGCAATCCACTTATAGGAACCGTCATCCTTACAGATTCTCATTTCAAAATTGAACTGCTGTTCTTCCTTTACTGCCTGAATGAGTTGGCGTTTACAGTCCTCACGTTCTTCCGGGTGTACAGCAAGCAATACATTGAATTCCTCGTATTGCTTTCTTTTCATTCTGGAGCTTTCAATGATCTTGTAATACCCCTCATTGTTATATATCTGCTTCACATTTCCATCCGGATACACATGGTATATACCCACACCGTTTGGTATCTGATCAATCAATGCCTGTATAGATGTATGACTATTTAGGTATTTATCTTCTGTTGTCACAATAGATTACCTTTCATTTATCTTTTTCCTTTAATTATAGAAGAAAGTGCACCTAGTATCAAGCTAAGTGCACTTTCTTCTGGAATTATTTTATTTGATTTTTATTCGATTTCTTTTTTGTATTTACTACATAATAAGCTACATGTTATAATAAGACAATTCTACTATCTATTTTTATCATTTTAATTTTGTCTTTTTATCTGATTCTCATTTCTGATCATTCATCTCAAGGAGGCTTCTATGCTTTATGAAAAAATGCTTGCAGAAAGCACACGTCTGGATAAGCAGCTTATTTCACTTCAAACCCAATTGCAATCTCTTCCAGAAGGTAAACTGCTATGTAATGAAAACGGCAACTATCACAAATACTATCAGAGTAAAAATGGGATCCATTTATATTTAAAGAAAGAGCAGTTGGATTTGGCTAAACAGCTTGCACTAAAAAAATATCTCACCCTATTATCTGAAGATCTGTACAATGAGAAAACGGCCATAGATTCCTATCTAAAACACTATTCATCTTATTCTGCCAGAGTTCCTGCTCTATTTGAGGAAACATCCGGTTTCCTCAAACTGCTTCTATCACATTTCGAATCCTCTGATACACGGTCACTTGAATGGCTAAATACCGCCTATGAAAGAAATGCCAACTATCCCCAGCAACTTATTCATAAATCAATTTCAGGAAATGTTCTTCGTTCGAAATCTGAAGCGCTTATAGATATGTCTCTCTTTTTAAATAAAATACCTTTTCGCTATGAATGTGCTCTGCATCTGGAAGACATGCTTTTCTTTCCGGATTTCACCATATTTCAACCAGAAACTAATACTGCTATGTACTGGGAACATTTTGGAATGATGGACAATCCCACTTATGCCAAAAATGCTTTTTCAAAACTGCAACTATATAGCTCCCATGGGATTATTCCAACAATCAACCTGATTGCTACCTTTGAAACCAGAGAAAATCCACTTACCTCTGACGAAATAAACAGGATGATACAACATTATCTTCTTTAAATCATATATTTGACTGTTATCTTTTATGATTTTGGTATATACAGTTCGCGAAGTTCAAATATACCAAAATTCCCCAGTTTGTCATCTGAAATATGTCTCAAAACTAATATGATTTGGTATATCTCACTCCCAACTTTTCTATATACTAAAAAGTTTTTTATTTTGTTGATATATAATAAGAAAATAATTCAAATATACCAAATCAGTTGACATAATGCGGAATTCATAAGTAATTTCCACATGTTTTTGGTATTTTTTCATTCAATCTGCCTCATATACCAAAAAATCCTCCACCGATAAGTAGCCAATACTGCATTTGTTTATCATCAGGCAAAGCATAGTAAAATTGCTATAGTCCAGGATCTACATATCTAACCTCTCCCGGATTTTCTTTACAGTTTCCATACCTTTGCTACCATCTGCATAAAAAAGGACAGCAAACTCCTGTCTTGAAAATTTGCTGTCCGTATCTGTTCGATTCTATCTATATATACTATTACTTTGCCCATTTTTCCTCTGTCTCATCCACATGTTTTGAAACAGCCGGTGCATTATCTATATGCCAATTCACAAAATATTTAAGCTGTGCCTCCGGATCACCTTGTAACTTTTTATATTCCTCTTATGCCTTTTTATCTGTCTTTTTCATAACAGCCATATCATCCGTTGTCTGCGCAAGTTTTCCGTCTTGACCAACATATGTTTTTGAAATAATCCCATAATCCATCGTTCCATCTTCTTCTCTTGTTCCTGAACTTGCCAGCTTTGCAATCTGTCCCATTGCATCAAGAAAACTCTTGCGATGTCCTTCATCAATCATTGTATTCGCTGCAAAAGTTGCCTTTTCCATTCCAAGTGAGATATTTGCCTGTCTTTCTTCTTCCGTCAGTTCACTGGCATCCTCCACCAGGAAATTATTTCTGATGGTACGGTAAACAAAAGCCTTGGTATCATCATCAGCATCTTTCAGTGCATCATGAATTGCCTGATCTGCACTTGCGATTCCTGAATATTCCGGGAGCAAATGGTCGATTGATTTATTAGCATTCGCTGACTGTGTTACTTTGCTGATATCCCTGTCCTGAGACATTGTAGATTCATCCAGCTTCTTCATGCCTTCCATACTGATTTCCACTGCTACCGCATCATTCGTTTGCCCGGAAATGTCAATGCGCTCTCCACGTTCCAGCATTCCCTTATTGGCATAATCTTGTGTCAGATTCTGCGTCTGATTGGTCGTTACTGTCTGTGTCCGTATATTTGTGATGTTCATAGGCTATCTCCCTGTACGTTATTCTGCTAATATAATAACTATCTATCGATATCTATGTTTTATATGTCGGCATAAATTTTTCATTTAATTATATCATTCTCTGAAGAAACTCGATCCTTTCTCAAAATAATAATGGTTCTAAAATAAATGTTGGGGTGTATGGTTGAAAAATCATACACCACAGCATTTTTTACTTTATAATAAGAAAAAACCTCCAAGTGCCAGTCACGAAACAAACCACTCGGAGGTGCATCAATTATG
>JAQUUX010000009.1 GCA_028693705.1 Lachnospiraceae bacterium | reverse complement strand
GAATGTGTTATATTGTTCATGACGGTTGATGTTCCTTTTTATAGATTGTTTGTTGTGGTGATTAACATTCTATAGGACTCAACCGTTTTTGTATAGGTATAGGTGTCACATCAATTGTAACTCTACAATAATTTACGGGAAGAATATGAACAGACTGTTGAAGTCAAAAAAGAATAATGTTAAAATAGTTTATTATGTATAAATTCCAAGAAAAGAGAACTAAAGGAGAAAGATAAAAATGTCAGGACATTCAAAATTCGCAAATATTAAGCACAAAAAGGAAAAAAATGATGCTGCAAAAGGTAAAATCTTTACCATGATCGGCAGAGAAATCGCAGTTGCTGTAAAGGAAGGTGGTCCGGATCCACTTAATAACTTTAAACTCGCACAGGTAGTTGCCAAGGCAAAAGCCAATAACATGCCAAATGATACAATTGACAGAGGTATTAAAAAGGCTGCAGGTGATGCAGGAAATGTAACCTACGAAAACATTACATATGAAGGCTATGGTCCAAATGGTATTGCTATTATTGTAAAGACTTTAACAGATAACAAGAACAGAACAGCAGCCAATGTAAGAAGTGCCTTTACAAAAGGACAGGGCAGTATCGGTACACCGGGCTGTGTATCTTTTATGTTTGATGAAAAAGGCCAGATCATTATTGACAAAGAAGAATGTGAAATGGATGCAGATGATCTGATGATGGTTGCTTTAGATGCAGGTGCTGAAGATTTCAGTGAAGAAGAGGATTCTTTTGAAGTAATCACTGCACCGGATTCATTGGAAGCTGTTCAGAAAGCATTGGAAGAGGCAAAGATTCCTATGATGTCTGCAGAAGTAACTATGTTGCCACAGACTTATGTAGAATTAACTGATGAAACAGCAGTAAAGAACTTACAGAGAACACTGGATCTTCTGGATGAAGATGATGATGTACAGGATGTATACCATAACTGGGATGAATAATGTATGTGAAACAAATATGAGGAGATTATAATCGTGAAAAAAGAGACAATCTGTGTACAGGCCGGCTGGAAGCCTAAGAATGGAGAACCCCGTGTCCTTCCAATTTACCAGAGTACTACATATAAGTATGAAAGCTCAGAGGAAATGGGAAAATTGTTTGCACTGGAAAAGGAAGGATATTTCTATACCAGATTGCAGAATCCTACCAATGATGCTGTGGCAGAAAAGATATGTGAGCTTGAGGGTGGAGTGGCAGCGATGCTTACTTCCTCAGGACAGGCTGCTACCTATTATTCAGTATTCAATATTTGTGAAGCAGGAGATCATGTGGTTTTATCTTCTACTGTATATGGCGGTACTTTTAATTTACTTACCTGTACCATGAAGAAAATGGGGATTGATTGTACAGTCGTGGATCCGGATCTGTCGGAAGAAGAATTGAACAAAGCTTTCCAGGCTAACACGAAATGTGTATTTGCTGAGACTATAGCAAATCCGGCACTGGTTGTTTTGGATATTGAAAAATTTGCTCATATTGCACATGCACATCAGGTTCCTCTGATTGTTGACAATACTTTTGCAACACCGATCCATTGTAATCCGTTTGAATGGGGTGCTGATATCGTAACACATTCTACTACAAAATACATGGACGGTCATGCAATGGCAGTGGGTGGAGCAATTGTAGATTCCGGTAATTTTGACTGGGCAGCATATCCGGATAAATTCCCCGGATTATGTACACCGGATGAATCTTATCATGGTGTAGTTTATACTGAAAAATTTGGTAAAAAAGCATATATCATGAAGGCTACTTCACAGCTTATGCGTGATTTAGGTTCTATTCCGTCTCCACAAAATTCATTCCTGTTAAATGTTGGATTGGAAACACTACCTCTTCGAATGGAAAGACATTGTTATAATTCCCAGAAGGTAGCAGAATTTTTGGAAAGCCATGAAAAAGTTGCCTGGGTGAATTATCCGGGATTAAAGAGTAATAAGTATTATACCCTTGCACAAAAGTATATGCCGGAAGGAACCTGCGGAGTTGTTTCCTTTGGATTAAAGGGCGGCAGAAAAGCTGCAGAAGTAATGATGGAACACTTAGAACTTACTGCAATTGTAACTCATGTAGCAGATGCAAGAACCTGTGTCCTTCATCCGGCAAGCCACACACATCGACAGATGACAGATGAGCAGCTGGTAGAAGCAGGTGTTGCACCGGATTTGATTCGATATTCAGTAGGTATAGAACATATTGATGATATTCTTGCAGATCTGGAAACGGCATTAAGTTTTGTATAACAGCTTATTATGATCTTATAGGAAGAAAAGCGGGTAACAATTATGAGTTTACATAAATCCTGGTTCCAATACGTTATATGGGGACTTTATACTCTGATCATGCTAATAACATTGGGGAGGGCAGTTGATTCCGGATGTTATTCTTTACTGATTGGAAATTTTCCTATGTTACAGACTATACTTCCGTATGAAATAGGTGTTTTAGTTGTACTGGTGATTCTCACTGTGTTACTTTATGCGGTTGTGTGGGGAATATTTCGAATCATATGTCTGAAGGTGAAACTCCCTGCAATACCGGTATCCATTATACTGTTTTGTGTTGCAATCGGAATTCGTGTTTTTGAATTTATAACGGTTTTTCAAGGAACAGTTAGTACAGATAATATCTGGATGCAGGCTGCAGGTGTTTCTTATGGTCATTCTGTGCCACTGATTGTACATGGTGCCGGATATCTTTACGGGCAGGTTCTTTCTGTTTTGTTTTTTCTGCTGGGTAATATGGCTGATGGCGGACTTGTTATGCAGATTGTGTTGCAGATCCTGGCAATTGCATTTTTTTACGCAGCCTTTTGCAGACAGATGGATAGAAACAGTGCTAATTTAGGATTGCTCGTTTTGTCCGTTTCACCAACCCTTATTAATTTGACTGGGAAACTGGGCCCAGAATGTTTGTATTTATTTTTATTTTCTACTTTGTTTTATACAGTAAGTTCATTATCTGAATTACAAAATAAAAAATTATGGTTTGTTTTGCTTCATATTTTTACAGGTATTTTCTGTGGCATTTTATGCTATCTGGATATAACAGGAATTTTAATTCTGATTTTTGTTTTATTTATGAAAAAATCCTGCTTAAAAAATAAAATAATTGGTTTTTCCTTAGCATTAGTAAGTGGTGTTGCCAGCTTTGCTGCTATAATCATTGCTGATGGAATGGCCACAGGTAGTGATTCGTCGGTCGTTTTCATGCAGCAGATGTTACAGTACCGGGGAACAGGAAGCTTTTCCATCCCTGCTTTTCCGGATAACTGGTTTGTATTTGCGATTGTTCTTACATTGATCGTGTTACTATATTCGGCAGGCTTCTGGTACCAGAAAAAAAATGAATTAATTATTTCATATTTTTTTAGTTTTGTATTATTTTTGATTTTTTCTTCTTTTTGTAATTCTGTACTGAATGTACAATTATTTTTTACATTAATTTTTGCCGGATTTTCCTGCTGTAGTATTTATAAAATTGCAGTTTGTGAGGAGAATGAAAAGACACCTGATGTTTTTGAAAAAATAGTTGAGAGTGAGGAAAGCGGTATCGCCTATATGGATCAGACAGTTACGTTAGATCAATTGGCAGCACAGGCTGTTTCGGAGGATACTTTTGAAACGATTCCATTACAAAATAATCAGGAAGAAAAGGTAGAAAAAACATTGCAAAAAGAAAAAGTCCTTGAAGACAGTATACAAGAAGATCCATTGGAGGCTGTCCTGGAACGTATGAATGATGAGGCACAGAATGAATGGGGAAAACGCCCAAGTGAAAGAAAACACGGAGATAGACAAAACGCCTTAGAGGATCGTAAAGAAGTTTCTGCTGAAGCACCAAAAGAAGTTCATAAAAACATGGTTAAGCAGAATCAAAAGACAAAATTTATCGAGAATCCGCTTCCGGGACCAAAGAAGCATGTGAAAAAGGTTTTGGATTATCAATTTGATGTTCCGGAGCACTTGATGAAATATGATATTGATGTGCCGGACACAGATGATTTTGATCTGTAATTGGAATGAAAAAGAATTTTTTGACAGATACTATTCCTGTTAGCTGAAAAAACAAAAGAAACTATAAAGCATAAATTGGTTGGCGTTATAGTTTCTTTTTTTGCCATAAAGGAGTAGAAAATGGAAGAAAAAATAGAAGAAAAAAAAGAACAGAACGATTCAATTC
Organism: Lachnospiraceae bacterium; assembly: GCA_028693705.1. Lineage (GTDB taxonomy): Bacteria > Bacillota > Clostridia > Lachnospirales > Lachnospiraceae > JAQUUX01. The sequence continues at coordinate 45,317 of JAQUUX010000009.1, read as the reverse complement.
TGGAATATGGTACTTTGGAAAATCTGCCTGATATTAAAGTGATGACTATTATTGGTGAAATAGAAGGACATGATAACTTAAGTCCTTCTGCAAAATCTACAAAGTATGAACATATTCTGCCTAAACTGGCAGAAATTGAAGCTGATTCTGAAATCAAGGGCGTTTTAATACTGTTGCATACCATAGGCGGCGACGTAGAGGCAGGTCTGGCAATTGCAGAGATGATTTCATCTCTTAGTAAACCCTCAGTGTCCCTTGTATTGGGTGGCAGTCATTCCATAGGAGTACCTATAGCAGTCAGTACTGATTTTTCTTATATTGTACCAACCGGAACCATGGTAATCCACCCGGTGAGAATGGGTGGAACTGTGATTGGCGCACCACAGACCTTTGATTATTTCAGACAGATGCAGGATCGGATCACAGGATTTGTATGTGATCATTGCAGGATCAAACAGAACCGTTTCGAGAAGCTTATGCTGGAAACAGGAATGCTGTCAAAGGATGTGGGAACGATCCTTGTAGGAGATGAGGCAGTACAGGAAGGCATTATCGATGCTGTGGGAGGTATTCATGATGCATTTTCAAAACTATACTGTTTGTGTGATGAAAAATCAAAATGACTTTTTATATATTCAATGTTATACTTAATAAGTTAGATATTAGTTTAGGAGGGGTATGAATGGCATCAAAATCCAATGGTCGAAGAAGCTCCGGAAAAAGCTCCGGAACAAGAAAAACTTCGCGTGGCGGGAATGCTTCTTACCGAAAAAATACAAGACAAAATGATTATACCGAAGAAGATTATCAGATTCGTAATGAAGTAATTTTGATTCTTCTTTTTGCCGCAGCTGTTATTTTATTTTTATGTAATTTTGGTGTGATTGGAACAGTCGGTAATGTGATCAGTGACATTTTATTTGGAATATTCGGTTTGACTGCATATATAGCACCGGTACTTTTATTTCTGGGAATTGCATTTGGTATGATCAATGAAGGCAGCCGGATGGCAAAACGTAAGCTGATCGCCGGGGTGCTGTTGTTTCTGTTATTAGGCGTATTAAGTGAACTGATTCAGGGTGGTCTTACAGAAGATACGAAATATCAGATCACAGAGATTTTCCTTAGATGCAGTGAGAGGCATAATGGTGGCGGTATTTTGGCAGGTTCTTTAACCTTTGTGTTATATCATTTTCTGTCTCTTGTGGGTACAATGCTTGTGGTTGTTGTTATTGCTATTATCTGCATTGTCATTTTAACGGAGAAGTCAATTGTAAGCAGTGTAAAGGATGGTAGCCGTAAAGTAGCAGAGAAAACCAGAGAAGAAGCCAGCCGTTACCGTGAACAGTCAGAAATTCGAAAGGAAATGGCTGCAAATCGCAGACGCGAATTAGAAGAGGAACGTGAGAAGCAGCGTTTAGAACAACTTCAGCGTGAAGAGGAGGAAGAAAATGAACGAATCCTCAGACGCGACAAAAAAGTGTCAGGAGTTATGTTAGATACAACACTGGCAAAGGAAGAAGATCTTTTAGAAGCTGCAAATGTTAAAGATGATATTCATGAGATTACGCTGCCGGAGAATATGCTCCAGAATGAGCCGATGATAGCATCTGTACCGGATACAATGCCTGTTACGGATATACCGGATATGTCCTCGGTCAGAATTCATGCAGAACATATTACAGACGGTCACAGCTTTGATACGGAGGAAGACGAAACACAGACAGAATCCATGCAGGAGCTACAGCCTGAGTTTGAACAGCAACCCATGGTTCGTAAAGCGGATAACAGACCGGTTATCCCTTCAGCGGCAGAAAAGGAAGCTACGCCTGCTGTGAAGCCTTCCAAACCAATGAAGCCGACAAGACCTTATGTGAAACCGCCATTCTCGTTGCTAAAGAGGAATACTTCCAAGGCAAATGGCGATTCAAAAAAACTATTGATGGAAACTGCTGCACGTCTGCAGCAGACTTTACATACTTTTGGTGTGAATGTTACAGTAACGGATATTAGTCAGGGACCGGCAATTACCAGATATGAATTACAGCCGGAACAAGGCGTTAAAGTCAGCAAAATTGTGGGACTCGCAGATGATATTAAATTAAACCTGGCAGCAACAGATATTCGTATTGAAGCACCTATTCCAGGGAAGGCGGCAGTTGGTATTGAAGTTCCCAATAAGGAAAATGCTGCAGTTGGTCTCAGGGAATTATTGGAATCTGATGATTTTCAGAATTTCCAGTCCAATCTGGCATTTATAGTTGGTAAGGATATTGCCGGTAAAACAGTTGTGGCGGATATTGCAAAAATGCCTCATATGTTAATCGCCGGTTCAACCGGTTCAGGAAAATCTGTTTGTATCAATACCATTATTATGAGTTTGCTTTATAAATCCACACCCGAGGATGTGAAAATGATCATGATTGATCCTAAGGTGGTAGAGTTAAGCGTTTACAATGGTATTCCTCATTTATTGATTCCTGTTGTTACAGATCCCAAGAAAGCAGCAGCTGCGCTGAACTGGGGCGTTGCAGAGATGACGGAACGTTATAAGCAGTTTGCTGATTATAACGTCAGGGATTTGAAGGGCTTTAACAAGATGGTGGAAAATCTTGCAGACAAAGATGCCCCTGATGCTCCTAAGAAGATGCCGCAGATTGTGATTATTGTAGACGAGCTTGCAGATCTGATGATGGTTGCACCCGGTGAAGTAGAGGAATCTATATGTCGTCTGGCGCAGCTTGCCAGAGCAGCAGGGATTCATCTGATCATTGCTACACAGCGTCCTTCTGTGGATGTCATAACCGGTTTGATTAAAGCGAACATGCCAAGTCGTGTTGCTTTTGCTGTGTCCAGCGGTGTGGATTCCAGAACCATTCTGGACATGAATGGAGCGGAAAAATTGCTTGGCAAAGGTGACATGCTGTTTTATCCTCAGGGATATCCCAAGCCTGCCAGAATACAGGGCGCTTTTGTTTCGGATAATGAAGTTTCCAATGTGGTGGATTATCTGAAAAATCAGAATATTGGAAATGTTTATGCAGAAGATGTAGAAGAGAAAATGAAAAATCTGAGTCCTGCCGGTAAAGGTGGAAAAGGCGGTACAGCAGACAGCGGCGGTTCTCAATATGATGAGTTGTTTTTGGATGCCGGAAAATTCATTATTGAAAAGGACAAGGCTTCCATTGGTATGCTGCAAAGAGTCTTTAAAATCGGATTTAACCGAGCAGCCAGAATTATGGATCAGCTTTGTGAGGCCGGTGTGGTTGGTGAAGAAGAAGGAACAAAACCCCGTAAAATTTTGATGAGCGAGGATGAATTTCAACAGTTCATCGAGGAATATGTTTAAGCATTATATAATGCAGATTGTGAGGTATTATGGCAGTATTAATAGATGGAAAGAAAATATCAACTCAGATCAAGGATGAATGTAAAGAAAAAGCGGCTGCTTTGAAAGTTGCAGGGACGGAAGTAACCCTGGCAGTTATTCAGGTTGGAAATGATCCGGCTTCCAGTGTATATGTGAGAAATAAAAAGAAAGCTTGTGAATACATCGGTATTCGTTCACTCGCTTATGAACTGCCGGAAGAAACTACAGAAACGGAATTATTGGATCTGATCAAAGAGCTGAATGGCCGTTCTGACGTCCACGGTATTTTGGTTCAGCTGCCGGTTCCGAAGCATATTGATGCAGATAAGGTAATCCTTACAATTGCACCTGAAAAAGATGTGGATGGTTTTCATCCGATGAATGTTGGTGCACTCTGTACAGGAGAAAAGGGATTTGTTTCCTGTACACCGGCAGGCATCATTCAATTGCTGAAACGTTCAGGTGTAGAAATAGATGGTAAGGAATGTGTGGTGATTGGCAGAAGTAATATTGTTGGAAAACCAATGTCACTTTTATTGTTACGTGAAAATGCTACGGTAACTATTGCTCATTCTCATACTGCTCATTTAAAAGAAGTCGCCAAAAGAGCCGACATTTTAATCGCGGCAGTGGGTAAACCCAAAATGATAAATCATGAATATATCAAACAGGGTGCCGTTGTCATCGATGTAGGCATTCACAGAAACGCCGAGAATAAATTATGTGGTGATGTCGATTTCGATGATGTAGAACCGATCTGTTCAGCCATAACACCGGTTCCAGGAGGCGTTGGGCCGATGACCATCGCTATGCTGATGCACAATTGTCTGGAATCCGTTTCTTTACAGAAATAAAATTAGGAGTAATGTATGAAATGTCCCAAATGTGGGTTCGAAATGGGAGATGGGAAGTTGTATTGTGAGAAATGCGGTAATGAAATTCGCATTGTCCCTGATTTTGAACCGGAAATTGAAAACAGCATAATTGAGACACTCACTACAGTTGCGGTGGAGACAGAAGACTTTCATGAAGAAGAACCTTTAGTGGAAGAAAAGTCGGCTGGAGAGAGTTTATTAAAAAGATTAACGACCAGACAATGGAATATTATAATAGGTTTTTTGACTGCAATTATTACCCTGACGATAGCGGTTAGTCTGTATGCATATTTTAGTAATTCTGTTTCCTTTAGAATACAGACTGCCCAAAGACAGGCTGCTGATAATCGTTATGAAGATGCTATTTCCAATTTGGATAAAGCACATTCTCTGGAGCCGGAAAACACAGATGTTTTGCTTTTGCAGGCCGAGTATTATCTTGCACTGGAAGATGAAGCAACCTGTATACAGCTTTTGGAACAGGTCGCTGTATCAGAAACTGCAAGTTTAAATGCCAGGAATAATGCATATGGTGCATTGGTTACTCTTTATGAAGGACATCAGGATTTTGAGGCAATTAGCGATGCATTGATGTCCTGTGAAGAGACAGATATTTTAAATAATTATAAAAAATATCTTGCAAAGCCTCCGGAATTTAATTACATAGAAGGTTCCTACGATACTGTGATTCCGCTAAAACTCAGTGATGTAGGAGAAGGAACCATATATTATACAACGGATGGCCGAAAACCAAGCGAAAGCAGTTCCGTTTATGGAACACCTATCTTTCTGGAAAACGGTAATTACAGGGTACGGGCAATTTTTGTAAATCAGTTTGGGGTTGCCAGTGATGTTGTTGAAAAAAACTATCATATTGAGATTACGGTTCCTACTGCACCGGAGGTTAATGTTTACAGCGGAGATTATGATAAAGCCACTCTGATTACCGCCGATGCGGCAGATGACTGCACCATATATTATACCAGGGATGGTTCCGAGCCAACCAATGCCAGTAATGAATATGTTGGACCGATTCCAATGCCTTTGGGTGATTCCACACTGAGGTTTGTTGCATACAGCGAAAACGGGATTCCAAGCGAAATAACAGAGAGAACCTTTCATCTGGTTCTGAATACCTCTTTGCGAGTGGCACAAGCTATTACCAAAGTATGTGATTATCAGATTTTAGTAGGGAAAATCCTTGACTATGAAGGACATACCCCCGATAATAATGGTGTTTACGTTTATCAGCTTCACTACTGTATTCCAGTCCCTGATTTGGGTGATTATTATATGATTTATGAGTATTATACTGATCCGGCGGGAAAAAAGACACGTACAGGAAATATATATGCAGTAAGCCTGGAAGATAGTACGATCAGTAAAGCAACATATGAAAGAGACGGCACTTACATAATCGAAGCAATCGACGCTGTGCCGGCTACAAATTCCATTATCACTGAATCAATTGGCGCAGAATAGGCGACATTGAGTATAGAGAAACTAATTTAGGAGGAACGAAATGTTTAAGATTTTAAAAGCAGAACAGCTTACTTCCAATATTTATCTTATGGTTGTGGAAGCAAAACGTGTGGCAAAAGCCTGTATGCCCGGACAATTCCTGATTGTAAGAATGGGAGAAGAGGGAGAGCGAATTCCCCTTACCATTTGTGATTATGATAGAGCTAATGGTACCGTTACCATTGTATTCCAGGTTGTGGGTGCATCTACCCTTGAAATGACCAAGTTAAAAGCCGGTGACAGTTTCCAGGATGTGGTTGGACCACTTGGAAAACCTTCTGAACTGGTGGAAGAAGAAAAAGAAGCTTTACAGAAAAAGAGCATCCTTTTTGTAGCTGGTGGTGTTGGTACAGCACCTGTTTATCCACAGGTAAAATGGCTCCATGAAAACGGTATCGCTGCAGATGTTATCGTTGGTGCTAAATCCAAAGATATCCTGATTCTGGAAAAGGAAATGGAAGCAGTTGCAGGAAATCTGTATGTAACAACTGATGACGGTTCTTATGGCAGAAGCGGTATGGTTACACAGACCATTAAGGATCTTGTAGAAAATGAAGGAAAGCATTATGACATTTGTATTGCCATTGGCCCGATGATCATGATGAAATTTGTATGCAAACAGACCAAAGAACTGAACATTCCCACAATTGTCAGCCTGAATCCAATCATGGTTGATGGAACCGGTATGTGTGGTGCCTGTCGTGTCACTGTTGGCGGAGAAGTAAAATTTGCCTGTGTAGATGGTCCTGAATTTGATGGTCATTTAGTAGATTTTGATCAGGCTATGAAACGTCAGCAGATGTATAAGACAGCTGAGGGCAAGGCCTATCTTGCTGCACAGGAAGGCGATACACATCATGGCGGATGTGGAAATTGTGGAGGTGACAAATAATGGATGTTATGAAGAAAGTTCCTGTCAGAGAGCAGAATCCTGCTGACAGAGCACATAATTTTGAAGAAGTATGTCTTGGATATAACAAGGAAGAAGCAATGGAAGAGGCTTCCAGATGCTTAAATTGTAAGAATGCACAATGTATCCAGGGATGTCCTGTATCTATTAATATTCCCGGTTTTATCGAAAAGGTTAAAGAAGGCGATGTAGCTGCCGCTTATCAGGTAATTAGCCAGTCATCTGCATTACCTGCTGTTTGCGGACGTGTATGTCCACAGGAGAGTCAGTGTGAAGGCAAATGTATTCGTGGTTTTAAGGGCGAGCCTGTTTCTATTGGTAAACTGGAACGTTTTGTAGCTGATACTGCAAGAGATATGGGTATTAAACCGGAAGGTGCCAAGGAAATGAATGGCAAGAAGGTTGCTGTGATCGGTTCCGGTCCTTCCGGACTGACCTGTGCCGGAGATCTGGCAAAGATGGGATATGACGTTACTATTTTTGAAGCATTGCATGAAGCAGGTGGTGTTTTAGTATATGGTATTCCTGAATTCAGACTTCCAAAGGAAGATGTTGTAAAGAAGGAGATTGAAAACGTAAAATCTCTTGGCGTAAAATTAGAAACTGACGTGGTAGTAGGCAAAGCAATTACCATTGATGCATTATTAGAGGAAGAGGGCTTCGATGCAGTATTTATCGGTTCCGGTGCCGGTCTTCCAAAATTCATGGGAATCCCTGGTGAACAGGCAAATGGAGTATTCTCTGCCAATGAATACCTGACTAGAAGTAATCTGATGAAATCCTTCCGCTCAGACAGCCCAACACCAATTATGATTGGCAAAAAGGTTGCTGTAGTCGGTGGCGGTAATGTTGCCATGGATGCTGCCAGAACTGCTTTAAGACTTGGAAGTGAAGTACATATTGTATATAGACGTAGTGAGGATGAACTTCCTGCACGTAAAGAAGAAGTACATCATGCAAAAGAAGAAGGCATTCAGTTTAACCTTTTAACCAATCCGACTGAAATTCTGGCTGATGAAAATGGCTGGGTTTGCGGTATTAAATGCATTAAAATGGAATTAGGTGAGCCTGATGCTTCCGGCAGAAGACGTCCAGTTGAAGTTCCTGGATCCGAGTTTGTAATTGATGTGGATACCGTGATCATGTCCCTTGGAACATCTCCTAATCCTTTGATTTCTTCTACTACAAAAGGTCTGGAAGTAAATGGACGTAAATGTATTGTTGCTGATGAAGAATATGGAAAGACCAGCAAAGACGGCGTATATGCCGGTGGTGATGCAGTAACCGGAGCTGCAACTGTTATTCTTGCAATGGGTGCCGGAAAAGCAGCTGCAAAAGGTATTGACGAATATTTAAAGACAAAATAAAATAACTTCTTTTAATGGAGGAAACGTAGCTTATGTGGTGTCCGAAATGCAGAAATGAGTATGTTGATGGAATTACAGTTTGTGCTGATTGTGGATGTGCTTTGGTAGAGAACCTTGAGGAAGAGAAAAAACCCGTTGTATTTGGTGACGAGCCTTTAATGAAAGGGCTGCAGCATTATCTTACATATAACGGCTTTGAGACAACGGAGGTTTCTTATCTGGAAGATAAAGAATGCTATCAGCTTTTGGCAGGTTTATCTGAACATGAAAAAGCAACCACTTTAAGCCGCGTTTTCTTAAAAGAAGAGGCTGAAAGAATAGCGAAAGAAAAAAATACAGTATTGCAATCAGAAGAAATAACGGAAACAGATGATAATACTGTGCCTTTGGAAGTGCCTAAGGACGAAAAGCCTGCTGAAAAGACTACTGTTTATTATAATAACGCTGAAAAGGCAGAAGAAAATAAATCATCAGCGGTTACGCTTTTAGGAGTCGGAAGTGTTGGTATTGTAATTCTGATTTTACTTTGGCTTGGTGTTATTCCGATTCAGCTTAATGTTACCAGTAAGTACATGATCACCGGTGTTATGGGTGTACTGTTTTTATTGTTTATTATTATGGGTGCAGTTTCTCTGCGTAATTTCAAAATTTTTGCACAAAAAGCAAAATCGGATTCTGGAATTGCTGAGCAGATTAAGGAATGGTGTTCTTCAAATTTAAATGCTGCTGACGTGGATGCAGATCTTTTCGATGATACGGAAGAGGAAGAGGCAAAATATTTTAAAAGAAATGCAAAGATGAAACAGCTGATCAGTGAAAAATTTATGAATCTGGATGAAGGTTTTCTGGAGCAGTTGGTCGATGAGATTTATGAGGAAATTTTTGAAGCATGAAAATCAGTATTTTATGTGTGGGTAAGATCAAGGAGAAGTATTTTCAGGATGCATTGGCTGAATACAGAAAGCGTCTCGGAAAATATTGTAATCTGGAACTGATTGAAGTTGCTGATGAAAAGACGCCGGATGGAGCTTCTGATTTATTGGAAGATAAGATTAAAGAGAAAGAAGCTCTTAGAATTTTAAAGTACTTCGATGATAATGCATTTCACATTACTCTGGAAATTGAGGGAAAGAAAATGACTTCTGTTCAGTTTGCAAAACAGATAGAACAGATTGGTATTCACGGGAAGAGTCATATTCAATTTTTCATTGGTGGTTCATTGGGTTTACATAAAATAGTATGTGATAAAGCGGATTTAAAACTTAGTTTTTCTGACATGACTTTTCCGCACCAGCTGATGCGTGTGATCTTACTGGAACAGATTTATCGTTCTTACCGGATCACAAATGGGGAACCTTATCATAAATAAGATTTGTGCATCATACAATACAGTATGAAAAAGAAACGAAACATAGCTGGAAAAGAGATTTTAGTAGAGTCATTGAAGCTTCCGAGAGATACTGTTCTGGGCGAAAGTATTATTACTCTAACAGGAAAAAAGGATGTATTAATTGAGAATTATAAAGGGATAATTTCCTGTAATGATGCTATTATATGGCTGCAGACAAAGCATGGTAAAATTTGTCTGGAAGGCAGAGGCTTAAATATTGTATATTATACGAATGAAGACATGAAAATCACCGGTACAATAGAACATATTTCTATTGTATGAGTAAATATGTTGAAGAAACCAACATGCTGGAGGATTGCCTTGATTCGTCTGATTCGGTTTATAAAGGGATATGTGGAAATAGAAGTCTATGGCTTTGCATTGGAACGCTTTTTGAATTTATGCAGCGTTAGAAATCTTTTTATCTGGAATATAAAAATACAGGAAAATAGTGGAACTCTCTGCATTAGTTTGCAGGGATTTTTTCAACTAAAGGATATTGTAAGAAAAAGCAGAACCAGGGTGGTCATACGAGGAAGGTACGGACTGCCTTTTTTGATACAAAAATATAAAAAAAGAATTATATTCATACTGGGTATTCCTCTTTGTCTTATCTTTTGCTTTTACATGAATTTATTTATCTGGCTATTTGATTTTTCGGGAAACAGCAGATTATCTGATGAAGCACTGGAAAGCTTTTTGCAGGATCAGAATATTACAATCGGAATGAAAAAGACGGATTTGGATTTGGAAGAATTAGAACAGCTTATTCGAAAATCTTATCATTATATTACCTGGACATCTGCAAAATTAAATGGAACCAGATTAATCATACAGGTAAAAGAAAATGCGGTCACAGAAAAAGTGAAAACAAATGAAGCAGGTTCAAATCTGATTGCAGAAAAGAAAGGGAAGATCATTTCCATTGTTACCAGAAAGGGCGTGCCTTTGGTAAAGTCCGGAGATCAGGTAGAGCCAGGGCAGATACTGGTATCGGGAATGATACCTGTTGTGGCTGATGATGAAACCCTGGTGGGAGAATATCCGGTACAGGCTGACGCCGATATTATTCTGGAATATGTTCAGAAATATAACAAAAATCTGGATGCCCTGTATGTGAAAAAAACATATACCGGACGAAGTTATAAAAGATATGTTCTTCAGAGTGGCACAGATGAATTTGTTTTACCTGTCGGAGCTTCTAAAAGATTCAAATTGGGAGAACAGGTGAAAACGATAAAACCATTTCCGATTTTGAGCGAATTGCATATTCCGGCTTATTGGGGGCACATTACTGAATATAAATACCAGTTGCAGGAGGCAAAATATGACAGAAATGAGGCAGAAAAAATTCTTCGGAAGCAACTGCAGGATTTTATATCAGATTTAGAGCAAAAGGGGGTACAAATTATAGAAAAAAATGTTACAATGAATACAAAAAGTAGTGGATGGACTGCTACAGGTACCTTGATTTTACAAAAAAAACAGGAAAAAAGGATGCCGGTGCAGTAAGGAATGGTGTATGCAGGAATATACAGAAACAATACATGTATCGATTGAGGATTTCGACTTAGATACACTTCGTCAGGTATTTGGTCAGAATGATTCATATATCCGTAAAATAGAACGTGATTTTCACGTGGATGTTATCAGTCGTGACGGAGAAATAAAAGTAATTGGCGCTACAAGCCAGGTGAAAAAGGCTGTAGAGATCATGAATAAGCTATTAGAGCTTGCTGAAAGGGGTAAGCAGATCGATGAACAAAGCGTCGATTATGCAATTGCGATGGAAATGGAAAATCAGGTAGATGCACTAACTGAAATTGATAAGGATTGTATTTGTCATACAGTAGCAGGTAAACCGGTTAAACCCAAAACGCTTGGTCAGAAGCAGTATGTGGATGCAATCAGGGATAACATGATTGTATTTGGTCTTGGACCTGCCGGAACAGGAAAGACATATCTTGCGATGGCAATGGCAATCACAGCTTTTAAAAGAGAAGAAGTTGGTCGTATCATTCTTACAAGACCTGCGATTGAAGCAGGTGAAAAACTTGGCTTTTTGCCGGGAGATTTACAAAGTAAAATAGATCCGTATTTAAGACCATTATACGATGCACTTTATCAGATTATGGGAGCGGAAACATACCAGAAAAATATGGAAAAAGGATTAATTGAAGTGCCTCCTCTTGCTTATATGAGAGGTCGTACTCTTGACAACGCCTATATTATTTTGGATGAAGCTCAGAATACAACGCCGGCACAGATGAAAATGTTTTTGACAAGAATTGGATTTGGCTCCAAGGTTATTATTACAGGGGATGCTTCACAAAAAGATCTTTTGCCCGGTACGCAATCAGGACTCGATGTTGCAGTCAGAGTTTTGAAAGGCATTGACGGGATCAGTTTTTGTAATCTTACTAGCAAAGATGTGGTTCGACACCCGTTGGTACAAAAGATCGTTCAGGCATATGAAAAATTTGAGGCAAAAGAAAGTTCTCGCGCGCAGAAGATTGACAACAGACTGACAAGGAATAGGAATACTCAATATGAAGCTAAGACACATCGGAAATAAACTGATACCATATTTGATTTTCCTAATAACCATTGGTATGGTGGTCGCGGTTTCTTATTTGAAAAATGTAGAAATAGAGACCTCATTGGGATATCTGGTTTTAACTGTTTTAATGTCTGGAACATTAGTCTTTTTACTTGTGGCGGAAACCATACAAAAGCGTATTAGACCTGAGGTGCTGGAGCATCCGGAACGTTTTTTCCTGGGATATATATTTGGACTTGTGGCTGCGGTAGGATTTTCGTTTCTCCCTATTGCCGGATGGCCATTTCCTTTTATATTTTTATATATGGCATTAAACAGCAATGTGGCTGTGGGAATTGTAGCCGGTGCGTTGTTATTAATGATAACAGCTATGTTTTCCGGTGGCAGCACAATTTATATTTTTTTACTGGTTTTTGGATCCGGTGTTTTTACGATTATTGTATTTCAGTCCTTAGACCAGAATTTTCACACTTTTTTACCAACGTTTTTAAGCTCACTGGTTTTGTTTGTAGAAGCTTCCGTGATAAATATTTTAAATTATCATGACAGACTTACTTTTTCGATTTTTTTGATACCGCTTCTCAATGTATTTGTAAATTGTCTGTGTATGATATTTACTCTGAATATTTACAGTCAGAGTGTAGTACATAAATATGAAATGAAATATATGGAATTAAATGATCAGCTTTGTCCTTTACTGATTTCTTTAAAAGAGAAATCCATCCAAGAGTATTATCATGCGATACACACTGCTTTTTTTTGCGACCGTATTGCAGGACAACTGGGTGCAGATCGATTTGCCTGCAGAGCAGGAGGCTTTTACCACCACATTGGTTTACTTCTTGGTGAAAATTCGTGGAAGAATATTCAGGAAATTTGCAGGGAATATGATTTTCCGCCGGGAGCAATGCAGATACTTGAAGAGTATACTCTTTCAAAAAATCATATTGTAAGTAAGGAAACAGCAATACTTTTAATGAGCGACAGCATCATCACATCTATTATGTTTTTGCTTCAAAACGGGTCAGATCGTAAACTGGATTATGACCGGATCATTCCGGAGATCATAAATAAAAGACTTTACAGTTCCATGTTGTCCGATTCTAAATTAACTTTACATGATATTCGTGTCATGCAGAAAATCTTTTTGGGAGAAAAATTATATTATGATTTCTTACGTTGAAAATGAAACAGATACTGTGTTTGAATTTTCGGTTCAGGATGTTGTGGATAAAGTTATGAACCAGGTTTTACAGATGGAAGGATGTCCCTATGATGCCGAGGTAAATGTTCTTCTGACTGATAATGAAGGTATAAGAGAATATAATAAAAATTATCGGGATATTGATCGGGAAACCGATGTTCTGTCTTTCCCTAACCTGGAGTATGAAAATCCGTCGGACTTTTCTTTTGTGGAAAAATCTGCGGCTGACTCCATTGATCCGGAAACAGGACTGTTAATGCTTGGTGATATTATTTTATCTGTGGACAGGATAAGGGAACAGGCTGCACAATATGAACATAGTGAACTTCGTGAACTGGCTTTTCTAACAGCACACAGTATGTTGCACTTATGTGGATACGATCACATGACAACACCGGAAGCTTCTGTTATGGAAGAAAAGCAGGAGGCTGCTTTACAGGCTCTTGGCATTACAAGGGATTAACAGCATTTGTGTAACTGAAAAGGAAACAGTAACAGCATTTAATAAGAAACAGAGGTACTAATGGCAGAAGGAAACAGAAGACAAACTGCAAAATCGAAAAAAAATGCTCCTCTGGCAGTGAGCAACAGTATTAGTATGCTTTTATTACTGTTTGCCTTGTTAGGGTTAACAAAGCAATATGGCGAAAATGTAATGGGCTATATGGGTATAGCATTATCCTGTTATTATCTATTGATTCTGTTTTTTAGTGAAAGTCTGTCAAAAACATTGACTAAGTTAGTCAAGACGCGGGCTCGAAGAGAACAATATCAGAATGCTAAAACAGTATTTCATTCTGCTTTCTTTCTTTCTTTAATTTGGGGGATTTTGATTTTTGCTCTATTTTTCTTTGGTGGTAATTTGATCTCTGACAAACTTTTACATGCGAAACTTGTGGTTTTGCCACTTCGCATTTTGGGACTGGCATTTATTGCTGAGACTTTAATGCAGTGTATTGGCAGCTATCTGGCAGGTATTGGAATGGTAAAGGCTGTGAAACATCAGCTATATTTGGAAAGGCTTGTGATTTTTGGGGTATCATTCATATTATCAGCTGTATTTAGAGAGTATGGAGAAAAAGTTTCTGCATTGCTGAGAGTAGAACATTATGAGTCAGCTTACACGGCAATGGGCGTTTCCATAGGTGTTTTGTGTGGAGCGGTAACCGGTCTTCTGTATTTGGCGGTTTTATATGGTCTGGTAACCAGGTCCAATCGTCAGTTGTTTCAAAATGAACACGGCAGAAGCAGGATGCAGCATGAGAATTTTATTACTTTGTTGCTTCGTGGACAGGCTTCCAGCTGTTTTATGCAGATACTTAAATACGGTCTTTTCTTTTTGAATATTATTTTGTATTGTGCTTTCCAGAGTGAGGCTGAGTACGGAGCTATCGGTTCTTTATTTGGTAAGGTTTTGCCCTTGTGCATGATATTTGCTATGATTTTGCTGGTTTCACAGGGGAAATTTGCCAGAAAAATAGTTACACCGTTTCGAAATGATGATATTCATACGGCCAGAGAGCAGTTGTATGGCAGTTTTCATTATCTGGTTATCTGTGGTTTGCCAATTGCAGTTTATTTATGTGTAATGGCAGAAAATCTTACAGATTTTATATTTGAAAAAAACACAGCATTTACCGTATCTGCTTTACAGTGCGGCAGTTTTCTGCTGGTGCTTATTCCTATGGCTCTTTTAGCTGATACTGTTCTGGAGCAGATGGGGAATAAAGGAATTGCATTTGTTATTGTTTTTGTTACAGGTGTTTTACAGACGATTGGTTTTGTGGTACTGCTGAAGCAGACAAAGTTTGGAATAATGTCTATCGTTTATACACAGCTTTTTTTCTGGGGAATATGGATGGTTCTATCCTTTGGAATATTGGTCAGGCAGATAAAAGGCAGAATGGATGTAATTCATCTTTTCCTTATTCCTATGTTGTGCAGTGCTATCAGCGGTTTGATTATCTTATTTTTGAGTAAAGCACTGGCAACTATTTTAAGCAACGGCATCATCTGTGGAATCATGTTACTGGTGGCATTTGTGGTATATTGGCTATTAATTTTGCTGTTTCGAGGTATTACAAAACAGGACATAAAGATGTTGCCATGGGGAGTATTTTTACAGCATTTGGGAGAACTTTTAAGAGTGTTTTAACTGTATAATTTGAAAGTGTTAGGCTGATACTGTTTACAAAAGGAGTAATTATGAGATTTGTGAAGCGTATCAGCTTGTTTTTTTTTTTACCCTCTTTTTTTCTTGTTCGGATTTTTAATTGCTGTGTATGGTATGCAGTTTTTTTATCCGGGACAGACAAAGGCAGAAACGGGGCAAACAGGATATATGGGCTCAGAATATAAAACCGATACGGGCATGGCGGATAACGTAATAAAGCGATCTGCCACTGTTGTGTCCGGGAATGACAGGGTTACAGCTGATACAATTATGCTGGTAAGAAATATAGATTCTGTCACCGGTGAGGTCTGGGAAGAGGAACAGAAAATTCCCAGTGCATACATTGGGTTTGATCGTAGTAAACTGGCTGACATATTTGTTTCCTACGGTGCAGCACCTTCTTTAAAAGATCGTGAAAAAGGTTTAAAATCAGTCAGACTACTGTCTTTTTCTCAGAAAAAAATAACAGTAAGTAAAACATATGAGCATCTTGAAAAGGAAGCAGATTACAGATTGTGTCTGGAGGATAATCGAATTGTGGTATACAAAGATAATCGTTTGGAAGAATTCCTGGAACCTGAAATCTCTATTGCCGCCTTACCGGAAACAGTACAAAAAGAAATCATTTACGGGAAACACATGGCTTCCGAGCGGGAACTCCATAATTTTCTTGAGTCTTATCACAGTTCGTATTAAAATAGCCATGAAATGAGGTTCACATGAAAAAACAAAATGTAGCGATTATTGGTGGCGGAGCTGCCGGACTGGTCGCAGCAATTGCTGCGGCAAAAGAAGGTGCACGGGTTACTGTTTTTGAAAGAAATGACCGTGTTGGAAAGAAAATACTGATGACCGGCAACGGTAAATGTAATTTAACCAATTTATCATATGATGCATCATGTTATTTCAGCAGTAATACGGATATCCTGAAAAAACTTTTATCTTTATATGACCAGGAAGATGTGATGCAGTTATTTCGAAGTCTGGGACTGTTTCTACAAGCAAAGGAAGGAAGAGTCTATCCTTTATCAGAACAGGCCTCATCGGTACTGGATGCACTTAGGTTTGGCTGTGTGCATCTGGGTGTTATATTAAAAACGGATGTGTGTATTGATGATATTCGATGTTTATCGCAAAATAAAGAGGTTCCCGTTTACCAAGTGGCCGGGGAATGTTTTGACGCTGTGATTTTATCCACCGGAGGAAAAAGCTATCCAAAAACCGGTTCTGATGGAAAAGGATTTGATTTGGCCGGAAAACTTGGACTTCATGTTTGTTCAACTGTTCCGGCACTTGTTCCATTGATATGTCAGGAAAACTTTTTTAAATCTGTATCCGGTGTGCGGGTAAAAGCAACATTAACGCTTTTCATAGCAGGAGAAAACAGATATTGTGAAACCGGAGAGTTACAATTGACAGATTATGGTATTTCGGGGATTCCTGTTTTTCAGTTCAGCAGACTGGCGGCATATGGTTTACAGCAGAAAAAGAAAGTCTCTGTAACGATTGATTTTTTGCCGGATCTTACGATTGAGGAGATTATGGCGTCTTTACATACCCGTTTTTTGTTATGGGAGAGTCGAACCGCTGAAGAGTTTTTCAATGGACTGTTACACAAAAAACTTTTGATGTTATTCTTTAAATTACAGGCAATTTCTCCTGAAACGAAAATGAAGAATGTTACGGAAGAAAAAATTAAAATAATAATTAGTCAAATGAAGAAATTCTCAGTAACAGTAAAGGATACCAGAGGGTTTGAACAGGCACAGGTAACAGCCGGTGGTGTATCGCTGGATGAAGTGTCAGAGAGAATGGAAGCGCGTCGTTTACCCGGGCTATATCTTGCCGGGGAACTACTGGATGTGGATGGTATCTGTGGAGGCTATAATTTACAGTGGGCATTTGCCAGCGGAGCTATTGCCGGGAAATGGGCCGGCAAAAAGGAGAATAATTAAAAATGATATTAATGAACCAGGTGAAAATGAAGCCGGGACATTCTGAGAAAGAGTTGAAACAGAAGGTCTGTAAGCTGCTAAGATGCGAAACGCAGGATGTGTTCCATATACAAGTGGAAAAGCAGTCTATAGATGCCAGGAAGCGCCCTGATATATTTCTGATTTATACACTTCTTGTAACAACTGGAAACGATCAGCTATGGGTGAAAAAAGCACGTTCCAGTCAAATCAGTTTTTATGAGCCGGTGGTGTATAAACTACCGATACCCGGGAAACAAAAATTGAACTACAGGCCGGTTATCTGCGGCATGGGGCCGGCAGGACTTTTCTGCGCTTATATTCTTGCTAAAATGGGATATCGTCCTCTGATACTGGAGAGGGGAAAGTGTGTGGCTGAAAGAACATCCGATGTGGAAGCATTTTGGAAAAACGGGACGCTTATACCGGAATCAAATGTGCAGTTTGGTGAGGGGGGAGCAGGCACTTTTTCTGACGGAAAACTGAACACAGTCGTAAAAGATAAATATGGCAGAAACCGTGCTGTTTTGGATCTGTTCATAGAGCATGGCGCGCCGGAAAAAATTCGATATGAGGGAAAGCCTCATATTGGAACGGATGTACTTCGTACCGTAGTGGAAAATATTCGAAAAGACATAATTTCTATGGGGGGAGAAGTATTTTTTCAGACCAAGTTAACTGATGTTTTGATAGAAAATGATGTTTTAAAGGGGATCTGGATAGAACAAAATGGAAAAAAGTCTCTTCTGAAAAGCGATATTTTAGTATTGGCAACAGGTCATAGCGCAAGGGATACTTTTTCCATGTTGTATGATAAAAAGATTGAAATGGAGGCCAAGCCTTTTGCAGTGGGATTTCGTGTAGAACATCCGCAGTCATTAATCAATAAAAGTCAATATGGAGAAGCATGGCCGGAGGATTTGCCGGCTGCACCATATAAGGTTACAGCTCAGACTACGTCTCAAAGAGGCGTTTATTCTTTTTGCATGTGTCCCGGTGGGTATGTGGTAAATGCTTCTTCTGAGCAGGGCAGACTTGCAGTAAACGGAATGAGTTATTCCGGCAGAGACGGAAAAAATGCGAATAGCGCTATTATCGTTTCTGTTACGCCTGAGGATTATCCCTCAAATCATCCGCTTTCCGGTATAGAGTTTCAGCGAGAACTGGAAGCAAAAGCATTTTTGCTTGCCGGTGGAAAGGTACCGGTATGTACTTTTGGAGAATTTAAAGAGAAGCATTTGAGTGATGGACAAAATCATAGTATAATAGAAAAATCATGTGCTTCAGATGAGATGTTTTCCGATGATTTTAAACCACAGATAAAAGGCGCCTACGAAAAGGCAGAGGTTTGGAAGATTTTACCGGAAATTTGTAGTGATGCATTTGTAGAGGGCATGGAGGCATTTGAACATAAAATACATGGATTTTCTCATCCCAAGGTATGGGTAGATGGCGTAGAGAGCAGAACTTCTTCACCTGTTCGTATTATTAGAAATGAGGAGAACGGAGAATCTGTTTCATTACATGGCTTATATCCTTGCGGAGAAGGAGCCGGCTACGCCGGAGGCATTACTTCGGCAGCTATGGATGGAATGAAGGTGGCAGAGTACATAGTAAGTCAGTTTGCCACAATATCATGATATAAAACAGTGAGGAGAATAAGCAATTATGATAGCAGAGCGGGCAGCACTAAAAGACAGGAAAAGAATCGTGGTTAAAATAGGTTCTTCTTCTTTACAGCATGCCGAAACGGGTGATTTGGATTATACGAAACTGGATATACTTGTGCGGGAACTGTGTGATATGCGAAACAGTGGAAAAGATGTTGTTCTGGTAACTTCAGGAGCTATCGCTGTAGGTAAAAAGGCTGTTCATATGCAGGAACTTCAAAAGCACGCAGAAGATTATGCAATTTCTGTAAAACAGGCATGTGCAGCAATCGGTCAGGCGAGACTGATGATGACTTATCAGAAAATATTTGCGGAATACAACCAGGTAGCTGCGCAGATTCTGATGACTAAAAATACGGTTGTTAATAATTTAAACCGATATAATGCCACCAATACATTTTCTGAATTATTTAAACTGGGCGTTATTCCAATTGTTAATGAAAATGATACAGTAGCCACTTATGAAATTGAAATTGGCGATAATGACACTCTTTCTGCAATTGTGGCAGCATTAGTTGATGCAGATCTGTTGATCCTGTTATCGGATATAGATGGCTTGTATACAGATGATCCTCACAAAAATCCGAATGCCGAATTTATCGATCTGGTTCCGGAACTGACGACAGAGTATATGGAAATGGGAAAAGGTACTACGGGAAGTAAAGTTGGAACCGGAGGTATGAATACTAAAATGGTAGCAGCCAGAATAGCTACCAGTTCCGGAACTGATATGGTTATTGCAAACAGTAAAGATGTAAAAGTGCTTCATCATATTCTGGAAGGTGAAAATTTGGGTACCCTATTTGTTTCCCATAAAAATGAAAACTTTAATTTGCCTGATTTCGTGGATAGTTTACATAAATAGGAAAACAGATATCACAATAAATGATTTGAAAGGAAAGTTGTATGACCCTGGAAGAAAAAATCAAACGGATCAACGAATTGTATCATAAATCACAGGCTGAAGGATTAAGTGAGGCTGAAAAAAAGGAACAGGCTGTTTTGCGCAGCGAATATATTGCCAATGTGAGAGCAAATCTTACCAATCAGCTCAATTCAATTAATGTGCAAAATGCAGACGGAAGTATAGAAAATCTTGGAGAAACCTATGGAAAAAAAGCTGGAAACAAAAACTGACTTTAGAAGAGCAGGAATAGCAAAAAGAGATGAACTCTCATATTCGGAACGTGGAATCAGTGATCGTATGATATTGCAGCATTTAATGGATACTGAGATCTGGAATAATGCCGGTATATTATTATGTTATGTGGATTTCAAAACAGAGGCTGACACAAGAGAGATCCTGATGACTGCTCTTGCTGAAGGAAAAGAAGTATATTGTCCCAAAGTCTTGGATAAAGAAAAAATGGAATTTTATAGAATTCATAATTTACATGAACTTGCACCGGGATGTATGTCGATTCAAGAACCTTTTTTCCCTGAAACAGAAACTAAGGAACGCAGTTTTAAAGAACAGATCAATGACAGAATGCCCGATATTTTAATGCTCTTACCGGGAGCCGCATTTGATAAAAAGGGCAGAAGAATTGGTTATGGCGGCGGTTACTATGACAGATATCTTGGCAGTCTGCCACAAATTCCATTATACACAATGGGATTGGCATATTCTGTTCAGATATTTGATATGGTTCCTCATGATTCATTGGATATACCTGCACAGTCAGTTATGACAGAATTGGGTATCGTAACTGAAGAATAGAATAAGGCAGGGGATTTCTTAGGGCGGTAAAATTGAAAGGGGATTGTCTATGACAGATTTAATAGCTATGGGTAAGAGGGCTGTTCAGGCCAAAACCTATTTACAGGATATTACTACAGATCAGAAAAATAATGCATTGCATATTGCTGCCATATATTTACTCGAACAGGCAGATCGAATATTAGAAGCAAATAAACTGGATTTAAAACAGGCAGTGGAAAATAATATGTCTCCTGCCATGCAGGACCGCCTGACTCTTACCCGAGAGAGAATTAAGGCAATGGCGGAAGGCTTGGAAGAGGTATCTGCATTACCGGATCCTGTAGGAAGAACATTGGAAGAATTTATACGTCCGAATGGCTTGCAGATCAAAAAAGTAGCTGTATCCCTTGGGGTGATAGGTATTATCTACGAATCCAGACCAAACGTAACAGCAGATGCATTTGCTCTGTGTTTTAAATCAGGAAATGCCATGATTTTAAAAGGCGGAAGTGATGCACTGCAATCTAATATTGTAATCACGGATATCCTTAGGGAAGCTCTTGCAAAAGCCGGGCTGAGAGAGGATATTTTGCAGTTAATAAAAGATACCGACAGACAGGTAACTTCAGAATTTATGAAAATGAAACAGTATGTGGATGTGCTGATTCCAAGAGGCGGGGCAGGTTTAATCCGTGCCGTTCTGGAAAATGCAACTATTCCGGTTATCGAAACCGGAACCGGAAACTGCCATATTTATGTAGATAAGGATGCAGATCTTAAAAAAGCAATTCCAATTATTATGAATGCTAAAACACAGCGTATCAGTGTTTGTAATGCCTGTGAATCTCTGGTTATTCACAAAGATATCAGAGCGTCTTTGCTGCCTGAGCTTGCAAAGGCTTTGAAAACAAAAAATGTGGAAATTCGAGGCGACGAACTGACAAGAGAAATCCTCTCGGACTGTGTTCCTGCAACAGAAACTGATTTCGGTACAGAATACCTGGATTATATTATTTCCATGAAAACGGTTTCCGGTGTGGAGGAAGCAATTGCGCACATTAATCAATATAATACCAGACATTCTGAAGCCATTCTGACAGAGAACAAAGACACTGCCGAACGATTTTTACGTGGTGTGGATGCTGCCTGTGTATATGTTAATGCTTCTACAAGGTTCACAGATGGCTTTGAGTTTGGCTTTGGCGCAGAGATTGGTATCAGCAACCAGAAGCTTCACGCAAGAGGTCCTATGGGTCTTCCGGAACTGACTACTTACAAATATAAGATATATGGAAATGGACAAATCAGAGGATGATTGATAACAGGCGTTTTGAGGCCGCCAAATCAGCAGTAATAGACACAGAACGAATCAGACAGGGAATAGGTACATTGTCTGAGAAAACAGTTCATGCTATTTTAAAGCGCTATTATGCACCGAATGAGGATATGCATGAAATTCCTATTGGAAATTATGTAGCAGATATCTTTACGGGAACGGAGATACTGGAAATTCAGACAGCTCATTTTAACGTTATGCGTGATAAGCTGGCTGTTTTTTTGCAGGAATATCCGGTTACTATTATTTATCCAATTCCATATGAAAAATGGCTGGTCTGGATGAATCCTGAAACAGGAGAGATGACTAAACGTAGAAAATCTTCCAGAAAAGGAACTCCCTACAGTGTCTTTAAAGAACTGTACAAGATCAAAATGCTGTTGCCAAATCCTAATTTGCATATTCATATAACAATGCTGAATCTGGAAGAGTACAGGCTGTTAGACGGCTGGAGCACAGATAAGAAGAAAGGTTCGCACCGTTACGACCGGATTCCGATTTCTATGGAAAGGGAATATATACTGGATACACCGGCTGATTATGTTCAGCTTTTACCATTGGAATTAGAAGATATATTCACAACAAAGCAGCTGGCTGTCTGTTGTAAGATTCCCCAGTCATATGCGCAGGTTATGTGTAATATTCTGCTTCATCTGGAAGTGTTAGAACGTGTTGGGAAAGAAAAAAATGCTTATTTATATCAGCTTGTCCCTAAATATCAGTAAAATAAAAGGCAACTATCAGTAATAATAAAGGAGATATACATACTGTGACGATAGAATATAGTAACGAAACACAAAAACAATATGAATTTATGGAGAAAGCTTCCGGCTATGTGGCAGAGCTTGCCAAAAAACTTGGAAGGACACCTACTTGCCATGTAGTAACCTTTGGATGTCAGATGAATGCCAAGGATTCCGAGAAAATATTGGGTATACTAAAGAGAATCGGCTATGAAGCTATTGAAAGTGAAGAAGCCGATTTTGTTTTATTTAATACCTGTACAGTCAGGGATAATGCCAATCAGAGAGTTTATGGCAGACTTGGTGTATTAAATGGTTTTAAACGAAAGAATCCTCATATGAAAATCGCTCTTTGCGGATGCATGATGCAGGAGCAGGAAGTAATTGATAAGATTCGTAAGAGTTATTCCTTTGTAGACCTTATTTTTGGTACTCACAATATCTTCAAATTTGCCGAGCTTGTATGTGCTGTATTTGAAAGTAAGAGTATGATTGTGGATATTTGGAAGGATACCAATGAAATTGTAGAAGATCTGCCGGTAGAACGTAAATATGCTTTTAAATCAGGTGTGAACATTATGTTTGGCTGTAACAATTTCTGTAGCTATTGTATCGTACCTTATGTGCGTGGAAGAGAGCGAAGCCGAAACCCCAAAGACATTATCCGTGAAATCGAAAATATGGTGGCCGATGGTGTCGTAGAGGTTATGCTTTTAGGCCAAAATGTAAACAGCTATGGTAAAAATCTGGAAGAACCTGTTACCTTTTCAGAATTGTTGAAAGAGGTTGAACAAATCGAAGGATTGAAACGAATTCGTTTTATGACTTCGCACCCGAAGGATTTGTCAGATGAATTGATTGAAGTGATGAAACATTCGCAAAAAATTTGTCGACATTTGCATTTGCCATTACAGTCCGGTTCAGACAGAATATTAAAAGCAATGAACAGACGTTATACCAAGGCACAGTATCTGGAACTTGTAGACAAGATCCGTACGGCTATGCCGGATATTGCAATTACTACCGATATCATTGTAGGATTTCCGGGAGAAACGAAAGAGGATGTTTTAGAGACAATTGATGTTGTAAAAAAATCCGGCTTTGAAAATGCTTTTACCTTTATCTATTCCAAACGTACCGGTACGCCTGCTGCGGCAATGGAGGATCAGGTACCGGAGGATATTGTAAAAGAGAACTTTGATCTGCTGTTAAAGGCAGTTCAGGAGACAGCTAGAAACAATACAGGTCATTTGGAAGAACAGATTGTAGAAGTACTGGTTGAGGAACCAAATGAACAGGATACCTCTATGGTAACAGGACGCATGTCAAATAATACACTGGTTCATTTCAAAGGATCTAAAGATCTGATTGGTCAATTGGTAAATGTCAGATTAAAAACCTGTTATGGTTTTTATTATGTGGGTGAACCGGTTTAAAACTCGAAAAATCGTCCGAAATGTATTTGTTTGTTTTTTATTGTAGCTTTTTTCTGTCAATTCATGTTAATTAAGATAGGAAAAAGCTATTTTTATGGGCTTTTAACTTGTATACAAGAAAGAAGATCAGAAAAAAAAATCCAGTAAAAATGGACAAAAACCTGTATACAAAATGGAAAATTATGCTATAATAATCGAGTGCAAAAAAAGAATAACAAATCGTTAAAAAGGAGAGAAAGTATGGCAAAATGGGTTTATTTGTTTAACGAAGGAAACGCTGATATGCGTAACCTTTTAGGGGGAAAAGGAGCAAACCTGTGTGAAATGACAGGCTTAGGACTTCCTATTCCGGATGGCTTTGTTATTACAACCGAGGCTTGTACAGATTATTATACAAATGGAAAGAGCATTGCTCCTGAAATTGAACAGCAGATTCTGGACAGCATGAAAACATTGGAAGAGAAACAGGGTAAACTCTTCGGGGATATTAACAATCCTTTACTTGTATCTGTTCGTTCCGGTGCAAGAGTATCTATGCCTGGTATGATGGATACCATTTTAAATCTGGGCTTAAACGATATCTCAGTAGAAGGTCTTGCTAAGAAATCAGGCAATAAGAGATTTGCTTATGATTCTTATCGTAGATTTATTCAGATGTTCTCTGATGTTGTTATGGAAGTTCCAAAGTCATTATTCGAAAGAGTATTGGATGAAATCAAAGAAGCAAAGGGCGTTAAATTTGATACCGAACTGACAGATGAAGATCTGCAGGAAGTAATCACCAAATTTAAAGGCATTTATAAAGAGAAGATGGGAGCAGATTTCCCACAGGATCCTAAGGTACAGTTAATGGAAGCTGTGAAAGCTGTTTTCCGTTCATGGGATAATGAAAGAGCTATTGTTTACCGTCGTATGAATGATATCCCTGGAGATTGGGGTACAGCAGTATCCATCGTTTCTATGGTATTTGGTAACATGGGTAATACTTCCGGAACCGGTGTAGCATTTACCAGAAATCCTTCCACAGGCGCAAAGGGTATTTATGGTGAATACCTGATCAATGCACAGGGTGAAGATGTTGTTGCAGGTATCCGTACACCACAACCAATTACCAAACTGGAAGAGGATTTACCGGAAGCTTACAAACAGTTCATGGCAATTGCCGGCAAACTGGAAAAGCATTATCGTGATATGCAGGATATGGAATTTACCATTGAAGATGGCAAGTTATATTTCTTACAGACCAGAAATGGTAAGAGAACTGCACCTGCAGCACTTAAAATCGCTTGTGATCTGGTAGACGAAGGCATGATTACACCGGAAGAAGCGGTACTTAGAATTGAAGCAAAATCTCTGGATCAGCTGTTACATCCAACCTTTGATCCTAAGGCATTAAAAGAAGGCGTTGTTATAGGTCAGGCACTTCCTGCATCACCTGGAGCTGCAGCCGGTAAAGTATATTTTACTGCTGAAGAAGCAAAGAATGCACATGAAGCAGGCGCAAGAGTTATTCTTGTCAGACTCGAGACTTCACCGGAAGATATTGAAGGTATGCATGCTTCTCAGGGTATTTTAACCGTTCGTGGCGGAATGACCTCTCATGCAGCTGTTGTAGCACGTGGTATGGGAACTTGCTGTGTATCCGGTTGTGGCGAAATTGTAATTGATGAAGAAAAGAAAGTATTCTCTCTGGGCGGACATACTTATCATGAAGGAGATTATATTTCCTTAGATGGTTCTACCGGTAAGATCTACGATGGCGATATCAATACAATGGAAGCAACCATCAGCGGCGATTTCGAACGTCTCATGGGATGGGCTGATTCTTTCCGTAAATTAAAAGTAAGAACCAATGCAGATACACCTGCTGATGCAGCAAATGCAGTTAAACTCGGTGCAGAGGGTATCGGACTTTGCCGTACAGAGCATATGTTCTTTGATGCAGACCGTATTCCTAAGATCCGTAAGATGATCCTTTCTGAATCTGTTGAGCAGAGAGAAGAAGCTTTGAATGAACTGATTCCATTCCAGAAAGGTGATTTCAAGGGCTTATATGAAGTAATGGAAGGCAGACCGGTTACCATTCGTTTCCTGGATCCACCGCTTCATGAATTTGTACCTACAGATGATGCTGATATTAAGGCACTGGCTGATGACATGGGTCTTACCTATGAGCATGTAAAAGATATCTGTGACGGCTTACATGAATTCAATCCTATGATGGGTCACAGAGGCTGTCGTTTAGCTGTTACCTATCCTGAAATTGCTAAGATGCAGACAAGAGCCGTTATGGAAGCTGCTATCGAAGTAAAGGCAGAAAAAGGCTATGATATCGTTCCTGAAATCATGATTCCATTGGTTGGAGAACGAAAAGAGCTTAAGTTTGTAAAAGATGTTGTTGTAGAAACAGCTGAACAGGTAAAACGCGAGAAGAATTCTGACATCGCTTATCATATTGGTACCATGATCGAAATTCCAAGAGCAGCCCTCCTAGCTGACGAGATTGCACAAGAAGCTGAATTCTTCTCCTTCGGTACCAATGACTTAACACAGATGACCTTTGGTTTCTCCAGAGATGATTCTGGTAAGTTCCTGAGTTCTTATTACAAGAACAAGATTTATGAGTCAGATCCATTCGCAAGATTGGATCAGGCAGGTGTTGGACAGCTGGTTAAAATGGCTGCTGAAAAAGGCCGTACTACCAGACCGGACATCAAGCTGGGTATCTGTGGCGAACACGGTGGAGATCCATCTTCTGTAGAGTTCTGTCACAATGTTGGATTATCTTATGTATCCTGCTCACCATTCCGTGTGCCGATTGCAAGACTTGCAGCAGCACAGGCAGCTTTAAAAGACAAATAAGAGCGAAAGCTTTTGTTTCATTTTCTTATTCCTAACTTATATTTTTGGAAAATCCCTGTACTGGAACATAAAATGGTCTGTACAGGGATTTCTTATTGAAAAAAAGACTCATAAATATGATATTTCTGTTTGTTTTACGAAAATGTGGTAAAATAGGACTAGACCAAACATTTTCATGGAACTATGGAGAAAACTATGGAGCCTGACAAAAGAGAAGATAAATGTCCGAATGAAGTATTATTAAAGGATTGTCCAGTATCAATTGATCAAAATCTGGGGATAACAGCATGCGGAACAGAAGCATTGTTTTATGAAGTTTTGCAGGAATTCAGCTTAACCGCTAACAAAAAGATGGAAGAGATCAAAGGATACCTGGAGCAGCAGGATATTAAAAATTATACGATTCAAGTTCATGCTTTAAAAAGTTCTGCTCGTCTTGCCGGTGCCACAGAGCTGTCAGAATTGGCAGCAAAATTGGAAGCCTGTGGCTTAGCTGGTGAAAATGAGGTCATTTATAAAGAGTCAGATACGCTGTTACAGTCCTATAAACAAATGGCAGAGGATATCTCTGATTTTTTATTGAACAAACAGGAAAAACAGAACAAACCACTGATTGAACCTATGATTTTAAAAAATGCGCTGGTTGCATTAAAACAGGTGATTGAAAATTTCGACTTTGACAGCGGGGATTATATTATGGAACGTTTGAACAAGTTTACCATACCGGAGGAATACGTCGAAAATTTCAGAAAATTAAAAACTTTAATGACAGAAGTTGCAAGAGATGATATTATTTTATTATTAAATGATGTCATACATAACATGGGTAAAGTCTAATGGAAAAGAAGGTATTATTATTAGGTGATAGTTCTTCTTTTATGGTTGGAGCTATTAAGAACAATTTAATAGCAGCTGAATATGAGGTTGTCCTGGCCGTACCAAATGTAGATGTAATTAATATGATTAAGGACAAGCCCAGTGTTATTATTTTGTATCTTGGTGATTATATTACCGAGATGACTGAAGTTCTGGTGTATTTGAAAGACATTTGTCTGGAAGATGCAAGAAGTCTTTATCTGGTAGGTAAGCCCGACGAATTTGAAGCTGCAGAAAGAGAAATTCCGGAAGGAGTAGTTTCCGGTAAGTTCGAGCGCCCTTTGAATGTAAAGGATATTGTAGAAACACTGGATCAGGAATTTTCTAAACCAAAAGATGATGAGGAACGAAAGAAACACATCTTGGTAGTAGACGATTCCGGTACGATGCTACGTACAATTAAAAGCTGGCTTGGTAACAGATATAAGGTTTCTATGGTAAATTCTGGAATGAATGCCATAACTTTCCTGGCAAATTACAAACCGGATCTGATTTTGCTGGATTATGAAATGCCAATATGTACCGGTCCGCAGGTGTTGAAAATGATTCGCAGTGAAGTGTCAACCAGTTCCATTCCGGTTATCTTTTTTACAGCACGTGGGGATAAGGAAAGCGTTATGGAAGTTCTAAAGTTAAAACCGGAAGGATATCTGCTGAAATCCATGAAGCCATCTGAGATCATGGCAGCAATTAATAATTTTTTTGAAAATGAAAAATGAACCTGTTGTACTATATAATATGGTTTAAAAACAAGTGGAAAAATGATCACCCCTGCAAATATTCCTTTTTGAATGTTGCAGGGGGATTTTTAGGAGTAGATATATGGGTCTGATTGATGATGTAACACCAATGATGCAGAAATATCTGGAAACAAAAGAAGAATATAAGGATTGTATTTTATTTTACCGATTGGGCGACTTTTATGAAATGTTCTTTGAAGATGCAAAGGTTGCTTCCAAAGAGTTGGAATTAACTTTAACCGGCAAGAGTTGTGGTTTAGAGGAACGTGCACCTATGTGTGGTATTCCCTATCATGCTGCTGATACATATTTAAACAGATTGGTGAACAAAGGCTATAAGGTTGCTATATGTGAGCAGGTTGAGGATCCAAAGCTTGCAAAAGGACTTGTTAAAAGAGCAGTTGTAAGAATTGTTACACCCGGTACCAACTTAAATGCCCAGGCAATGGATGAGGGAAAACATAATTATATGCTGTCTATTGCATATTTGCCGGGAAAAATAGGGATTTCTGTGGCAGATGTCTGTACAGGAGACTATTATCTAACGGAAGTAGAAGATAATAGAAAGCTCTTAGATGAGATCAACAAATACGCACCTTCAGAGATTGTTGCGAATGATGCATTTATGGTAAGTGGTCTGGATGTGGACGATCTGCAAAATAGGCTTCATATATGTATTAACGTACTGGATACCCATTTTTTTGATGAAGACGCCTGCAAAAAGGTATTGTTAAAACATTTCAAATTAAATTCCCTGGCCGGACTTGGAATCGAGGATTTTCCATGTGGGTTAATTGCAGCCGGAGCTTTGATGCAATATTTGTTAGAAACCCAGAAAATCAATCTGGACCATATGACCCATTTATATCCTTATCTAACCAATAAGTTCATGCTCATTGATTCTTCTACAAGAAGAAATTTGGAGCTGACAGAAACTCTTCGTGAAAAACAAAAAAGAGGTTCTCTGTTATGGGTACTGGATAAAACCAAAACAGCTATGGGAGCCAGACTTCTTAGAAGCTATTTAGAGCAGCCTCTGATTGAAAAAGAAGATATGGAAGAAAGATTGGATGCCGTGGAAGAACTGTGTAACAACGGTGTCGGCAGGGATGAACTGAGAGAGTATTTAAATCCAATTTATGATCTGGAGCGTTTATTGGGAAGAGTGAGCTATAGAACAGCTAATGCCAGGGATCTCATTGCCTTTCGCAATTCGCTTGAAATGCTGCCTCCTATTAAAACCGTTTTGGCTGAATTTAAGTCCCCGCTTTTAAACATAATTGCAAAAGAAATTGACGGATTGGAAGATATTTACCAGTTGATAGCAGAATCCATTGTTGAAGAACCCCCATTACTGATCAGAGAGGGCGGCCTGATCAAAGATGGATTTGATGAAACGATTGATACGCTTCGAAAAGCCAAAACAGACGGAAAAAGCTGGCTTGCAGAACTGGAAAATGCAGACAGAGAGCGTACTGGAATTAAAAATCTGAAAATCAAATATAACAATGTGTTTGGATATTTCTTTGAAGTAACAAACTCATTTAAGAATATGGTTCCGGAAGATTATGTTAGAAAACAGACTCTGGCGAATGCAGAACGTTATACAACGCCGCGCTTAAAAGAATTGGAAGATACTATTTTAAATGCGGAGGACAAATTAAACACTCTGGAATATGACATGTTTTCTAAGATTCGTGATTCCATTGCTATGGAAATCGAACGTATTCAAAAGACTGCCAAGGCTGTTGCAAGATTGGATGTATTTACATCACTTTCTATCGTGGCAGAAAGAAATCACTATGTCAGACCAAAGCTGAATACCAAAGGAATCATTGATATAAAAGATGGCAGACATCCGGTGGTAGAACAGGTCATAGTGAATGATATGTTTATCTCAAATGATACTTATCTTGATAATAACAAGCATCTGGTTGCGGTTATTACCGGTCCGAATATGGCGGGAAAATCAACCTATATGCGGCAGGTCGCTTTGATCGTACTCATGGCACAGATTGGATCATTTGTGCCGGCAAAATCAGCAAACATAGGAGTTGTTGACCGTATTTTTACCCGTGTAGGAGCCTCTGATGATCTGGCAAGCGGACAGAGTACCTTTATGGTGGAAATGAATGAAGTAGCTAATATTTTACGAAATGCAACACCAAAGAGTCTTTTGATTTTGGATGAAATCGGAAGAGGCACTTCAACCTTTGACGGACTCAGCATTGCCTGGGCTGTAATTGAACATATCTGTAACCGAAAAATATTAGGTGCAAAAACCTTATTTGCTACACATTATCATGAATTAACCGAGTTGGAGGGTAAGCTGGATAATGTGGATAATTACTGTATTGCTGTAAAAGAAAAAGGCGATGACATTATTTTTCTTCGAAAGATCATTAAAGGCGGGGCTGATAAAAGTTACGGTATTCAAGTTGCTAAACTGGCCGGCGTGCCGGAAATGGTCATCGACAGGGCTAAGGAAATAGTTAATCAGCTTAGCGACAATGATATTACGGAAAAAGTACAGATGATATCTGTGGATACCCATGGTGAGCCTGCCAAAAAGACAAAGACTTATGATGAGGTGGATTTGACACAGATGAGCTTGTTTGATACGGTAAGTGATGCAGATGTGATTGCAGAATTAAAAAGTATTGAAATATCCACACTGACGCCGTTGGATGCTTTAAATACGCTCTATAAATTACAGAGTGAGCTAAATAACCGTTGGCAGAATTAACCTGTGAAAGGAGCCGCTTGAATGGCTGAAATACATGTTCTAGATCATGATACAATTGATAAAATTGCTGCCGGAGAGGTTGTAGAAAGACCTTCGAGTGTAGTAAAAGAGTTGGTGGAAAATGCGGTAGATGCAGGAGCGGGTGCCATTACTGTAGAAATAAAGAGCGGCGGCATTGAATTTATACGTGTGACAGATGACGGCTGTGGAATTGAAAAAACTGAGATTCAGAAAGCCTTTATGCGTCATGCCACCAGTAAAATCAAAACTGTGGATGATCTGACACAGATTGCCAGTTTCGGCTTTAGAGGAGAGGCTCTTTCAAGTATTTCAGCTGTTTCCAAAATCGAATTGATTACCAAGACAAAAGACTCCCTTACAGGAGTAAGATTTTGTATAGAGGGCACGGTGGCGGAAGAACCAGAGGAAATTGGTGCACCGGATGGAACCACCATTATTATGCGTAATTTATTTTTTAATACGCCGGTTCGCAGGAAATTTTTAAAACAGCCACAGACAGAAGGCGGCTATATTGCGGACCTGATGGAGCATCTGGCTTTGGGAAACCCAAATGTTTCTTTTAAATTTGTGAATAATAATCAAGTACGGTTTCATACCTCCGGAAATGGAGATCTGCGAGAGATTATCTATAGAATTTATGGAAAGGATATTGCATTCGCATTAATTCCGCTGGAAAGCGAAGTGGCAGGGATTAAAGTAACCGGATTTTTAGGAAAACCTGAAATTGACCGGTCCAATCGTAATTTTGAGAATTATTTTGTAAATGACCGTTTTATCAAAAGCGATGTAATATCCAGAGCCATTGAAGAGGGCTATAAAGAATATCTGATGCAGCATAAATATCCTTTCTGTGTATTGCATTTTATTGTTGACACCGAGATGCTGGATGTAAATGTGCATCCAACCAAAATGGATATCAGAATTCATGACAGCTCTTATTTTTATGATTTTGTGGTTAGCTCAGTCCGCGCTGCTTTGAGGGTACGCGAGATGATTCCAGATGTTTATCTGGATGATCAGGATACCAGGCGGGATGAGGTTAACCGGCATGTTGATCCGGTGCAGGAAGTACCTGAACCGTTTGAAGCAAACCGTGCGGCCAAGTTACAGACATCTGAACATGAAACGTATGTAAAGGATGTATTCAGAGCAAATCCTGTATGGACAAGAGTTGTGGGAGAGGATGTTTCCAGGACTCTTGGTGAGCCTTCAGGACAGGTAAATACTCCATCCGGTATTATCAAGGCAAGAGATGCAGTAATTGTGGAAAAACCTACGCAGATGAATTTTTTTGAAGAACATATTCTGACAGAAGAGGCAAGGGAACATTACCGAATACTTGGGCAGGTGTTTGATACTTACTGGCTCATTGCTTTTCAGGATAAGCTATATTTTGTAGATCAGCATGCGGCTCATGAAAAGGTAAAATATGAACGATTTATGAAACGGTTTCATGAAAAAGAAATTATGTCTCAGAGTCTGAATCCGCCAATCATAGTTAATCTCACTGGGAAAGAAGAAATTGCTTTAAAAGAATATATGGAAACTTTTCGTGAGATGGGTTTTGAAATTGAAGAATTTGGTGGTTCTTCTTATGCAGTCAGGGCAGTTCCTGTGGATTTGTTTGGCTGTGATGAAAAGGAACTGTTCACAGATGTATTGGATGAATTAGTAGAAGAAAATCCACGAGCCGGTAAAGATCAGATCATGCATGCTAAAATAGCTTCCATGGCCTGCAAGGCTGCAGTAAAGGGAAACACACCTTTTTCGTTTACTGAGATGAATGCTTTAATAGATGAATTGCTCACACTGGAAAATCCATACAATTGTCCGCACGGACGTCCTACTATCATATCTATGACCAAATATGAACTGGAGAAAAAGTTTAAACGTATCGTATGAGTATAGAAGCCATGACAGCAAATATTGTAAAAAAACCGTTAGTCATATTAACCGGACCAACGGCCGCAGGAAAAACTAAATTATCTATTGCGCTGGCAAAAGCAATTGGTGGAGAAATTATTTCAGCAGATTCCATGCAGGTATACAGACATATGGACATTGGTTCTGCAAAAATCCGAGTGGAAGAGATGCAGGGAGTTTGCCATCATTTAATTGACATTCTCGAGCCTACAGAAGACTTTAATGTTGTTCTATTCCAGCGGCTGGCTTTTGATGCGATGGAAAAAATATACACCAGGGGACATATACCAATTCTGGTTGGTGGAACAGGTTTCTATATCCAGGCTATTTTGTATGCGATAGACTTCACAAAAGAGGGTACGGATAAGACCTATCGTGAAGCATTAGAACAAATTGCCAAAGAACAGGGTAATCATGTTCTTCATGAAAAACTAAGACAGGTGGATCCTGTTTCAGCAGATGCAATTCATGAAAACAATGTGAAAAGGGTAATCAGGGCGCTGGAATTTTATCAGGAAACCGGAGAGCCAATTTCAGCTCATAATGAAACGGAACACCAAAAGGAAGCAGCATTTAATGCCTGCTATTTTGTTTTGAATGAAGACAGACAGGTGTTATATGATAGAATAGAAAAACGTATTGATGAGATGATGAATCAGGGTCTTTTAGATGAAGTCAGAGCGTTGAAATCTGCTGGCTGTAAACGTGGTATGGTTTCCATGCAGGGACTTGGTTATAAAGAGATTCTTGATTACCTGGAGGGCAGATGCACTCTGGAAGAAGCCATTTCTGTGTTAAAGCGGGACACCAGACATTTTGCCAAAAGACAGCTTACCTGGTTTCGACGGGAAAGAGATGTGATTTGGCTGGAAAAAGAAGAATTTGAAAATGATGATGATAAGATTTTAAAAGCAATATTGCAATATTTGTCAGAAAAAGGAATATAGGAGAGTTAACAAATGAAACAGGTATCAGAAACAACGACAAAAGAAAATATGTACAGTCAAATGGGGATTTCAAGTCCGGTTTTTTCTTTTTGTGAAAAAATAAACAATTCCCTTTCGGATCGTTTTCATGAAATTGATCAGATTGCAGAGATTAACCAGTTAAAGGTAATCAAAGCAATGCAGGATAATCAGGTAAGTGAGGCATGCCTTCTGGGGACTACCGGATATGGCTATAATGATCTCGGAAGAGATACTCTTGAAAAAGTATATGCCTCTGTGTTTCATACGGAAGATGCTTTGGTAAGACCACAGATTACCTGTGGAACTCATGCATTAGCACTGGCGCTGATGAGTAATACAAGACCGGGAGATGAGATATTATCCCCTGTTGGAAAACCATATGATACGCTGGAGGAAGTTATTGGTATCAGAGAGTCGAAAGGTTCTTTGAAGGAATATGGGGTTTCCTATAGTCAGGTTGATTTACTGCCTGATGGGAACTTTGATTTTGATGGTATAAAAAAAGCAATCAATGAACGAACCAAAATTATTACGATTCAGAGATCCAAAGGATATCTTACCAGGCCAACGCTCTCAGTAGAAAGAATTGGAGAACTAATCGCATTTGTAAAGAATATTAAACCGGAAGTGATCTGCATGGTTGATAACTGCTATGGTGAATTTGTAGAGACAATTGAACCGGGTGATGTTGGCGCAGATATGACAGTAGGATCTTTGATTAAAAACCCGGGTGGTGGATTAGCGCCGATTGGCGGCTATATCGCGGGAACAAAAGAATGTGTTGAAAATGCAGCGTTCCGGCTGACATCTCCCGGACTTGGAAAAGAAGTTGGTGCATCTCTTGGTATTTTGAATGACTTTTACCATGGACTTTTTCTGGCACCAACTGTAACAGCTTCTGCTTTAAAGGGTGCGATATTTGCGGCTAATATTTATGGAAAATTTGGTTTTCCTGTCATTCCTGACGCAAACGAGGATCGTTTTGATATTATCCAGGCCGTACAGTTTGGAACACCGGAAGGTGTCATTTCTTTCTGCAAGGGTATTCAGGCAGCTGCACCGGTCGACAGCTATGTTACACCGGAGCCATGGGCAATGCCGGGATACGACAGTGATGTTATTATGGCTGCCGGAGCATTTGTATCCGGTTCATCCATCGAATTAAGTGCCGATGGACCGATTAAGCCTCCTTATGTGGTTTATTTCCAAGGTGGACTTACCTGGGAACATGCAAAGTTTGGGATTATGAAGACCGTACAGTCTTTGATTGATGATGGAGTTCTGGATTTATCAGCATGTAGTAGTCTGTAAATTTCTATACATTGGTTATTTATTGTGTTAAAATGGAGGAACATATGAAAAAGAATAATTGGGCTTGTTTTCTACTGATTTTAGTAGGAATTGTACTAGGTGGATTTATTGGAAGTCTTTTTCCAAACAGTTTTTTTAATTATGGACAAGAGTTTGGATTCACTAGTCCGGTGGTTTTAAATCTGGGAATTCTGGTGATTACTTTTGGGCTTTCCATTAAGATTACCATTGCCAGTATTGTAGGTATTATTGTAGGAATTATGGTTTATCGATTCATCTGATTCTTTTTTGTATAGGGTTTATGCTTGAGGAGTTTCTTTTGCACCTGGAGAGATGTGAAAGGACAATATGGAAAAAACACAACATCATAATTTGCCCAAAACAGGCAAACATTTTTCTGATATGATGCCTTATGAAAAGTTTATAAGGCTTGGTGCAGAAGCAATGACCGATGCAGAACTGCTGGCCGTTATCATTCGGACAGGAACTCCGGAACAAAATGCGGTTGATCTTGGTATGCAGATTTTACATACGGCTCAAACACCAAAAAGGGGATTGGTGGCTTTGAATCATATTTCTGTAAAACAGCTTATGGAAATAAAAGGTATTGGGGAAGTAAAAGCGGTTAAACTAAAGTGTGTCGCAGAATTATCCAAACGCATGGCAAGGGAAACGGCGAAGG
This sequence comes from Lachnospiraceae bacterium, assembly GCA_028693705.1. GTDB lineage: Bacteria > Bacillota > Clostridia > Lachnospirales > Lachnospiraceae > JAQUUX01. The sequence goes on along the minus strand of JAQUUX010000009.1, from coordinate 8,958 downwards.
AAAGTGTCTGCTTTGAATCACCCGGCAGTGTAGCCAGATATTTTATGGAAGAAATGAGACATGAGGATATCGAAAAAACAGTGCTGGTATCCATGGATGCCAAGGGACAACTCATAGATTCTGTTGTGCTTACCACCGGTACGGTGAAGAGTTCGTTACTGTCTCCAAGAGAAGTTTTTTTACATGCACTGGCAGTACAGGCTGTTCATATTATGTTGTTGCACAATCATCCAAGTGGAAATTCCAGTCCAAGCAGTCAGGATAAGGAAATCACCAGACGCATACTGGAAACAGGAAATTTGCTTGATATCCCTTTAATTGATCATATTATTATCGGGGATTTGAATTATTTTAGCTTTAAGGAAAATGGATATCTTTAGAAAGGTGGATATAAAAGGATATGACAAATAATATGTTTGGTATTGATTTAGGAACTAACAATATCAAGATTTACAATCGTCAGACAGATGAAATCATGGTGCAGAAGAACATGATTGCAATTCAAAATAAGAAAAGTCTGTTTGCATATGGGGACTCTGCATACGAAATGTATGAAAAAGCACCTGGAAATATAACAATTTCCCATCCTCTTAGTAATGGTGTAATTGCTGATATTCAGAATATGGAAACGCTGATTCAGTATTATATACATGATATTACCAAAGGCGCCATGACAAAGCCTGCTGATTTTTTTGTTGCCGTTCCCACAGATATTACAGAAGTTGAGAAAAGAGCTTTTTATGATCTGATTAAGGAATCCAAAGTGAAATCCAGGAATATCTTAATCGTGGAAAAGGCACTTGCAGACGGTTTGGGACTTGATATTGATGTAAAAAACGCACAGGGAGTACTGGTTGTAAATGTAGGCTATGATACTACGGAAATATCCATTTTGTCTTTAGGCGGTATAGTGTTAAGCCGTTTGATCAAAAACGGAGGCAATAAATTTGATGATTCCATTCGTAACGCAGTTCGCAGGGAAATGGGTCTGTTAATTGGTTCTAAAACAGCAGAGGGTGTTAAAATTGCCTTACGAGACCTGGAAAAAGAAGGAAAAAATGCAGTTGTATACGGTCGGGATATTGTCACAGGCCTTCCGGTTGAAAGAGAACTGCCAACTGATATGATGATCGATTGTCTGCAGGATAACTTTAATTCCATAACTGATAATGTAAAAGTTATTCTGGAAAGGACTCCTCCGGAACTGGCGGCTGATATTTACAGACACGGTATTTATTTAACCGGTGGGGCATCCCAGGTCAGTGTATTTGCAGATGTTTTAAATAAAGGTACCGGCTTAAAGGTAAATGCGTCAGAACACCCGATCGAAAGTGTAGCACTTGGTTTGTCTAAGATTATCAATGATGATAATTATAAGAGTCTTGCATATTCAATTGAAGGAATGGGAAAATAATCAATGAGTCCAATCGTTAAGAAAAAAGGTGAACGGTTCACATTACCAAGTAAATATGTCCTTTTGATATTGACGGCTGTATGTGTTTCTCTGATGGTAATCACTTTTAATACTGATTTTTCAGGAGGTCCGTTGCGTGATGTGGTAGGTGTTGTCATTGTACCATTTGAAAATGGTGTCAGCGCTGCCGGTGGTTATTTGAAAACAAGATCTGAGCAATTGGCGCAGATCAGGGATTTGCTTGCAGAAAATGAAGCATTACAGTCACAGATTGATGAACTGACCATCGAAAACACGACCCTTCAGCAGGAGCGATATGAGCTTACTTATCTAAGGGACTTATATGCTTTGGATTCTGAGTATGAGGACTATGAGAAAATTGGTGCCAGAATTATTGCCAAAGATTCCGGTAACTGGTTTTCATCTTTTGTAATCAATAAGGGAACAAACGATGGACTGGCTGTTGACATGAATGTTTTAGCCGCCGGTGGACTGGTAGGACGGATAGAAGAAATTGGTCCTAACTGGGCTAGGGTGCTTGGCATCATCAGTGATAATTCCAATGTAAGTGCCATGGTGTTATCGTCTTCAGATCATATGATCGTATCCGGTAATCTGTCTACTTATGCAAAAGGTGTTATTGATTTTAGTCAGCTTGTTGATAGCGACGATGTTGTTGAGGGGGATAAAATAGTAACCAGTAATATCAGTGACAAATATCTGCCGGGAATACTGATTGGTTATATCAGTACCATTTCTAATGATTCCAATAATCTGACTAAGTCCGGATTTATTACTCCGGCAGTTGATTTTGAACATCTTGAAGAGGTTCTGGTCATCACCAGACAAAAAAATATTCCGGCAGAAGCCACAGGACAGGTCGAAGAAGAAACGGCCTCTGAGGAATAATGCATGAATGTAAAGCGTTTTGTTTTTAGTGCGGTAACTATTATATTTTCTTTTATTCTGCAAAGCTGCGTTTTTACGCGGCTTAGTTTTGGTGGAATCATTCCTAATCTGCTGATTATAATCACTGCGTCCTTTGGTTTCATGCGTGGTGAAGGCAGTGGAATTACAATTGGTTTTATAAGTGGACTATTATGTGATATTTTTTCAGGCAGCGTATTAGGTTTTTATGCTTTATTGTATATGTGTATCGGATATGTGAATGGCAAGTTTGCCAGAATTTTTTATCCTATGGAATTGCGATTACCCTTACTTGCAATTCTCGGCAGTGATTTCACGTACGGTATGGTCTGCTATATTCTTTTGTTTTTGCTGAGGGGAAGATTTGCCATTGGCTATTATTTCCTGCATATTATTGTTCCTGAAATGGTCTACACCATTCTGGTAACAATTGTATATTATCCACTTATTTTATTGATCAATACCCGATTAGAAAAAGATGAGCAAAGGAGTGCAAAGAAATTTGTTTGAGCGAATACGGGATCATATCCTGAATCTGATTACATCCAGAATTTTCATATTAATGATTGCACTCTGTGTTATGTTTGGTTCATTAGTGCATCGTGTTTTTATACTACAGATTGTAAATGGTGAAAATTATTTGAACAGTTTTCAGCTGAAAATCGAAAAGAAAAGAAATATTTCCAGTACCCGGGGTAATATCTATGACCGTAACGGGGATTTGCTGGCATATAATGAACTGGCTTATGCAGTAACCATTGAAGATGTTTATGAGTCAGGACGAGGAAAAAATGCTAATCTGAATGCAACTGTCTATAAGCTTATTCAGATGATAGAAAAGAATAACGATCAGGTAATCAGCGATTTTAATATTATTCTTGATGAAGATAATAATTATACGTTTACAGTGGAGGGAACCCAGCTGCTTAGATTCCTGGCGGATGTTTATGGGGAACCCTACATTACGGATTTGTCCTATGAACATAAAACTGCGACTCCGGATGATGTAATCAATTATCTGGGCGGAACCGGTATGTTTGGTGTAGGAGATTATACAGATCCGGATGATTCCAAATCCTTTGAAGTAGGAAAAGGGTATTCCAAGGAAGATACCTTAAAAATTATCATTATCCGTTATGCTATGAATGCTAACAGTTTTCAAAAGTATATCGCAACAACGGTGGCTTCAGATGTGTGTGAACAGACTGTTGCTGAGATTATGGAAAATTCTGATGATCTGCCCGGTGTATCCATTGCTGAAGACACTGTCAGGAAATACGTGAACAGCGTTTATTTTTCACAGATCGTAGGATACACAGGTAAGGTTTCAACAGATGAACTCACAGAACTGCAAAAACAGGACAGTACTTACAACATGAATGATGTGGTGGGTAAAGCAGGTATTGAGCAATATATGGAAACTGACCTGCAGGGTACCAAGGGATCTGAAACTGTGTATGTTGATAATCTTGGTAAGGTTATTGAATCCAGGAATCTGATACAGCCGGTTGCCGGAAATGATATTTATCTGACAATTGATGCCAAATTGCAGGAAGCAGTATATAACATCCTTGAACAGAAGATAGCCGGTATTTTGTATGCTAAGATCAGGAATGTAAAAGAATATGTTGCCAAAGAAAACGCTTCGAGTAGTGATATTATCATCCCTATCTACGATGTGTATTATGCCTTGATTAACAATTCGGTTATTGATGTAAATCATTTTGAGGCTTCTGATGCAACAGATACAGAAAAAGCTGTATACACGGCTTTTCAGAATAAAGAACAAAATGTTCTGGCCAGAATCCGGTCTGAACTGTTTGATGAAAAGACAGTTTATGACCAGCTGTCCAAGGAATATCAGGCATATGAAAGTTATATTGTATCCTTGTTAAACAGTAAAGGCGTTATTATGTCCGATGCAGTGGATGTGCAGGATGCCACCTATAAGGCATGGACCAATGATGAAAATATCAGTTTAAATGAATATCTGAATTATGCTATTTCTATGAACTGGATTGATGTGACAAAAATTGACTTGGATAGTCAATACTCTGATTCAGAAGAAATTTTTTCTAAACTGGCAGATTTTGTGGAAACTAATTTACAAAATAATACAGAGTTTGCCAAACGAATGTATAAATATATGATTTTAAATGATGAAATCACTGCAAGACAGCTTTGTTTGATTCTTTGTGAACAGGGATGTGTTTCGGTAAGTGCAGAGGATCTGGCAAAACTTCAGGGTGGATCTTACAGTCCTTACAATTTTATGCTGGACAGAATTAAAAATCTGGATATTACACCGGCACAGTTAGCATTAGATCCTTGTACAGGTTCTGTTGTTTTGACTGACGTTAACTCAGGCGAAGTCCTGGCATTGGTTTCCTATCCTTCTTATGATAACAATAAAATGGCAAACGGCGTTGATTCCACTTATTTTTCACAGCTGCTGAACGATAAATCATCGCCACTGATCAATTATGCTACTCAGCAGAAAACTGCACCGGGATCTACTTACAAGATGGTTTCTGCTACAGCCGGTCTGCAGGAAAGGTATATTAATACAAATACACAGTTTAATTGTGTGGGTATCTTTGAGCAGGTAGTACCTTCTCCAAGATGCTGGATCAGTCCTGGCCGACATGGTAATCTGAACGTAAGCGGTGCAATTGAAAATTCCTGTAACTTTTTCTTTTATCAGCTGGGATATAATATGTCATTGGTAAATGGTGTTTATAATAGTGAAACCGGTCTGAACGTTTTGACAAAATATGCAGATCTTTATGGACTGACAGATAAGTCTGGAGTTGAAATTGATGAGTCAGATCCGCAGGTTTCCAACGCAGACTCGGTTCGTTCTGCTATTGGTCAGGGTACCAACAATTTTACAACTGTCGGATTGGCACGATACGTTACCACTGTTGCTAACAGTGGGACATGTTATAATCTAAGTCTGTTAGACAAGCAAACAGATCATGACGGAAATCTTTTGACAGATTACACACCTTCCGTAAGAAATACATTGGATGATGTACCTGACAATTATTGGAACGTCATTCATACCGGTATGCGTCGTGTTGTTGAAAACAAAGATTATTTTTCGGATCTTAGTGTTCATGTTGCCGGTAAGACAGGTACAGCACAGGAAAGCAGAAGTCGTGCAAACCATGCACTTTTTGTATGCTACGCTCCGTATGAAAATCCTGAGATTGCCATTGCTACCCGTGTAGCTTTTGGATATTCATCCGACTATACAGCTCAGATTGCAAGAGAAATTGTGAAATACTATTATGCACTGGAGGATGAAGAAGAAATCTTAAACGGTACAGCAGATACCATGGTTGGCGGTGTGACAAATGGAGACTAATGGAGTGATAAAAAATGAAAAGTAATGTTGTGTTGAAAAGTTTTCAAAATGGCATTTCCATTTATATGGATCCGGATGCTGATTTTAAGGACATCTTAAGTGAAACAGCTTTAAAGTTCAGAGAGTCCAGTAAATTTTTCAAAAATGCCAAAATGGCAGTCTCTTTTGAGGGGAGAAATCTTTCTAGCGAAGAGGAGCTGCTTCTGATTGATACGATTCATGCGAATTCGTATGTTTACATAGTTTGTATCGTTGGAAAGGATGAGGACGATCATAATCAGAGATTTATCCGTGCCATTGAACAGCTTTCCTATGAGAACAAGGAGGATAATCAGGGTAAGTTTTATCGGGGAACATTGAAAAATGGTCAGATTCTGGAGGTTGAATCCAGTATTGTCATGATTGGAGATGTAAATCCCGGAGCAATGATTATTTCTCAAAAAGATATTATTATTATCGGTGGTCTCTATGGAGAAGCATATGCCGGCGGAAGAGAAGACAATTCTCATTTTGTAGTAGCCTTAAATATGGCTCCTGAGCGACTGAAAATCGGTGATTATCGTTATCAGGGAACAGAGAAGAATACCAGATGGCCAATTAAACCTAAGATACTCCCGAAAATGGCAAGTGTGAGAGATGAGCACATTGTACTGGAACCGATTACCAAAGAATTACTGCAGACCTTTTCAAATTAAAAAAATGCTTTAGGGTTGCAGGGGACGACAATTTTTTTCTTACTATTTTAGATCACTGGAGGAAAACTATGTGTGAAGTTATTGTCGTTACCTCAGGAAAAGGCGGTGTGGGAAAAACCACCACATCTGCAAATGTTGGAACCGGACTTGCTGCGCTTGGTAAAAAAGTGGTTCTGATCGATACCGATATCGGACTTCGTAATCTGGACGTGGTTATGGGACTGGAAAATCGTATTGTTTATAATCTGGTTGATGTTGTCGAAGGAAAATGCCGTGTAAAGCAGGCGTTGATCAAGGATAAAAGGCATACAAGCCTGTACCTGCTTCCTTCTGCACAAACAAGAGACAAAACAGCTGTAAAGCCGGAGCAGATGGTTAAAATGATCGAGCATCTGAAAAATCAGTTTGACTATGTGATTTTAGATTGTCCGGCAGGAATTGAACAGGGATTTCAAAATGCCATTGCTGCAGCTGATCATGCTTTAGTGGTTACTACACCGGAAGTTTCAGCAATCCGCGATGCCGATCGTATTATTGGTCTTTTAGAAGCTCATGAATTTAAGAAAATCGACCTGATCATTAACAGGCTGCGCATGGATATGGTAAAGCGTGGAGAAATGATGTCATCGGCGGATGTGGCCGATATTCTTTCCATTCCTTTACTGGGTGTAGTACCTGACGATGAAAATGTTGTGATTGCCACCAATCAGGGAGAACCTTTGGTTGGAAACTGTACTCTGGCCGGACAGGCCTATCAGAATATCTGCTACAGACTTCTGGGTCAGGAGGTACCTTTTATGGAACTGGAAAAGGGAATTTCTTTCTGGACTAAAGTCAGCGGTATTTTTCACAAAAATTAGGAGGCAGTCATATGGGTAGATTTAAGTTATGGTTTGGCAAGAAAAGTTCCAGGGACATAGCAAAAGACCGATTAAAAATTTTATTGATTTCCGATCGGGCGAACTGTTCACCGGAAACAATGGAAATGATCAAAAATGATATAGCCAGGGTGATTTCCAAATACATGAAGATAGATGCCAAAAGCATGGAAATACAAATCAAAAAGCAGGGGTGTAAAGGACGTTCCATGAGTCCTGCGCTTTATGCAAGCATACCGATCATAGATATTGGAGTAGATGATGTTAAAACAGTACAAAATCAGAGATTATGATTTTAAGCTAGTAATATATATTATATTGATCACTGTCATTGGAATTCTTGCCATTGGCAGTGCAAATGGAGAATTTCAGGGAAGGCAGATGGCAGGTGCCTGCGCGGGTTTAGTCATTATGATATGTCTTTCTCTGGTGGATTATACGCTTATTCTAAAACTGCAGTGGGTTTTTTATATATTGAACCTGGTGCTCCTCATTCTGGTACAGCTATTTGGAGATGATGCCGGTGGAGCACAGCGTTGGATTCAGATAGCAGGCATTCGTTTTCAGCCCTCTGAGACTGCTAAAATTTTATTGATTTTATTTTATGCAGAGTTTATTATGATACATAAGGAAAAGTTTAATACGCTAAAGAATATTCTGATGTTTATTGTTTTTTTGATACCACCATGGCTTCTTGTATATAAGCAGCCGGATCTTTCTACCAGTATTATGATTTTGATTGTTTTTGCAGTCATTATGTTCGTAGGTGGGCTGAGTACCCGGGTTGTGGTGGGAATTATGGCTGTTGTTATTCCTGTAGCGCTTATTTTCTTAAGTCTTGTACTTCAGCCGGATCAAAATCTGATTAAAGATTATCAGCAGACCCGTATTCTTGCCTTTTTACATCCGGAAGAATATGCCAATGCAGAAGCTTACCAGCAGAACAATTCTGTTATGGCGATCGGCTCCGGACAATTATTTGGCAAGGGATATAAAAACAATGAAATTACTTCTGTAAAGAATGGGAATTTTATTTCAGAACCACAAACAGATTTTATTTTTGCCATTGTAGGTGAAGAGTTTGGCTTTGTGGGTTCTTGTACCGTAATAGTACTTTTATTCCAGATTTCGATGGAATGTTTTTCTGTCGCCAGGAGGAGCAGGGAGCTATCCGGAACCATAATAGGTGCCGGTATGGGAGCCTTAGTGGGGGCACAGGGATTTCTCAATATCGGCGTTGCAACTTTTTTACTACCGAATACTGGATTGCCACTTCCATTTGTCAGTTATGGACTTACTTCCTTGTTGAGTTTGTTTATTGGCATGGGATTTGTTTTAAATGTAAGTTTACAATGCAGTAAAAACTAGAGAGGTGTTTACTTATGAATATTGCTTTGATTGCACATGATGCCAAAAAAAAGCTGATGCAGAATTTCTGTATTGCTTATCGGGGTATCCTTAGTAAAAATGAATTATATGCCACAGGAACAACAGGAAGATTGGTGGAAGAGGTTACAAATTTAAATGTCCATAAATTTCTGGCAGGTCATTTGGGCGGTGAACAACAGATAGGGGCTCAGATTGAGCATAATGAAATTGATCTTGTGATTTTTTTAAGAGATCCTTTAACGCCCAAGTCTCATGAACCGGATGTTAATAATGTTGTGAAATTAT
>JAQUUX010000088.1 GCA_028693705.1 Lachnospiraceae bacterium | reverse complement strand
GGCACGCTTTCGCTACAGGAATTGCGTAGCATCACATAAGCGCATATACTACATGCGCTAAGTGATGACGCATTCCAAGTACCTCTCAAAGTACTATAGTGGGACTTTCTTTCGTTTTGCACCAACCTGGGTGCCCGATTTTCACTATCTTGTATATTATTCTGATTTTTCTGTGTCCACTATATGGGTAAATTATATAGACTGAATTTGGTATATTGCACTTCATAAATATCTATATACCAAAAAATGGACGTGAAAAGTGGATAATTGTGATAGTCTGGCCTCGGCTACAGACCGAGCCAACTGTAACTTAAAGGAACAAAATATTGCCGCAAAACGAGGTTCAGCCGTGTATCGTATGCGAACAAGCACTGTAAACACGTCTGTACTTGGTTCGCGTCTTGTGCGAACCTACGTACAGCTACGTGTTTACCGTAGTGAGAACGGGCTTGTGAGCATATGATACACGGCTGAACCGTCACTTTACATCAATCTTTATTCCTTTAAACTACAGCTTATATCCTCCAGCATTTTTTGCAGATCTCCTGCCTCAACTTCCAGTGTAAGTGCCCCGGCATTATCCAGGATCTGTTCCGGTTTTCTGGCACCGCACAGGATATGGAGGTTTTCAATCGAGTGTGCTGTACACAGAATGACCAGATTGCTCATGGAACAGTTATATTTTTCACAAAGTGGTCTCCACTTTGCCAGCAGTTCCATAACTTTTATACGGTTTTCATTGCGGAAGAAGCGGTTCTTATTACGGACATCTGTGGTGGAGAGAACGGTTTCCATGGTAACTTTTCCGGTTAAAAGTCCCTGCTCCAGTGGAGAGTATGCCTGAATTGAAACACCTAGTTCATTACAAACTGGTAACAGATCATTTCTTAAATGAGAATCCAGAATGCTATATTTTTCCTGAATAACGGAGAGTTCACCCAGAGCGCAATATTGTCTGACGATATCAGGGGTTACATTAGAAGCACCAATAGCTCTGATCTTTCCTTCCTTTTTCAACTCCATCAAAACACCCATGGTTTCAGCAAGCGGATATACTGAGAAATCAGGAGTCTGCCAGTGAGTATAATAGACATCGATATAATCTGTTTGCAGCCGCTTCAGACTGTCTTCCAGATTCTTCCGAATACCTGTGGGAGAAAGGTCACGATAAACATTTCGACCTTCCATCACTTTATGAAAGCATGGAGTTTCGTATTCCCATTCCAATCCGCATTTGGTGGATAAGATAACCTGAGAACGTTTGTTTTTTAGGGCTTTTCCTACAACTTCTTCGCTGTGTCCCATATTATACACCTGTGCGGTATCAAACCAGGTGATTCCGTGATCAAATGCTTCGTCTATCGTTCTGATGGAGAGCGCGTCATCGTTATTGCCCCATGCCGTACCGCCTCCGATAGCCCATGTTCCCATTCCCATAAAAAGGGTTTTGATTCCTGATTTTCCAATTTCTAATTCTTTCATTGTTTGCCTCCATATTGTGATGCTTTGTATGTAAAAATAGTTTTATGCTGTCGGGCTAAAAGCTGGTTAATAAAAGTACGATACCCGAGATGACCAGCAAAATATAAGAAATAAACAGAAAGGTCTGTTGTTTTATTTTACGGGCAATTAATGCACCAATAAAGGTGGCAAGTGTTGCGGGAATGATTGCAATGAGAGTTTGCGTCAGCGCCGGTGCAGTAAATGAGTGGTCAAAATAGTAACTGATGAGCAGGACAATATCCAGAATACACCAGACACTGCTTATGGTGCCTCGAAATTCCTGTTTGTCCTTTAACACACCAACAGCGTATATGACCAGAAAACAACCACCGGAGATGAACATACCCTGCATGATGCCGGCGGCACTAAGAGCAAGCAACATAACACTTTTAGGAACATTTTTCATATCCGGGAGTAAAAGTTTTTTCAAACCGATGCAAACAACGATTATGCCATAAATAATCTTGAGAAAATCCATAGGAACTATTTTGTAGAGCCATACACCTACGGCCATCCAGACCAGCATTACAACGGATATTTTCAGCATTTCCTTTTGGTTTATGTTTTTTCGCTGTTCAAATCCTACTAAAACAGCTGTATAAAGTGCCATGGCAGTGATGACTGGCTTAGAGATTTCAACACCTGCAACAGCGATGCAAAGAGGCATGGCGATCATACTGCCACCAAATCCGGTGAGAGCCTGTATTCCAAAGCCAATAAATATAATGATCTGAAATAGTATAAGATTCATAATCCTCATTTCTAACCTAACAGGTTGTACTCCATCATTTCGTAAACAAGTTTTGAATTTTCGGAGATGTTTTCCGGTAAAAGCGCTCTGGCAACACATTTGGATTCCTGCTCAGGATGTGCATCCTGCAATAGATAAGCGTAATCCCCATCAATTCTTAAAACAGTATAATATATTTTATCAAACATGAAATACCTCCTGAATTTTTTAACTATTTTACCATATTTTCATACGGAGAAAAGCTTTTTTTCGGCAAAAAATGGACTTGTAATAAAAAGGAGATAAGACTAAAATAATCAATTGTTGTCAAGAATATTTGTGAGAAACAGTTGAAAACAAATATTGAAACATCGAGAACGGAGGCAAATGATGAAAAAATATATCGCAATGATGGTTATGGTAGCCGTAATGGCATCTCTTGCAGGCTGCGGTCAGCAGTCATCCGACCTTTCACAGGCTGAAAATGGTACTTACCTGACAGAAAGCGCATCAGAATATCATATTTGGTAAATTTGGCTTTAAAACCACGCAGTTAAGAAGAGACAGGAGACTTTGAGATTTCCTGTCTCTTTTTTTGTATATTATTTCAGAGTTCTTTTGATGAAACAGAAGATATTTGCAGAAGTTTATGATATATTTTAATATTATGAACAATACACAAAATAATTGGAAAAAAGTGTTTTATACCATATGGGTAGGTCAGGCAATTTCACAGCTTACCAGTTCTATCCTGCAGTTTGCCATGATCTGGTATCTGACGGATACAACCAGATCCGGAATCATGTTGTCATTGTCAGTTATGATGGCGTTTCTGCCCCAGGGGATTCTGGGTTTTTTCACAGGAGTATTTATAGATCGGTTTAACAGAAAACGTATCATGATCAGTGCTGATCTTTTTATTGCTGCGGTAAGTCTGCTGCTGGTATTTGTTTCTGTTGATGGTACGATACCGCCGGTAGTCATTCTGGTGGTGCTGTGCTGCCGGGCTGTTGGAACTGCTTTTCATGAACCGACTCTTGGAGCGATCACACCACAGATTGTACCGGATACAGAATTGACACGCTGTGCAGGCTATACCCAGAGTCTCGAATCAGTATCCATGATCATCAGTCCGGCACTGGCTGCTATATTATATGCAAACTGGAATATGAATGGTATCGTCATGATGGATGTGGCAGGTGCAGTTCTGGCAGTGCTGGCCGTCATAGTGGTTCCGATCCCAAAACAAAAGGTACAGCATAGAGAAGATAATAAAATACATTTGATCAGAGAATCCAAGGAAGGTTTTCAGATTATAAAAAAGGAAAAGGGGTTGCTGGGAATTGTTTTGATTACTTCTTTGTATTCCATGGCGTTGATGCCGGTAAGTGCACTTTTCCCGTTGATGAGTATGGAATATTTCGGAGGAACCAGTGTACACGCCAGTATTGTGGAAACTTTATTTTCTGTTGGGTACCTGGTGGGAGCACTGATTCTCGCCAAATGGGGAGGAACGGAAAATCGGGTTTATACCATTGCGTTGTCATATTTTATGATGGCTGCTGCATTGGTTGGCACGTTTTTATTACCGGTCACCGCATTTGCGGTATTCGTATTTTTGGCCTGGATAATGGGTGTTTCAGGCCCGTTCTATTGGGGAACATACACGCCTCTTTTGCAGGTTCATTTTAGAGAAGAATATCTTGGACGGGTATTATCCATTACAGATAGTATACGCTTTATCATCGGTCCGGTAGCACTTGTTATTTCCGGTTTTATAGCAGATCTGTGGGGAAATGAAAAATGGTTTTTAATTGCAGGAATAACAGTATTTTTGTGTGCAACGCTTTTGTTGACGATTCCAAGCGTCAGGATGTATGATGCAAATTAAAACGCCTATTTTTTCCTGGACTAAATAGATGTATACTTTATATAGTTATAAAATTTATATGTAGTAATCGAGTTGCTAAAAAAGGAGCCATATGATTAACATTTTGTGTTTGGGAGATTCCAATACCTTTGGAAGTAATCCTTTGGGTGGAAGACATTCCAGACAGACACGTTGGACGGGCATTTTGCAGGAAACTCTGGGAAGAGACTATTATGTGATCGAAGAGGGAATGGGAGGCAGGACAACTGTATGGGATGATCCATATGAGCCAAACAGATCCGGTAAGATGGCACTGCCTATCATATTACAGAGTCATAAGCCTATTGATCTGGTGATACTTAGTCTGGGAACTAATGATTGCAAAGCACATTTTCATGCATCAGCTAAGATGACGGCAAAAGGAGCAGAATTGCTCTGTCACATAATAAAAACTTATGATTATGGAGATGGGATGCCGATACCGGAGATTTTACTGGTATCACCTATTCACATTGGCGCTGATTTGAGCAGAAATAAATTCGATTCTTTTGACGAGACTTCTGTGCAGAAGTCGATACAATTGGCTACATATTATCAAGCGACTGCAAAGAGGCTTGGTTGTTTGTTTTTGGATGCAGCAGAAGTGGCAGTACCATCAGATGAGGATCAGCTGCATATGGATGCAATGTCGCACCGAGCATTGGCTATGGCGATTGCAGATAAGATTACAGTATGGCAGGAGGAAAAATACAGATGAAGAAACATATTGGAACAAAAATGGTAACGATGATCGTTATACTGGTAGCGGTGTTTGGCATTTACAGCGTTGTTGCGATGTAATCGTTAATGGGTGTGTCAGCTAACTTTAATGAAGTAGCTAATGTTTATATGACATTAGAGGAAAATGCAGGTAAACTGGACAGCAGCAGACAGGAATGTACTCTATACCAGAACCTGATTGGTATGCAAATGGATGACGCAGCAACAGCAGAGGGTGTTGCTGGTGCCATGTCGGAAACAGTTGATACCATGAACACATTGGAAGATACTATGTTAGGTCTGTGTCAGCAGACAGGAGACAGTGAACTGACAGCAGCTTTTGAAAGCTATAAGGCAGCACTTGACCCATTTGAAGATCTGGGCATGACAATTGCAAATACTTTCCTGGCAGGAGATGATCAGGGATTTGCAGAGGCGTCTGCACAAATTTATACAACTGTGCAATCCGTTGATCCTGCAAAACAGGCTTTTGAAGAAAACTTAAGTGCAGCAGTGGATAACATTAACGCAACCGTACAGGGCAATATCAACACTGTAACCTTTATTTCAGCAGTTTCACTGGCAGTCTTTTTACTTGTAGCAATCAGTATCGTTATCATAGTATTAAAGACTATTGCGAAACCAGCCAGAACGGCAAGTACACAGCTCGGCAATATGATGGATAAAATCGATAATGCAGAAGGCGATCTGACAGAGCGAATCGATGTTACGACACAGGATGAAGTAGGTCAGCTGGTGATCGGTGTAAATCGTTTTATTGAGCAGCTCCAGGGTATCATGCAGAAGATTCAGACAGAGTCTGACCAGATGCAGGTATCAGCCGGCAATATTACCGGTGGTATAGAAGAATCCAATGAAAACGCCAGCAGTGTATCCGCTACTATGGAAGAACTTTCTGCCAGTATGCAGGAGGTTGCTGCCACTTTATCACAGATCACTACCGGAATTCAGGATATTCTGCATTCTACCAGACAGATGAGCAGCAAGACAGAAGAAGGCACAGCCTTTGTTAGTGAAATTAAAGAAAAAGCACAGAGTGTTCGTGCCAATGCTGCAGTAAGCAAAGATAATACCAGTGAGATGATAGCAGGTATCAGAGGCAGCCTGGCAGGTGCAATTGAAAATAGCCGTAGTGTTGAAAAGATTAAAGAATTGACAGGCGAGATTTTGAATATATCCAGTCAGACAAATTTGTTGGCATTAAATGCTTCTATTGAAGCTGCCAGAGCCGGAGAGGCCGGCAAAGGATTTGCCGTTGTTGCAGATGAAATCAGAGTTCTGGCTGATAATAGCAGGGATACTGCAAATAATATTCAGGAGATCAGTGAAACTGTTACGAATGCGGTCGGAGATCTGACAAAGAATGCGGATGATATGCTACAGTTTGTAGATAGCACAGTTTTAGTTGACTATGATAAGTTTGTAGATGTGGCTACTCAGTATAGAGATGATGCAGAAAGCATCAATGAACTGTTACAGGACTTCAACAGTAATGTAAAAGAACTGGAACAGACCATGACTGCTATTACAGAAGGTGTGGATGGTATCAATACTGCTGTAGATGAAAGTGCCCAGGGTGTTACTATGGCAGCTGAAAGCACCGGCCAGCTGGTTGATGTTTTAAACAATATTCAGACGGAGGCAGATACCAATAAGAGTATTGCAGATGACTTGAAGGCTGAAGTAGAGAAATTTAAGAAAATCTGAAACAGTAATCCATAGAGCGATCTGATTGTTGCGAAGATAACATTTCAATGATACTCTGTTAAGGTATCACTTTAGGGAGGTTCGTTGAAATGAATGAAGATGATGTTTTAGCAGAGCAGATGAACAAGGACGCAGAACATCGCAGCAGCTTCTCCGGGAGACTGGGCTATGTTCTGGCTGTTGCAGGTTCTGCAGTTGGATTGGGAAATATATGGAGATTTCCTTATCTGGCAGCAAAGTATGGTGGTGGCATATTTTTGCTGGTGTATTTGATTCTGATGCTGACTTTTGGATATGCACTGATTGTATCCGAGACAACGTTGGGACGTATGACCGGGAAGAGCCCGGTGGGAGCATTTGGCTATTTGGGAAAAGGAAGACTTTTTAAGTTTGGCGGTTGGATCAATGCTGTGATTCCTATGCTGATCGTACCGTATTACAGTGTAATCGGTGGCTGGGTAACCAAGTATCTGTTTGAGTATCTGAAAGGAAATACCGGAAAACTTGCAGAAGATTCCTATTTTTTGGATTTTATGGCAAACGGAACAAGCTCAGAATTTTGGTTTATCCTGTTTTGCTTCATGGTTATACTGATCATTGTGTCAGGCGTGAAACAGGGAGTGGAACGGGTTTCCAAGATGATGATGCCTTTATTGGTGATTTTGGCAATTTTCGTAGCCGGTTATTCTGTTACCAGACCCGGAGCCATGGAAGGTGTGAAGTATTTCCTGGTACCTAATTTTGCTAATTTCTCATGGATGACCGTAGTGGCAGCTATGGGGCAGATGTTTTATTCGCTGTCTATTGCAATGGGGATTTTATATACGTATGGATCCTATATTAAGAAAGATGTGGATATTGAAAAGTCCACCGCCCAGGTTGAGATATTCGATACAGCAATAGCCATGTTGGCGGGTTTGATGATCATTCCGGCGGTGTTTGCATTTTCTGGTGGTGATCCGGGTATGTTAAAAGCAGGCCCATCCTTGATGTTTATTACGATACCCAAGGTATTTGACAGTATGGGATTTGGTACCGTAGCAGGGATCATGTTCTTCTTAATGGTTTTACTGGCAGCACTAACCAGTGCTATTTCTTTGGCAGAATCCAGTGTTTCTACTATGGAGGACGAGCTGGGATGGAGTCGAAAATCCAGCAGTATTCTCATGGGTGTGATTATGCTGGGACTTGGTTCTCTTTCTGCACTTGGTTTTAGCTCTTTGAAATTCATAAAGATTCTTGGAATGTCGATTCTGGATTTCTTTGATTTTATGACAAATTCAGTGATGATGCCTATCGCAGCATTGGCAACCTGTATTCTGATCATCAAAGTAGTCGGATTTGACAGGATTAGAAAAGAAGTTGAAATATCCTCTGCTTTCAAGAGAAGAAAATTATATGAGATATTCATGAAATATCTTGCGCCGGTTTGTATCGGTATCATATTGATCAGTTCTATTGCAAATGTATTTGGCTGGATTTCCTTATAGGAAACCCAGCCATTGCTGGTTTTAGGAAGAAATTTATAAAATGTAACATTTGTTACGAAATAAAAGTATAATATAGCTTATAGTAAATGCAGAAAGAAAAAATAGAGAACAAAAAGGAGGAGTAAAATGATCAACAAGGAACTGAATCATCGTAAGGTAGCTATGATAGGCTGTGGATTTGTCGGTTCTGCTTCTGCTTTTAGTCTGATGCAGAGCGGTTTATTCTCTGAAATGGTATTAATAGATGCGGATAGAGATAAAGCAGAAGGCGAGGCAATGGATATCTCCCATGGTGTACCTTTTGGAGAGCCCATGAAAATATATGCCGGAGATTATGATGATATTGTGGATGCTGCTGTTGTAATCGTAACAGCGGGAGCTAACCAGAAACCGGATGAGACAAGATTAGATTTAGTACACAAAAATGTAGGCATTTTTAAAAGTATCATGCCGGAAATAGCAAAAAGAAATTATCAGGGAATTTTATTGATCGTTTCAAATCCGGTAGATATCTTGACTTATACGGCACTGAAATTAAGCGGCCTTCCGGAACAACGGGTAATAGGGTCTGGAACGGTTTTGGATACAGCCAGATTAAAATCAAAGCTTGGGGAACATCTGGGAGTAGACAGTCGCAGTGTACATGCTTTTATATTAGGCGAGCACGGCGATAGTGAGATTGCAGCCTGGAGCAGTGCAAATGTGTCAGGTATTCCATTGGATACTTTCTGTGAGATGCGTGGTCATTTCAACCATGATGAAGCGACTGAGAAAATAGCAGAGACAGTAAAAAACAGTGCATATGAAATTATTGCTAAAAAGAGGGCTACTTATTATGGGATCGCCATGTCCGTAAAGCGTATCTGTGAAGCTATTACCAGAAATGAAAAGTCGATTTTACCGGTATCCGGTATGATGCATGGAGAATATGGAATAACGGATGTGGTTCTTAGCATGCCGGCTATTATTGGCGCAAATGGGCTGGAAGATCAAGTGCCGGTATCTCTGGATGAAGTTGAACAGGAGAAATTAAGAGCTTCTGCAAATGCTCTAAAGACGGTTTTGGCAGATATTGACTTGATGTAAGGGTGTAAGAAAGAGGAATAAAAATAGTATGACAATAGAAAGCATGCTGGAAATATTGGAACGATGCAGACTTTGCAGGCAAATGCGAAAAGAAGAAATTCAGATATTGCTGGAAGATCACCATAGTAATGTGAAGACTTATCAAAAGGGTGAAATCATTTTCCACGAGGAGGATGTGCCGGAAAAGATATTTGTTCTTCTTAGCGGAAGCGTGCTGATCGCAAGAGATGCTTTTGCAGGTAGACGAATGGTCTTGACGCAGGTGGAACAGCCTGGCGAAATGTTTGGTGAGATTTATGCATTCATAGAGCAGCCATCCTATGATATGTATACGGAAGCAATGGAAAAGTCAGTTATATTGTCACTGGACCATACGATTTTTGAAAGCCTGAGTGGGAATGATGTGGCTAAAATGACGTTATCAGATTCTAAATTATATATGATTCAAAAACTTCGGAATAATATGCTTGCCATTTTTGCCAATAAGGCATTTCAAATGAACAAGAAGCTTAGGATTCTTGGAAATTCCGGTTTACGGGAGAAAATAGTCCATTATCTTTATCAATATCTGGATGATAAGGAAAATGTGACGGGTAAACATTCCAGGGAAGAAATGGCAGATTATTTAAATGTAACAAGACCTTCACTTTCAAGAGAATTGGGCAACATGCAAAAAGAAGGTATTATTTCTTTGCAGAAAAGGAAAATCGTAGTACTGGACAGAGAAGCATTTGAGCAATATCTGTAAACTTACAAATCATAAATCAAAACAGGAAAACAGGAGAGAGATTATGTTAAGAAAAATTGTAGCGATCAATGAAGAAAAATGTAACGGATGCGGTGCTTGTGCTAATGCGTGTCATGAACATGCCATTGTGATGATAAATGGAAAAGCAAAGCTGATCAAGGACGATTATTGTGATGGTTTGGGAGATTGTCTGCCGGCATGTCCAGCAGATGCAATTTCCATTATAGAAAGAGAAGCAGCGGAATATGATGAAGCGGCGGTAAAGGCACGAATTGCGGCATCAAAGCAAACCGGAGGTACATGTGACAGTCATCAGTGTCCAGGTGTGGCAGCGCACACAATTAAAAGTGCGCAGGAAGCAGATACCATTGCAATTCCTTCACAGAAACCACAGAGCAAACTGATGCAGTGGCCGGTTCAGATTAAATTGATGCCGATCAAAGCTCCTTATTATGAAAATGCGAATCTGCTGATTGCAGCGGACTGTACGGCTTATGCTTATGCTGCATTCCATGAGGACTATATGAAAAATCATATTACAGTAATCGGATGTCCAAAGTTAGACGAGGGTGACTACACGGAAAAGCTTTGTGAGATTATTAAACAGAATGCGATTAAAAGTATAAAAATCCTGCGTATGGAAGTACCCTGCTGCGGTGGTCTGGAACGTGCAGCTATTGAAGCTATGAGACAAAGCGGGAAGATGCTGCCATGGCAGGTGGTTACGGTAACTTGCGATGGGAAGATAGTGGCAGATTAAACTGCAGTTTAAAGTAGAATTAAGGCAAACGAAAGGGACGACTACATCACTCATTGAGGCACTTACTTTTGTATAAAGTACCGGATTAGCTGTATATGATATGCGCTCAGGCACATTCGCATTACGGTAAGGACATAGCGGCATATAAGGCTGCAAACTACGCAGCCTAAATGCCGATGTCCTTACAGTACCTGATCGCATACCATATACAGCTAATCCTTACATTACAGCAATGACAGTGCCTCAATGAGTGATATAGTCGTCCCTTTCTATGTACTTTATTACAATTTGAACTGCAGCTGACCCGGTCTGTAGCAAAGACCCCAGTTACCCCAGCTGAAAACACGCCAAAATAGTTAAAATTTAAATGAAA
>JAQUUX010000087.1 GCA_028693705.1 Lachnospiraceae bacterium | reverse complement strand
ATAACCAGATATTGTATTCGTACAGAAAATGTTATACAATATATAGCGTGCTAATGATTTAAATGATAGATGTTGATCATAGATCTGAATCACAAAATATAGTATTTAAAAGGCTTGGGGGATATAATTCATGAAAATAATTAAACGAAGTGGTATAGAAGATGGCTTCGATCTGGAGAAAATCATTGCGGCAGTGCGTAAGGCAAATGCCAGTGTTGTAGAAACAGACCGAATGAGCGAAGAACAGATTCAGACAATTGCAGGGAATGTGGAAAGAACCTGCCAGGCACTGAATCGTTCACTTAGCGTGGAAGAAATTCAGGATCTGGTACAAAATCAGATTATGGATCAGAAAGCATTTCATGTTGCCAGCAACTATATTACTTATCGCTATAAACGAGATCTGGTCAGAAAATCCAATTCTACGGATGAGCAGATCTTAAGCTTATTGGAATGTAACAACGAAGAGGTAAAACAGGAAAATTCCAATAAAAATCCTACTGTTAACAGCGTACAGCGTGATTATATGGCGGGAGAGGTCAGCAAAGATATTACCAGAAGATTCTTATTGCCACCGGAAGTAGTAGAGGCACATGAAAAAGGTATTATTCATTTTCATGATGCAGATTATTTTGCGCAGCATATGCATAACTGCTGTCTGGTAAATCTGGAAGACATGCTTCAAAATGGTACTGTGATCTCTGAGACTATGATAGAGAAGCCTCACAGCTTTTCCACAGCATGTAATATTGCTACCCAGAGCATCGCACAGATTGCCAGTTCACAGTATGGCGGACAGAGTATTACCCTGTCTCATCTGGTTCCTTTTGTAGAAATCAGTCGTCAGAAATTCAGAAGAGACGTGCGAATCGAACTGGAAGAGGAAGCTATCAACGTAAATGATACCAAGATTAATGACATTGCAGAACGTCGTCTTCGGGCAGAGATTCGTCAGGGTGTACAGATGATCCAGTATCAGGTCATGACATTGATGACCACCAATGGACAGGCTCCTTTTGTGACTGTATTTATGTATCTGGATGAAGTGGAAGCAGGTCCTCAGAGAGATGATCTGGCTCTGATTATACAGGAGATGTTAGAGCAACGTATTCAGGGTGTGAAGAATGAAAAGGGTGTTTATATTACACCTGCTTTCCCGAAGCTGATCTATGTGCTGGAGGAAGATAATATTCATGAGGATTCCAAGTACTGGTATCTGACCAGACTGGCAGCAAACTGTACAGCCAAGAGAATGGTACCGGATTATATTTCTGAGAAGATTATGAAACAGTTAAAAGATGGCAACTGCTATCCATGTATGGGCTGCCGTTCTTTCCTGACTGTATATGAAGATCCTGATACTAAAAAGCCTAAGTTCTATGGCAGATTTAACCAGGGCGTCGTTACCATCAATTTGGTAGATGCGGCATGTTCTTCAGGTGGAGACATGGATACTTTCTGGAAGCTTTTAGATGAAAGACTTGAACTTTGTAAAACAGCTTTGATGTGCAGACACAATCGTCTGAAGGGAACGCCTTCTGATGTAGCTCCGATTCTCTGGCAGAATGGTGCTCTGGCAAGACTGAAGAAAGGTGAAACTATTGATAAGCTCTTGTATGGTGGATATTCTACGATTTCTCTTGGATATGCAGGACTTTGTGAATGTACCAGATATATGACCGGTAAATCCCATACAGACCCTTCAGCTACACCATTTGCATTAGAGATTATGAATCATCTGAATGACGTATGTCATAAATGGGCAGCTGAAACCAATATTGACTTCAGTTTATATGGTACGCCACTGGAATCTACTACTTATAAATTCTCCAAATGCTTACAGGAGCGTTTCGGTATGATCCCAGGTGTAACCGATAGAAATTATATTACCAACAGTTATCATGTACACGTAACAGAAGATATTGATGCATTTGATAAGCTTAGCTTTGAAGCACAGTTCCAGAAACTTTCTCCCGGTGGTGCCATCAGTTATGTGGAAGTTCCTAACATGCAGGACAATATTCCGGCAGTTTTGGCAGTTATGCAGCATATTTATGATCATATTATGTATGCCGAGTTAAACACCAAGAGTGATTACTGCCAGGTGTGTGGCTATAACGGAGAAATCAATATTGTAACTGACAATGATGGTAAATTAGTATGGGAATGTCCGGAATGTGGTAACAGGGATCAGGACAAAATGAATGTTGCCAGAAGAACATGTGGCTATATTGGTACACAGTTCTGGAACCAGGGCAGAACCCAGGAAATCAAGGAACGTGTACTCCATTTATAAAAAGGAGAATTGAGTGAATTATTCGGTTATAAAAAAAAGAGATATTGCTAATGGCTTAGGCGTAAGAGTATCTATTTTCGTCAGTGGCTGTACCCATCGTTGCGAGGGCTGCTTTAATGAGACCACCTGGGATTTCCAGTCTGGTGAACTATTTACGGAAGATACTTTGCAGGAAGTTCTGGAAGCTATGAGACCTTCCTATATTACCGGACTTAGTCTTCTTGGGGGAGAACCTTTCGAGCATGTGAACCAGCAGGGATTATTACCGGTGCTTCGGGCTGTCAAAAAGGAATTTCCCCAAAAGGACATCTGGTGCTATACCGGGTATACTTTTGAGACTGATATCCTGGAACATATGTGTAAGGAATGGAATGAAACATCGGAATTTCTGTCTTATATAGATATTTTAGTGGACGGAGAATTTAAAATGCCACTGAAAAGCCTGTCGTTAAAATTCAGAGGCTCTTCCAACCAGAGAATCATACAGGTAAAGCCTTCACTGGCGAATGGAGAGACGGTGCTGGATCCTTTAAATAATTAAAAATAATTCAAAAATGACGTCCTTATGATTGGAGATTTTCTGATAAAAGGATGTCATTTTTTTGAAATACACTCTGGAATATGATATGCTATTACTATTATTGTGAGGTGCGAAATGTCAGCTGTTATCCTTTTTATTATATTTATTTTAATCAAAAATCAGACCAGTGCAGATACACAGAGAAGTGATATGTTTAAATGGTGTATTTTTATTTATGTTGGTTTTAGTTTTCTGTCTGTTTTAATTTATTCTCCACTTACCTGGTTTGCCATTTTTGGTGTGGTGTTTTATATTCTGTATCGTAAAAGAAAAAACGGAGATTTTCAGAGATGGGAAAGGGATGCAAATAACTGGAAACAGCATTCTGACTGGAGTGCAGACTATGAGTCTACCAGAGAAAAATGGCATAACCTGCAAAATGATCATGTAAAATCCAGAATTTTACCAAAGCCTATTGGTAAGAGAACCAAAATCGTTGAGAATTTCAATCATAAGTATACTTTGTGTTTGACAGATGATGAAGTGAAAAGAATTGTAGATGCTTCCTATATGTCACAGGGCTGGAAAAAAGAAGTAGAAGCCATGTCTGCAAAATATGCAACAGTTTATGAGTGGTTCCAGGGCTACACCAAGTGGCTCAGGGCTTATTTATATGTATTTAAGGTGCAGAATGTAACTTCCGACTTTGAACAACAGGAAAAAGTAGTGGAGGATACCTTTGAACAGGTATTTGATTTTGCAGATACGCTGGAAAATCTTTCTCTGGATCAGAAAATTGAACGGGTAAACAGTTGTTTTCTGACTGGATTTGATCATGAGACATTTATGATTGCTTATCGCTTTCTGGAAAGTAAGGGAAGATTCCATGAATTGGAGACCATTGATCTGGTTACCAATCATGAAGCTTTTGACGAGATGCAGGAGAAATACCAGAAGGAGTCTTAAGGTCTATGGAAAAACAAAATACAAATCATAAAGCATCCGATAAAATCAGATTAAATAAATATTTGGCCGAATGTGGTGTATGTTCCCGCAGGGATGCAGATCATCTGATTGATACCGGTGTGGTAGCAGTAAATGGCAGACCTGCACAAATGGGAAGCCGGGTGGATGATAATGATGAGATCACTGTCAGGGGAAAGAAGATCGGACGTCAAAATGATAAAAAAGTACTGGCATATTATAAACCGGTAGGGGTAACCTGTACAGAAAGAGATAAATATGCATCCAAAAAAATTACAGATTCTTTAAAATACCCAATTCGTTTAACCTATGCCGGAAGGCTGGATAAAGATTCAGAAGGATTACTTTTAATGACCAATGATGGCGATTTGATTAACGCCATGATGCGTGGTGCCAATGGTCATGAAAAGGAATATGTTGTAAAGGTAAATCGTGAAATTACGCCGGAATTCCTTGAAAAGCTGCAAAATGGTGTGTTTTTGAAGGATTTGGAGGTAACAACACGTCCGTGCAAGGTGGAATATGCAGGAAAATATTCATTTCACATAATATTGACTCAAGGAGTCAACAGACAAATAAGGCGAATGTGCCAGACTTTTCAGTATGAAGTGAAGTCTTTAAAACGAATTCGTGTAATGAATATCGGATTAGAAAAGCTAAAACCCGGAGAATACTATGAAGTAACCGGGGAACAAAAAGCAAAACTATATGAAGCTGCAAAGGTAGAAGAGAAACAATGGTAGATCAGCAGAAACAGGAACGTATCAGGGAACTGGTTTCCCTGTTAAATGAAGCAGGCAAAGCGTATTATGCAGAGAGCCATGAGATTATGAGCAATCTGGAATATGATACCTTATATGATGAATTGGTTAGGCTGGAACAGGAAACGGGAATAGTACTGGCTAATTCACCTACTGTTAACGTAGGCTACGAATCCATGACAGAATTGCCCAAGGAACGTCATGCCAGTCCTATGTTATCTTTGGGCAAGACAAAGAGCAGGGAGGAACTGCAGGAGTGGTTAAATGGACAGGAGGCGCTGTTATCATGGAAACTGGATGGTTTAACCATTGTACTGACCTATGAAGGCGGAGAGCTTGTAAAGGCCGTTACTCGTGGAAATGGAGAAGTGGGAGAAGTCATTACTAACAATGCAAAGGTGTTTTCCAATGTACCGCTTCATATTCCATTTAAGGGAAGTCTTATCCTACGTGGAGAGGCTGTTATTTCCTATGCGGATTTTGAGAAAATTAATGAACAGATCGGGGATGCAGATGCGAAATACAAGAATCCCAGAAATCTTTGCAGTGGTTCAGTGAGACAGCTGAATAATGAAATAACAGCAAAGAGAAATGTGAAGTTCATTGCTTTTTCATTGGTAAGTGCGGCGGAGACAGAAGTATCTGTAGATTTTCATAACAGTATGGAAAATCAGTTCAAATTTTTGAAAGAACAGGGTTTTACGGTTGTTCCATTTATTAAGGTAAAAGAGGAAACAATCCAGACAGCGATTTCTGATTTTGAAGAGAAAATCAAAACTTTTGAATTCCCATCTGATGGTTTGGTACTTTCCTATGATGATATTGCATATGGCAGATCTTTAGGCAGGACAGCAAAATTTCCAAGAAATGCTATTGCATTTAAATGGGCAGATGAACAGAGTGAGACTGTTTTGCGGGAAATTGAATGGAGCCCAAGCCGAACAGGTCTGATCAATCCGGTTGCCATTTTTGATCCGGTTGAATTGGAAGGAACTACGGTATCCAGAGCTTCTGTGCATAATGTCAGTATTTTGCAGGGGATGAAATTAGGAATCGGGGATCGAATTACTGTTTATAAAGCAAATATGATCATTCCGCAAATTGCAGATAATCTGACAAAAAGCGGAAATCTTGAAATTCCGGAAGTCTGTCCGGTTTGCGGTGGACAGACAGAGATCAGACAGGTAGCAGATGCCCAGTCTCTGTATTGCACCAATCCGGATTGTGAAGCTAAGAAAATCAAGTCCTTTGTGTTATTTGTCAGCAGAGATGCCATGAATATTGATGGTATGTCTGAGGCAACCTTAGAGAAGTTTATTGCCCAGGGATTTATTCATTCCTATGCAGATATTTTTTATCTGGATCGTTACCGTGATGAAATTGTATCTATGGAAGGTTTTGGAGAATTGTCCTATTCCAATTTGATGCAGGCTATTGAAAATGCCAGGAAAACTACGCTGGCAAAGGTGATTTACAGTTTAGGAATTGCCAATATCGGATTAGCAAATGCGAAAATGATCTGCAAACATTACCAGGATGATCTGGAACAGCTACTGCGGGCAGACGAGGCAGAACTAAGTGAAATTGAAGGTGTGGGTGGTGTGATAGCCGCTTCCTTCTGTCAGTATTTTGCCGATGAAAAACACAGGGAAACTTTTGAAAATCTGCTGCAGGAATTAGAAATAGAAAAAACAGAACCCAGAGACGGCGGACAGCCTTTGACAGGAATGGTATTCGTTATTACAGGCAGTTTGGAACATTTTGAAAATAGAAATACATTGAAAGAAAAAATAGAAGAACTGG
The DNA here is from genome assembly GCA_028693705.1 of Lachnospiraceae bacterium. Classification (GTDB taxonomy): domain Bacteria; phylum Bacillota; class Clostridia; order Lachnospirales; family Lachnospiraceae; genus JAQUUX01. The sequence goes on along the minus strand of JAQUUX010000087.1, from coordinate 4,704 downwards.
GTGGCAAGGTAACAGGAAGTGTGACTTCCAAGACTACTTGTCTGATCAATAATGATGTAACCTCAACCTCCAGCAAAAATAAAAAGGCAAGAGAGTTACAGGTACCGGTTTTATCAGAAGAGGATTTTATGAAAACCTATCAGGTGGAAGCATAAATACAAATTTAGAAAAGAAAGCAGGATACGGTCATGCCAATTAAAACACAGAACGATTTACCCGCAAAAGAGATACTGGAAAATGAAAACATATTTGTGGTGGATGAGAACAGATCTTTACACCAGGATATCAGACCATTGCAGATCTGTATTTTGAATCTCATGCCGATTAAGCAGGATACGGAATTACAGTTGCTTAGAGCTCTGTCAAATTCTCCTTTGCAGGTAGATGTGACTTTTATGAAAATGGACAGTCATCAGTCCATGAATACTTCGGCAGGACATTTGAATAAGTTTTATAATACTTTTTCGGAATTAAAGGATAATAAGTATGATGGCTTGATCATAACCGGGGCACCGGTGGAGCAGTTGCCTTTTGAAGAAGTGGATTACTGGCCTGAATTATGTAAGATTATGGATTGGTCGAAAGAAAACGTCACTTCTACCATTCATATCTGCTGGGGCGCACAGGCAGGTCTTTACTATCATTTCGGATTACAGAAAAAGCTGCTTTCAGAAAAATTGTTCGGCTTATATCTGCATAAAGTAATGAACAGGAAAATCCCGCTGGTAAGAGGTTTTGATGACTATTTTTATGCACCGCACAGCCGCTATACAACTGTAGATCCGGCAGATATCCATGCCTGTGAAGATCTGGTGGTACTGGCAGAATCTGATGAAGCAGGAGTATTCCTGACCATGACCAGAGACGGCAGACAGATCTTTATCATGGGACATCCAGAATATGACAGAGTAACGCTGCAGAACGAATATAACCGGGACAAGGATAAAGGACTTGAGATACAGAAACCCAAGAACTATTTTACTGATAACAATGATGCGATGAGACCTAACCTGATGTGGCGGGCACATTGCAATATTTTATACAGTAATTGGCTCAATTATTACGTATATCAGGCAACGCCTTATAACTGGGTAGAAAAGCTCTGAAAATTTTATTATGATGATAAGCTACAGGGGTCTTGCGAAAGCAAGACCTTTTTATTTGTTCAAAAATTTACATTCATTTGACTTAATCATTACATGAGTTTGATAGAACAAAAGAAAATAATCATGTAATCTATAATAGAACAAATAAGAATAGAATAAGATGATGAAAGCTTTATAGGAGAAATCATGAGAAAAACGAAAATTATCTGTACAATAGGGCCCGCAAGTGAATCAGAAGAAATGTTAGAGAAGCTGATGCTTGCAGGAATGAATGTAGCAAGATTTAATTATTCCCACGGAACACATGATGAGCACAGAATAAAATTAGAGCGTGCGATGAAAGTCAGTGAGAGACTGGGGCTTCCGGTTGCCACATTAATGGACACCAAAGGACCGGAAATTCGTTTAAAGGATTTTGAAAAAGGTAAAGTAGAATTAAAGGCAGGACAGAAATTCATACTGACAACTGATGAGATTGTGGGAGATGAACAAAAAGTCAGTATTACTTATAAGGGACTGAAAAATGATATACAGATTGGAAATACACTTTTGATTGATGATGGACTGGTGGAACTGGAAGTGAAACAGATTACAGATAAGAATATCATCTGTCAGGTTTTAAATGACGGGCCGGTTTCTAATCATAAGGGAGTAAATGCTCCGGGAGCTGTTTTATCCATGCCATATATCAGTGAGACGGACAGGGAAGACATTATCTTTGGCTGTGAGCTGGGATATGACTATATTGCTACTTCTTTTACCAGATGCAAGGATGATATCTTACAAATCAGAGAACTATTAGATGACAACGACAGTAAGATGAAAATCATTGCGAAGATTGAAAATATGCAGGGTATCGAAAACCTGCAGGAAATATTGGAAGTGGCTGATGGAGTAATGGTAGCACGTGGAGATATGGGTGTGGAAATTCCCATAGAAGATGTTCCTGTTTTACAGAAGAAGATCATCAAACTGGCAGAGTTTATGGGAAAACCGGTTGTGACAGCTACACAGATGTTGGAGTCAATGATCAAGAATTCAAGACCTACCAGAGCAGAGAGCACAGATATTGCCAATGCAGTATATGACGGAACCACAGCTATTATGCTGTCTGGTGAAACAGCAGCCGGCAAATATCCGTTGGAAGCTGTGAAAACCATGGCAAGAATTGCAGAAAGAGCGGAGGCTGATATTGATTATGCCAGCCGGTTAAAGGAGAGAGAAATCCTAAAACCGGATATTACCACTGCAATTTCTCATGCTGCATGTGATCTGGCAATGAGCATACCTGCGTCAGCCATTATTGCAGTTACCATGTCAGGATTTACAGCAGGTATGGTTTCCAGATATAAGCCGGGAAGTATGATCATTGCAGGCAGTACCAATAAAAGAGTGTGCAGGCAGATGAATCTGCTATGGGGTGTGGTACCTATTTTCATGGATGAACACGAGAAGACAGCAGAAGAATTGTTTGATGCTGCGATCAAGGTTTTACTGGAAAGCGGATGTCTGAAAAATGGAGATATTGTAGTGCTTACAGCAGGTGTACCTCTTGGAAAACCAGGCAATACTAATATGGTAAAAATCGTAAGCATTTAAGATACTTTAAACAGTCAGAGTAATGTGAAAAGTGGGTGCCTATATGGGATACTGTGTTTTTTGTGGAGCAAAAATGAATAAAGATGAGGTGGTAGAGGTTGAATTAACAGAGAATCAATATGCTGACTGCTGTGATGCCTGTGATCGTCGACTCAATGCCATAAAGGAAGGCGATGCCGTCTCGGAAAAATTTTTCCTTAAAATCGCAAAGAATACGCAGGATAAAAAAGTAGATGAATATTTACGAAAAGAACTGGCAATACTGGAACCGAAAAAGAAACCTTCTTTCTGGACTCAATTCAGGACTCAATTCAGGACTCATATAGGGAATAAGAATAATCTTCGCCACAGGCCACTTTGAATAAGAAATTCATAGGCTTTGGATCATTGAAAAAAACAATGGTTCAAAGCTTTTTTTGTGTGAAAAAAAGACAGAATAAAAAAATTGTGATAAAATACATTCATATGCGAAAAAACAAGAAATAAAACATATTGTTTTTGAATTGAAAAAAGGGGATAAATAATGAACAAATCTGCAGAGAAAGAAAGTATAGAAGTAAAATATAAACAGGAAATCCGATTATGTAAATTTAGTACAAAAGAACCGCTGGCAAAAAAAGCCTGTATACAGCTATTGAAAAAAAGCCAGAAGATGATTCCGGATGATGACAGTATTTTCTCGGTGGAACTGCTGGAAGAGATTTTCGCCAGTAAATACATATCTATTGATACGAAGAAAGATACAGTTAAGCATATCGGATTGATTATTACAGAAGACATTTTTAAAATTTTAACAGATCGGGATGTTCCGTGCCATGAAATAAGGCAACTGATTGAGATTATGTTAAATGAATTAGTGAAAATAGACAAAAAATAAACAATAATTCGTTAAAATGTAACATGTTGTACAAAAGATAAAATGTGTTATTATATAAGTAGTAATAAAAAACTGGATTACGTTCCTCGTTGAATATGTTAAGGCTAGAGGTTGTGAGAGCAGGCTATAAATAACAGAAATGTTAATTTATAGTGGTGCTCTTTTTTCTTGTAGCGGTGGTTTTACAGAGTTTTATCTGTGGAAAAAGGAGGATCTGTATGAAACAACAGTTTTATACAGCGATAATTGGTAACCCGATTATCGCAGCAATCAAGAGTGACATGGGGCTGCGTGACTGTATTGAAGCACCGGAAGTCAATGTAGTATTCGTTCTCTACGGAGAAGTGGGTACCATTGCAGATGTTGTGGAACAGTTAAAAGAGGCAGGCAAAACTGTCGTGGTACATGTTGACTTGATCGCCGGATTGAACTCCAGAGAAGAGGCTGTTAATTTCATAGCCAGATACACGAAAGCAGATGGTATTATTTCTACAAAAATCGAACTGATCAAACGAGCGAGAGAACTGAAGCTGACAACTATCTATCGCATGTTTGTAATTGATTCGAAGGTGTTTGATAATATGAGTCATCATTTTGCAGAACAGGCAGATATTGTGGAAATTCTGCCCGGATTAATGCCTAAAATAATACGTAAGATGACCCGGATGATTTCCGTTCCGATCATTGCAGGAGGCTTAATAACGGATAAGGAGGACGTGATACAGGCGCTTGATGCCGGGGCAATTGCAATATCAACTACCAATGAAAATGTATGGAGTATGTAAGGAGGAACGTGTAAATATCTGACAAAGCGGAAGTGACTAACAGGCCTTCCGTATCGCGAAAGCGAATGAATTGGGGGAATTTATATGTGTTACACCACAAAGAGAAAAATTGCCGATTGTGTGAAAACTCTTGCTCGCCGTAAAAGCATTCAGCGGATAACGATCCAGGACATTATGGATGCTACGAACATGAGCAGACAAAGTTTTTACTAATACCTGAATCCGTGAAACTCACGGATTAATCATAGCAAGTCGCACAAAGTGTATTGTTCTCTTCGAAAGAAGTGTATATTGTGCGCTTGCCTGCTTTCAAATATCGTTTATTAAGCAGACGTTC
>JAQUUX010000008.1 GCA_028693705.1 Lachnospiraceae bacterium | reverse complement strand
ATATTTCGGGAAAGTTTGCAGATAATGGCAGTAGAGAAAAGTAGTGTAGCAGCATACTAATAAATGATGAGAAATATGGAGCGGACAGATGAACTGTTATCAGGTCAGAACGGATCTGGCACTGGAAGCCAGAGAGTGTGCAAAGGAGTCGGATGAGGAAATCCGCGGAGTACGTCTGGAAGAAGACTACGACGAAGAAATCGAGGTAAAGACGACAAGGGTCATAATAGAAACGAAGAACGGTGCAAAAGCAGTAGGAAAGCCCATGGGAACTTATATTACGCTGGAGGCACCCAGACTGGCAGATCCTGATGAGGATTACCACAGAGAGATTTCAGAAAAGCTGGCAGAACAGATCAAATGCATCCTGCCTCAGACAGATAGTGCGTTATCCGTACTGGTAGTCGGCTTGGGAAATCGAGAGGTAACGGCAGATGCATTAGGACCTGAAAGCGTGGATAATCTGTTGATCACCAGACATATGGTAAAGGAATTTGGAATAGCAGCCTATCACAGGACGACAAACCTGATCAGCGCTATTGTGCCGGGGGTGATGGCGCAGACCGGTATGGAATCGCTGGAGATCATTAAGGGGATCGTACAGGAATCGAAGCCGGATGCCATACTGGTGATTGATGCACTGGCAGCCAGAAGCGTGAAAAGACTGAACCGCACCATTCAGGTAACCAATACCGGCATTCATCCCGGAAGTGGTGTGGGAAATCATAGAAGTGCTATTACCATGGAAAATCTGCTGGTACCTGTAATTGCGATTGGAATTCCCATGGTGGTGGATGCAGCAACTATTGTTGGAGATGCCCTACAGGATATGGCCAGAAAGGAAGGCATTCAGATTCCGGTAGAGAGTATGAATAATCGCATCATGACGGAACTAAACAATATGTATGTGACAGGAAAGGACATTGATGCCACTGTGAAAAGGCTGAGTTTTACCATTTCAGAGGCGCTTAATATGGCACTGAAACATCCGGATCAGGAAGAAACTGAATGTTGCGGAAAAGCTTAGATACCAGTATAATGAAGTGCGAGAATTACATTGGAGGAATACGAATGATAGACCAGAGCAAGGTAAGAAATTTTTGTATTGTGGCACATATCGATCATGGCAAATCAACACTTGCAGATCGTATTATAGAGAAAACCGGTCTGCTCACAGAACGTGAGATGCAAAACCAGGTATTGGATAATATGGAACTGGAGAGAGAACGTGGTATTACCATCAAAGCCCAGACTGTTCGTATTGTATACAAAGCCCAGGATGGGGAGGAGTATATTTTTAATTTAATTGATACACCGGGTCATGTTGATTTTAATTATGAGGTCAGCAGAAGTCTGGCTGCCTGTGATGGTGCCATCCTGGTAGTAGACGCTGCCCAGGGTATCGAAGCGCAGACACTGGCAAATGTATATCTGGCACTGGATCATGATCTGGATGTATTTCCGGTTATTAATAAGATCGATCTGCCCAGTGCAGAACCGGCAAAGGTAATCGAAGAGATTGAGGATGTGATCGGGATAGAAGCCCAGGATGCGCCACTGATCTCTGCCAAGAATGGTATTGGAATAGAGGACGTCTTAGAGCAGATCGTAAAGAAGATACCGGCACCAAAGGGAAATCCCGATGCGCCGTTAAAAGCACTGATCTTTGATTCGGTTTATGACCCTTATAAGGGTGTTATCATTTTCTGTCGTTTGATGGATGGCAGGGTGAAAAAAGGTACCAGGATTAAAATGTTTGCTACCGGTACAGAATGTGAGGTTGTGGAAGTTGGTTATTTCGGACCGGGACGTTTTATGCCTTGTGACGAGTTAACGGCAGGTCTTGTTGGATATATCACAGCATCTATTAAGAATGTAAAGGATACACAGGTGGGTGATACAGTAACAGAAGCAGACAGACCTTGTGATCAGGCTCTCCCGGGCTATAAGAAGGTAAATTCCATGGTGTATTGCGGTGTGTACCCGGCTGATGCAGCCAAGTATCCGGAGCTTAGGGATGCCTTGGAAAAGCTGCAGCTAAACGATGCTTCCCTGAATTATGAACCGGAAACTTCCATAGCACTGGGATTTGGTTTCCGATGTGGTTTCCTGGGATTACTTCATCTGGATGTGATACAGGAACGACTTGAGAGAGAATACAATCTGGATCTGGTTACGACAGCACCGGGAGTTGTATACAAAGTACACAGAACCAACGGAGAAGTGCTGGAACTGACCAATCCATCTAATTTGCCGGATCCTTCTGAAATTGAATACATGGAAGAGCCTATTGTCAATGCAGAGATTATGGTGACATCCGAGTATATCGGGCCAATCATGCAGCTTTGCCAGGAACGAAGAGGCGTTTATCTGAGCACAGAATATATTGAAGCAAACCGTGCTGTTCTGAAATATGAGCTGCCGTTAAACGAGATTATTTATGATTTCTTTGATGCTTTAAAATCCAGATCCAAGGGATATGCATCTTTTGACTATGAGTTAAAAGGATATGAGCGTTCCAGTTTGGTAAAACTGGATATTCTGATCAATAAAGAGGATGTGGATGCTTTATCCTTTATTGTATTTGAAGGCAGTGCCTATGAACGTGGCAGAAAGATGTGCGAGAAGTTAAAGGAAGAGATTCCGAGACATCTGTTTGAAATCCCGATTCAGGCAGCTGTTGGCGGTAAAGTCATAGCAAGAGAGACGGTAAAAGCCATGCGTAAGGATGTATTGGCGAAGTGCTATGGTGGCGATATTTCCAGAAAGAAGAAACTGCTTGAAAAGCAGAAGGAAGGAAAGAAGCGTATGCGCCAGGTAGGCAACGTGGAAATTCCGCAGAGTGCCTTTATGAGTGTATTAAAGCTGGATGATAAATAATAATGAAAAAAGCTGAAGAGAGCCTGCGTTTATATCTACATATTCCTTTTTGCGTCAGAAAGTGTCTGTATTGTGATTTTCTGTCAGCACCGGCTACAGAAACGGTACAGAGACAGTATGTGGATGCACTGATAAGGGAACTCCGGGCAGTGAAGGAAAACGCGGAGAACGACAGCCGGGAGGGAAAAATTCCGTTGTCATTACGCAGAATTTCCAGCATTTATATTGGGGGCGGAACCCCTTCCATACTGCCTTGCGGAGAAATAGAACGAATTATGGAGACAGTATATTCTGTATTTGCTGTAGAAGATACTGCTGAAATTTCTATGGAATTAAATCCCGGTACCATCTCTGACAAACAATTACTGCAGTCTTACAGGCGTAGTGGTATCAACAGACTCAGTATCGGTCTGCAATCTACAGTAGATTCGGAATTACGTGCCCTTGGCAGAATACATACCTGGCAGGATTTTTGTGAGACTTATGATGCAGTCAGACAGTCAGGCTTTCAGAATATTAACGTGGATCTGATGGCAGCCATTCCCGGACAGGACTTGGCGTCTTATTTGACTTCGCTGCATCGTGTTATTTCCTTAAAGCCGGAACATATTTCTGCCTATAGTCTGATTGTGGAAGAAAACACACCTTTTTATGAGCAAAGGGATATGCTGGTGCTTCCGAGTGAAGAGGAAGAAAGAGAGATGTATGAACAGACGAAACAGGTGCTCTCAGAGGCAGGATACGAACGCTATGAGATATCTAATTATGCCAGAAAAGGTTATGAATGCAGGCATAATACAGGTTACTGGCGAAGAGATTCTTATCTGGGATTTGGCATTGGTGCAGCATCTCTGATCGATAATACACGTTTCCATAATACAGAGGATCTGGAGAAATATTTGAACAGCTCATCCATAATGGAAATCAGAGAAGACGAACAGGTACTTACCGGAAAAGACCAGATGGAAGAGTTTATGTTCTTAGGGCTTCGCATGACAGAAGGAATTTCAAAAAAGAAATTTCAGGATTCTTTTGCAGTTTCCATAGATGAGATTTATGCTACACAACTGGATGAACTGGAAAAAGAAGGCCTTTTGTATGTGGAAAAAGATCGGATCCGACTGACCAAAAGAGGTCTGGATCTGAGTAATGTTGCCATGGCAGAGTTCCTTTTCTGATAATTTCTGATTGTTATTTCCTGACGAAATTTGTATAATATCTTTATGGTTTTTTCATATCTTTGCCTGCATGGAAAGGCACTCATATCCCAAAAAGCACATAGAATATAGTAAAATGTCTTTGGGGGCTCCTTTTTGAAATCTTTTCAAAAACCATTATCCTCAGAGGAAGAAGCATATTATATTTGTTTGCTGCAATCCGGCACTGAAACGGAGAAGGCACGGGCAAAGGAAGTTTTAATAGAGCGTAATTTACGTCTGGTCGCACATATTGCAAAAAAGTACCAGAATACAGAGGAGGACATGGAAGATCTGATTTCCATAGGAACGATTGGCCTGATCAAGGCAATTGCCTCCTTTCAGAGTGAAAAGGGACGTCTTGCGACTTATGCATGTCGTTGTATAGATAATGAACTGCTTATGTTATTTCGTTCCAAGAAGAAGAGTGCCAGGGAGGTTTCACTTTATGAACCAATTGGTACAGATAAGGAAGGAAAGGAAATCACCCAAAGAGAAATTGGGGAACGATTGGGGATTTCGAGAAGCTATGTTTCCCGGATAGAAAAAAGAGCATTGGAAAAATTAAGAGAATTTTTCTGAACACGGGAAAAAGCCCATGAGGAAAGGGTAGGGGTACAGTATATGCAGTTTGTAAAAGCAGACAGCCTGAAAATTGGAATGAGACTGGCAAGGCCTATTTATAACAAAAATGGTGTCTTACTGTTTGAGAGAGATTCTAAATTAACGGAACAAGGTATCAGTAGTATCCGAAATTTTGGACTGATCGGCATCTTTATCCTGGAGCCGGCAGAGCCGGTTCCACCGATGACGCCCATGGATATAGAATTTGAACGTTTTCAGACCATGTATGTGTTTAACATCAAAGAAGAATTGACGAAGATCATTCAGAAGCGGAAAAAGGATCGTTTGAACTTTATTTCAGATAACATCATTAAAAGCTATGGACATTTACAAAAGAAAATCAATTTTCCACAGAATTTACGAAGCAGAGAAGATTATGTGTATAAGCATTCACTGAATGTGGCGATGCTCTCGGCTATGATGGCTAATGTAATGAAGCTGAAAAGAGAAGATCAGCTGACAGCAGTTTATGCAGCTATTTGCCATGACATGGGAAAACTGATGGTACCTAAGCAGATCATGGAAAGCCCTCAGTGGGATCCTTCCGATATAGAGGCAAACAGAGATTATGAGGTTGGGGCATTTCAGTATCTGGACGATATTTTCAGCACAGAACCGTCAGTTCGAAGAGCATGTATGCAGGCACAGCGTCTGCAGGAGAATTTTAGAAATGGAAAACAAGGGACAGGGGCAGAAAAACTGATTCCGCAGACCCGTATCCTTTTGGTGGCTGATTTCTTTGATACGATGACGGCCATGAACCTGGAGAAGAAACCGGAGTCAGAGGTGAAAACTGTTCGATTTATGTTGGAGAATCCTGATGCTTTTGACTCGGATGCAGTAGATGCCTTGATAGCATCTATTAATATTCTGACACCGGGTGTCAGCGTGGAATTGAATACCGGAGAGAAGGCACTGGTACTGACAGAGAATACGGATAATATTCTAAGGCCTATGGTATTGTCTTTTGCAGATAATCAGATAATTGATCTGAATAATGAGCTGGTGTATGGTGACCTGGAAATTACTGATATCATGAAAACGTTGGACAACCGCTATATTTTTGATCCGGAAACCCTTCGTAAGAGTGGTTTCAAGATGGAGGACGAATAAAATGCCTGCTATTGGGGAAATTTTAAGACAAGCAAAGGATGCAGGAGCATCTGATGTACATATTACAGTTGGTGTACCGCCTAAAATGCGTGTAAACGGAGCTCTGATTTCCATGGAATTTCCGAGGATGCTGCCGGCAGATACGTTGGAACTCCTGGTGCAGATCATGCCGGAAGTACCAAGAGAACGGTTTGAAGAGCGGGGCGAGTATGATATGTCCTTTTCCATCCCGGAACTGGGTAGATATCGATTAAATGCGTACAAGCAAAGGGGTTCTGTTGCCATGGCGATTCGTCTGGTGGGAACCAGGGTGCCGGCGGCAGAAGAGCTGGGCGTGCCGGAATCTGTCAGTGAATTATATGCCAGAAAAAGAGGTCTGGTTCTTGTAACCGGTCCGACAGGATGCGGTAAGTCTACTACACTGGCGTCGATCATAGACCGTATTAACAATAACAGAGAAGCCAATGTGATTACGTTGGAGGATCCTATTGAATATTTGCACCAGCACAGGCTTTCCATGGTTAACCAGAGAGAAATCGGGTTGGATTCCCAGAATTATGCCAATGCGCTCAGAGCGGCACTTCGTGAAGATCCGGATGTTATTATGGTGGGTGAGATGCGTGATTTGGAGACGATCAGCGTAGCGATTACAGCAGCGGAGACAGGTCATCTGGTATTATCTTCACTGCATACCAGCGGAGCTGCCAATACCGTGGATCGAATCATTGATGTATTTCCACCGTATCAGCAACAGCAGATCCGTGTACAGTTGGCAAATGTATTAGAGGCAGTAGTATCCCAACAGCTGATTCCAATGAAAAACGGTCAGGGTCGTGTGGCAGCATTCGAAGTATTACATACTAACAGTGCAGTGAAAAACCTGATCAGAGAAGGCAAAACGCATCAGCTGACAACTGTTATGCAGACGAACAGGAACCTTGGCATGGTAACCATGGATGAGGCGATTCTGAAGCTGTATACAGAAGGAAAGATTGATAAGGAGAAAGCAGTACAATTTGCTCAGGATTCTGAACTGATGGAAAACAAAATAAATAAAATTCAATAAAGAAAGGCGCTTTTATGTATAGTACTGTTTATACAGGAGCAGTCCGGGGAATTGAAAGTTACCTGGTCCAGGTGGAAGTGGATTGTTCCCAGGGTCTGCCATGCTTTGACATGGTAGGATATTTAGGAAATGAAGTGCGGGAGGCCCGGGAAAGAGTGAGAGTAGCACTTAGAAACTCGGGTATCCGATTGCCGGCATCCCATGTTACGGTTAATCTGTCACCTGCGGATATTCGTAAGGAAGGCACAGGCTTTGATCTGCCGATTGCCATTGGGGTACTGATAGCTTTGGGGCAACTGCCACCGGAAGTGACAGAAGGTATTCTGTTTCTCGGTGAACTTGGATTAAACGGAGAGGTCAGACCGGTAAAAGGAGTTCTTCCTATTGTAAGAGAAGCTGCAAGGCAAAAATATAAATGCTGTATCGTTCCGGCAGATAATTTGGACGAAGCTGTTATGGTACCGGATATAAAGGTCCATGGGGCGACAACACTGATTGATATTCTATCTTTTCTATCTCATAAAGATTCGGCAGAGAATCTTTTTTCAAGAAAACATTCATTGGGAGTTTCTTCCAAATATAATCAAAAACAAGGCAAAGAAAATAAACAAAAAAATATGGATTTCGCGGACGTAAATGGACAGGAAACTGTAAAACGCGGTGCAGAAGTAGCGGCAGCAGGTTTTCATCATATGCTGATGATCGGACCGCCGGGCTCAGGTAAGACCATGATCGCAGCAAGACTGCCCGGGATATTGCCGGAATTAACAGAACAGGAAAGTCTGGAAGTAACTACCATTTACAGTGTGGCGGGAGAACTTCAAAGAACAGGTGGCATGATTCGGGAAAGACCGTTTTTGAGCCCGCATCATACAGTAACAGCATTGGCACTTACAGGAGGAGGAAACCGGATACGCCCGGGACTGATCAGCCTGGCACATAGAGGGGTTTTATTCCTGGACGAGATGGCAGAATTTAAAAGAAGTACCCTGGATGTGCTTAGACAGCCATTGGAGGAAAAAAGAGTGCAGATATCCAGACAGTTCGGAACCTACGAATATCCTGCGGATTTTATGCTGGTAGGAGCGTTGAACCCGTGTCCCTGCGGATACTATCCGGATCGTAATAAATGCCGTTGCACGGATACGGAGATCAGGAGATACTTAGGTCGGATATCAGGTCCTATTCTGGATCGCATGGATTTAATGGTAGAAACACCGGCACTGGATTTTTCGGAGATATTGGCTGAACGAAAAAACGAGGGCAGCAGTGAGATCAGAGAACGGGTTTTACAGGCGAGGAAGATACAAAAGAAGCGATTTACAGGAACTGAATTACAGAGTAACGCGGATATGAAAACAGTACAGGTGCGAAAATATTGCAAATTGGGTCTGACAGAAGAACAATTTTTGGAAAAGGCCTTTGCCGCCATGCATATGAGTGCCAGAGGATATCACAGGATATTAAAAGTAGCCAGAACCATAGCAGATCTGGATCATGCCGGAGATATCAGCAAAAAACATCTGGCAGAAGCAATTTTATATCGTAAAACAGATCAAAAATATTGGGAGGAGATCAGGTAGTTGCGAGAACTGGAACAAAATAGAGAAGCCTTCGCTTACTGGCTGTGCAGCAGAGCTGGAATCGGTGCGGTAACTCAAGTGGAGATTTTGAAACATATACAGTCAGTGGAGGAGTTTATGTCCTGCGATGCCAATTTATTGGCGAAATGGTGTAAACAGAAGAAAAAGTTTGAAAAATTAGAACAGGAAAAAAATAATCTGCAACAGAATATGAAAAACACAAAACAAATAAAGCAGCAGCTTTTAGAAAATTATAAAAGACTGGAAAAAAGCGGCATACGTTTTTTTTCTTATATCCATCCCGATTATCCGGATAAATGCAGGAGAATACCAGATCCGCCCGGCGGACTTTATTGTTACGGAACATTACCCGAGCCGGATAAGCTTTCCGTAGCAGTGATCGGCGCCAGAGTCTGCTCAGAATATGGAAGGTATCTTGCCAGGCAATTTGGCAGAGTATTAGCAGAGAACGGCGTTCAGATCATCAGCGGTATGGCAAGAGGAATTGATGGGATCAGTCAATGGGCTGCCCTGGAGGCTGGAGGGAGTAGTTTTGGTATATTGGGCTGTGGTGTGGATATCTGTTATCCAAAAGAAAATTATCTGCTGTATGAGAAGATGAAGACCAGAGGAGGTATCCTGTCAGAATATGTACCGGGGACCCAGCCCAAAGGAAATCTGTTTCCACCGAGAAACCGTATTATCAGTGCATTTGCAGATGCCATTCTGGTAATCGAGGCAAGGGAGAAAAGCGGAACGCTGATCACCGTGGATATGGCATTGGAGCAGGGAAAAGAAGTGTATGCGGTACCGGGGAGGATCACGGACAGTCTTAGTAATGGCTGTAACAGATTGATTGCCCAGGGCGCGGGAATTGCAGTTTCACCGGAAAGCTTATTACAGGAACTTGGCGGCATGGAAAAACAGCAATCGGCAGCAGATCCGAAAAAAGATACATATTGTGGATCGGATTTCCAAAGTCTGATTTTAGAGATGCTGGAACTGACCCCCATTTCACTTTCAGAGATCAGTGAACGCCTTGTTCGCATAGGCCATGGGATTTCTATTTCGGAACTGATGCAAGAACTGGTGGAATTGACAATGATCGGTCAAATTAGTGCAATTGGAACGAATTATTTTGTAAAAAATCCACAAAAAATGCGATGACACAATGATAAAAATATAGAAACTGAGCATGGAAAAAAACAAAAATTCCTTGTCACAGAAAAAGTTTTAGTGTATAGTGATACCCGATTGCTGAGAAAAGGAGTTTTTTATCATGGCGAAATATTTAGTAATAGTAGAATCACCTGCAAAGGTAAAAACAATAAAGAAGTTTCTGGGACCAAATTATGAAGTGGCTGCCAGCAACGGGCATGTACGCGATTTACCGAAAAGCCGGTTGGGAATAGATGTAGAACATGATTTTGAACCAAAATATATAACCATACGAGGAAAGGGGGATATACTTGCCAATCTTCGTAAGGAAGTAAAAAAGGCTGAAAAGATTTATCTTGCAACTGACCCTGACCGTGAAGGAGAAGCAATTTCCTGGCATCTGTATTTTGCTTTGAATTTGCAGACCAAGGGTAAAAATGTTTATCGAATTACTTTTAATGAAATTACAAAGAATGCGGTAAAAGAATCCTTGAAAAACGCCAGAGAAATCGATATGGATCTGGTAAATGCACAGCAGGCCAGACGTTGTCTGGATCGTATGGTGGGATATCGGATTTCACCGTTATTATGGGCAAAGGTGAAGAGAGGGCTGTCTGCCGGACGTGTGCAGTCTGTGGCTCTTAGAATCATATGTGACAGGGAAGATGAGATTAATGCATTTGTGCCGGAAGAATACTGGACACTGGATGCAGCTCTTGCCATACCCGGAGAAAAGAAGCCCTTAATTGCAAAATATGTGGGACGCCAGAATGGCGAGGATAAAAATGCTGCCATTACTTCTCAGACGGAAGCTGATCAAATAAAAAAAGAAGTGGAAAAGGCCAAGTTCCAGGTAGCAGAGATAAAAAAAGGAGAACGCACTAAAAAGGCACCGCTTCCTTTTACCACCTCTACCTTACAGCAGGAAGCCAGCAAAATGCTGAATTTCTCAACCCAGAAGACGATGCGTATCGCACAGCAACTTTATGAAGGCGTGGATATTAAGGGGAGCGGTACAGTTGGTATCATTACCTATCTTCGTACAGATTCTACCCGTGTGGCAGAGGAAGCAGAACTTGCATCTGAGCAGTACATTACCGATAAATATGGTGCACAGTATTATGGAGAAAATGGCGCGAAGAAGAAAAATGATCAGAAGATCCAGGATGCCCATGAAGCCATTCGTCCCACAGATGTGTCAAGAATGCCTTTGGAAATCAAGGAATCTTTATCAAGAGATCAATTCCGTTTATACCAGCTGATCTGGAAGCGTTTCCTGGCCAGCCGTATGGCACCTGCCAAGTATGCAACCGTTTCTGTGAAGATCACAGCAGGAGATCATCGTTTTAGTGTGGCAGCTTCCAAGATTTCTTTCGACGGTTTTTTAAGCGTATATACAGATGGAGAAGAAAAAGAAGAGTCTAATACCCTGATAAAGGAATTGGATGAGAAGACGAAACTGACTCTGGAAGATCTGGATGCCAAGCAGCATTTTACCCAGCCACCGGCTCATTTTACAGAAGCATCCCTTGTAAGAACCCTGGAAGAACAGGGGATCGGCCGTCCAAGTACCTATGCACCTACCATTACCACCATTCTGGCCAGGAGATATATTGCCAAAGAGGCAAAAAATCTTTATGTGACAGAATTGGGTGAAGTAGTTAACAATATTATGAAGGATGCTTTCCCAACCATCGTAGATGTGAATTTTACCGCGAATATGGAAGCTTTGCTGGATGGCGTAGAAGAAGGCACTGTGAAATGGAAGAGCGTGATCTCCAACTTCTATCCGGATCTGGACGAAGCAGTACAGAAGGCAGAAGAAGAACTGGCACAGGTGAAGATCGCGGACGAAGAATCTGAAGAAATCTGTGAGAACTGTGGCAGAAAAATGGTATTCAAATATGGACCTCATGGTCGTTTCCTGGCATGCCCGGGATTTCCGGAATGTAGAAATACAAAACCGTATTTTGAAAAAATAGGTGTTACCTGTCCGAAATGCGGCGGTGATATTGTATTAAAAAAGACAAGAAAAGGAAGAAAATATTTTGGCTGCATGAACAATCCAGACTGCGATTTCATGGTATGGCAGAAACCAACCAATGAAAAGTGTCCTGAATGCGGTTCTATTTTGTTGGAAAAAGGCAAGCAATTGGTTTGCTCCGGTGAAGATTGCGGGTATCATCGGGAAAGAACACAGACAGAACAGTCAGAATAGACACAAATCCTGATAGAATGTTACTTTAGGAAACAAATCGTATATGCATTGCTTATAAATTACCTAATTTTTTTGAATAGAGTGGTAAAAACAAAAAAAATCTGACAATATCGGTTGAATATACAAAATTATTGTGGTAATATAGTTACACAATTGGGGTTGCACAGATATAGAACGGAGGTAAGGTATGAGCAGTGTACAGCTATTGGATAAAACACGAAAAATCGAAAAACTTTTGCACAACAATAATTCCAGTAAGGTGGTTTTCAATGACATTTGTAAGGTCATGCGTGAAATACTGAATTCTAATGTACTGGTAATCAGTAAAAAAGGCAAAGTGTTAGGCGTTGGCAAGTTAGAAGGTATTGAACCGATTGGCGAGCTGGTGGAAGAAAAGGTAGGCGGATTTATTGATGGCATGCTGAATGAACGTCTGCTAAGCGTTTTATCTACAAAAGAGAATGTGAATTTGGAAACACTTGGCTTTGAAAATGAGAAGATCAAACGTTTTCAGGCTATTATCACACCAATAGAAATTGCCGGTGAACGGCTGGGAACTCTTTTCATCTATAAATGTGAAGAGCAGTATGATATTGAAGATATTATTCTTTGCGAATATGGCACAACAGTTGTCGGACTGGAAATGCTTCGTGCTGTAAATGAAGAAAGTGCGGAAGAGAGCAGAAAGGTTGCAGTTGTAAAGTCAGCAATCAGTACACTTTCCTTCTCAGAGATGGAAGCTATTACCCATATTTTCGATGAACTTGATGGTATGGAAGGTATTCTGGTTGCCAGCAAGATCGCAGACCGTGTAGGTATCACCAGATCAGTTATTGTAAATGCACTTCGTAAATTCGAAAGTGCGGGTGTTATTGAATCCCGATCCTCCGGTATGAAGGGTACTTATATCAAGGTGTTAAATGATGTGGTATTTGATGAAATTGCGGATCTGAAAAAGAAAAATCAGAAAATAGAAGAGTAATGAACGGATATCAAAGTAAAGTACAACCTAAAACAGAATGCTAACGGATTAGCAAATCGTGTGAAGCTTTAAGGCTTTTATACAGCATATAAAAGGATTTATTGAGAAATCAATGAATCCTTTTTGTTTTCTCTAAAATAATTTTTGCAAGAGTAGAAACGAATGCAATACATATATTGTGCATAACTAAGTCGAAAAACACAACTTATTGTGGTTAAAATGTAAAAAAATCTTGTCTTTTCATGGAAATACAATATAATGAAATAGAGTAGGTTCAGTGGGTACAGCTTTAGATACCCTTCGGTTGATTTAAGGAGGATGTAATATGGGATCAGGTGCATTTGATTATATTAATGTGTTAGATAAAGCGGCAGATGGTGCATGGCTTCGAAATGACGCTATTTCCAATAATCTGGCCAATGCAAATACTCCAAACTATAAAAGGGAAGATGTGGATTTTGAATCTCAGTTAAAAAAAGCTCTTGGGAGCAGCAGATACGAATCCATGGATTCTAAGGTGTCAAATGTGAATTTGAAAAGTTTGAACCCGGTTACCTATACTGATTCGGCTAATTATTCCTATCGTCTCGACGGAAACAATGTGGACCCGGATACAGAAAACGTGGAACTTGCTGCTAACCAGGTGAAATATGAAGGTTTGATGAATAGTGTCACCCAGGAATTCAGAAACCTGCAAAGTGTCTTGAAATAAGGAGGTAATGTATGAGTATATTTAATTCTTTTGATATTAATGCTTCCGGTATGACTGCCGAAAGATTCAGGATGGACACCATAGCACAGAACGTGGCAAATGCCAATACAACCAGAACTGAGGATGGAACACCATATCGCAGAAAAGTAGTTACCTTTGCAGAAAAAGGAACTTCCACACCTTTTCGCCATGTGTTGAACAAAGCAACTGATAATTATACCGGAAATGGTGTTAAGATAAACGGTGTTTATGAAGATACCAAAACAGAGATGAATAAAGTATATGATCCATCCCATCCGGATGCAGATGAGGATGGCTATGTAACTTATCCAAATGTAAATATTGTAACTGAGATGACTAATCTGATCGATGCTTCCAGGACTTATGAAGCGAATGCTACAGCCTTTGAATCCAGCAAGAACATAGCCATGAAAGGCTTAACGATTTCAAATTCCTAATGAAAAATGAGGGATAGTATATGGATATCACATCATTATATAACGTAACTTCAAATGCAGTGCGTCAGGCAGCTGAGACGAATAACGGCAATGCCACCTTAAAGGGTGACGGGAATATGTTTCAGGGAATGTTGGATTCAGCAGTGAACAATCTGACGACAACGAACGGATATCTTTCAGATGCTGAGAATGCAGAAATCAGCTGGGCATTGGGAGAAACAGATAACACGCATGATTTAACAATTGCGTTACAAAAAGCATCTACGGCATTGCAGTATACAGTGGCCGTAAGAGATAAATTTTTAGAAGCGTACAGAGAGATCATGCAGATGCAGATTTAAGGGTGTAGAAGAGGCTTACTATGCAAGAGAGAATCGTTAACAGACTGAGAGAAATAATAGAAAAAATAAAGGAATGGTGGAATCGCTTTTCGTCAAAGCAGAAGACCATTATTGTAGGAATTGCAGCGGCGATACTGATGGCGTTTGTGATACTGATTGTAGTATTGACAAGACCTACCTATGTACTTTTGTTGAATTGTGAGGATACCAGAGAGGCTTCAGAGGTAACCGCACTTTTGGATGATAACGAGATTACATACACGATTACTGATGATGGACTTACGATCAGCGTATTGGAAAGTCAGCAGTCGGATGCCAATCTTTTGCTGGGAGCAAATGATATTCAGTCCTCTGCCTACAGTATAGACAATGTTACCAATGGAGGATTTTCCACTACGGAGTCCGATAAGCAGAAACGTTATATTGTATACCTGCAGAGCCGCTTGGAACGGGATTTTATCGGAAAATTCAATGCCATCAGTTCTGCACATGTGGAATTGAATATACCGGAAAATGACGGGACTTTGATTGCAGAGAACAAGGAATCTTCAGCTGCTATTATCCTGGAATTACAGGATGAATTTACAGCTGATCAGGCAGCATATCTGGCACAGGCTGTTGCAACAGCCCTTGGCAGTACAGACGCTTCTAACATTACCATTATGGATACTGATGGAAATATGCTTTTCTCAGGTGCAGATAACTATTCTGTGGCAGGAAGTGCTAATTCCCAGCTTTCTGTAAAAGCACAGGCTGAAAATATGGTAAAAAGCGAAGTGAAGCAGGTGCTGTTAAATACCAATCTGTATGATCAGATCGAAGTAGCAAGCAATCTGGCAATTGATTTTTCTACCAGTGAACGAACTGATCACAATTATACACCGGCAGAGGGACAGACACAGGGTGTTTACAGTCAGGCAGACGAGTATTCCAGTGATTCCACAAGCGGATCAGGAAATGTGCCCGGCACAGATACCAATCAGAATGATACGAGCTATGTATTTGAAAATGATAATGAATCCTCTACATCAACAACAGAGAATTCCTATAAATTCCTGCCAAATGAATCCATCATCAGCCAGAATACGCCGGCAGGATCCATTAACTATGGAAACTCATCTGTTTCTGTTACGGCTATTGCCTATAATGTTATAAGAGAAGAGGATGCCAGAAGCCAGGGACTCTTGGACGGTATCAGCTGGGATGACTATAAGGCAGCAAATTCCGAACGAACCAAGCTGGATGTAGATGAAGATCTCTTTAGTGTAGTGTCCAATGCAACGGGTATTTCCACTAATAGTATTTCCATTTTGGCATATGAGGAAAATCTGTTCTTGGACAGGAGCGGATCAGGTATTGGTCTGACGGATATTCTGCAGATTGCATTGATTGTTATTATTTTAGGTCTGCTTGCCTTTGTTGTATTACGAAGCATGCGAAGAGAACGTGAGCCGGAGCAAGAAGAAGAACTGTCTGTAGAGAATATGCTGCAGTCCACACCAATGGAAGAAATTGAAGATATTGAACTGGAGACGAAATCCGAAACCAGGAAGATGATAGAAAAGTTTGTGGATGAAAATCCGGAAGCAGCAGCCAATCTGCTTCGTAATTGGCTAAATGAGGATTGGGGGTAATTACCATGCCGAATAAGAACGGTGATGATCAGATTTCCGGCTTACAAAAGGCAGCGGTCCTTTTGATTGCGCTTGGACCAGAACGGTCAGCTTTGATATTTAAGCATTTAAAAGAAGAAGAAATAGAAGAACTGACGCTGGAAATAGCCAATACCAGAAGTATTACACCCCAGGTAAAGGAAGATGTCATTAATGAATTTTATGACGTTTGTCTGGCACAGCAGTATATTGCAGAGGGCGGTATTACCTATGCTAAGGAATTGCTGGAAAAAGCACTTGGCGCAGACAAGGCGATGGATGTTATCGGTAAACTGACAGCATCACTTCAGGTGAAGCCTTTTGAATTTGTTCGAAAAACAGATGCGTCCCAGCTTCTTAACTTTATACAGGATGAACATCCACAGACCATCGCACTTATACTTTCCTATCTGGCACCGGGTCAGGCCGCCATGATCGTGTCAGCATTGCCGCCGGACAGACAGGCAGAGGTGGCTAAACGTATTGCTATTATGGATCGAACAAGTCCGGATGTGATCAAAGAAGTAGAAAAAGTATTGGAGTCTAAACTGGCATCCCTTGTCAATCAGGATTACACCATTATCGGCGGTGTAGATGCAGTCGTAGATATTTTAAATACAGTTGATCGTGGAACAGAAAAACATATTATGGAAGCTCTTGAAATTGAAGAGCCGGAGCTGGCAGACGAGATCAGAAAGAAGATGTTTGTATTCGAAGATGTTCTTTTGCTGGATGATCGTGCAATTCAGAGAGTACTCAGAGATGTGGACAACAGTGATCTTGCTCTTGCATTAAAGGGTTCTAACGAACAGGTTCAGAATGCAATCTTTAATAATCTGTCTAAACGTCTGGCAGTTATGATTAAAGAAGATATGGACTTCATGGGACCGGTACGAATGAAAGATGTAGAGGAAGCACAGCAGAAGATTGTAAATATTATCAGAAAGCTGGAAGACTCTGCAGAAATCGTTATCTCCAGAGGTGGAGGTGATGAGATCATTGTATAGTACACTTCTAAAATACGGGACCGTACAATGGGACGGAAGCGATAAACGGGTCATCAACAGCAATGACCTTGTGGAAAAAAAACTAAAAAGCATAGAAGCAGAACTTTTGAAAAAAAGTGATGCAGAAGGCTACGAAACAGATTTTGCAGATGGCTTTTCGGAAGGCATTCAGGCAGAACAGGTATCAGCGCTTTTGGATCAGGATCAACATGAAATACCGGAAAGTCCTGAGGCTGAAGCACTGCGTATGCAGGAAGAGGCCAGACAGAGCCTGGAAGATGCAGAACATGTGCTGGAACAGGCCAGAAAAGAAGCGGAAGAAATTATACAGCAGGCGATGGCTCAGGCAGAAGAACAGAAGCAACAGATATTCGATGAAGCTGAGTCAGCAGGATATCGGGAAGGCGCCGGAAAAGCTGCAGAGGAACGTTCCCGGCTGGAAGCATCTTTTGCAGATAAAGAAAAGAAACTTGAACAGCAGTATCAGAATAAAATTGATGAGCTGGAACCGGCTTTTATACAGAATTTAACCGGAATATATGAACATATTTTTCATGTGGATCTGAGTAGTTACAGAGAGGTTTTGATCTATCTGATAGGAAAGACTCTTCGGAAAATAGACGGTGGACATGATTTCCTCATTCATGTTTCCAAGGAGGATTATCCGTTTATCAGCATGCGCAAGAAGGAACTGTTCGCCGGCATTGCTACAGCCGGTAATACGGCAGAGATTATAGAAGACAGTACTTTACGCAAAAATGATTGTCTGATCGAGACCACAAATGGTATTTTTGACTGTGGCGTGGATACACAGCTGGCAGAGCTTGGAAAGAAACTGGAACTGTTATCCTATAAAAAGGAACAAGAGGATTAGAGATAACTGGATGGAAACTGGGATTAATTTTCTGAAATACCGGAAATTGGAAGAGGATAGCTTTTACCGTAAGCTTGGCAAGGTGGAAAATGTGGTAGGACTCACAATTGAGTCTGCCGGACCGGATGCAAGGCTTGGTGATGTGTGCCTGATTTTCCCGGGAAAAGAAAATACGGCTCCGGTTATGGCAGAAGTGGTTGGCTTTAAAGATAAAAAAACGCTTCTAATGCCTTATCAATCTGTGGATGGCGTGGGAATTGGCAGCATCGTCCGAAATACAGGGAAAGCATTGACCATACAGGTCAGTGATGCGTTGCTGGGACTAACTTTAAATGGTCTTGGTCAGCCGGTGGATGGAAGTCCTGTCCCGAAAGGAACCGAATATTCTGTGGAAGCGGCACCACCGGATCCCATGAGCCGTAAGATCATAGCTGATGTACTGCCGCTTGGCGTAAAAGCTGTGGATGGTCTTATGACTGTTGGAAAAGGTCAGCGAATCGGTATATTCGCAGGATCAGGCGTGGGAAAATCCACACTGATGGGAATGTTTGCCAGAAACACAAAAGCGGATATTAATGTAATAGCTCTGATTGGAGAGCGAGGCAGGGAAGTAAGGGAATTTATCGAACGGGATCTTGGTCCTGAAGGCATGAAAAGAAGTGTGGTAGTGGTTGCCACCTCTGATCGCCCGGCATTGGAAAGAAATAAAGCGGCAAAAACGGCAACTGCCATTGCAGAATATTTTAGGGACCAGGGCAAGGATGTACTTCTCATGATGGATTCCATGACCCGTTTTTCCATGGCACAAAGAGAGATCGGCCTGGCAAGCGGGGAACCGCCTGTTACAAGAGGATATCCCCCAAGTGTTTATTCAGAGATGCCCAAGATACTGGAAAGGGCGGGCTGCGCAGAAAGAGGCTCTATTACCGGATTGTATACGGTACTGGTGGATGGTGATGATTTTAATGAACCAATCACTGATACAGCCAGAAGTATACTGGACGGACATATTATGCTGGATCGTAAGCTTGCCCATAAAAATCATTATCCGGCGATTGACGTATTGCAGAGTATATCCAGGTGCATGAGTTCTATTGTGGATAAGGAGCATAAGCAGGCAGCCGGAAAATTAAAAAATGTACTGGCAACCTATAACGAAGCAGAGGATCTGATCAACATTGGTGCCTATAAAAATGGCAGTAATCCAAATATCGATTATGCAATTAAAATGATTGATGGTGTGAATGAATTTCTGATGCAGGAAGTGGAAGAGAAAGTTACCTTCGAAGAATCCACAGAACAGTTGGAGAAGATGTTCAATGGCTAAATTTGTATATCATATGCAAAGCGTCCTGAATATAAAGGAAAAGCTGGAGGAACAGGCCAAAAACCAGTTTGCTGTGGCAAAAAAGAGATTGGATGAAGAGCAGGAACGTTTGAATGCTCTAAGGCGCCGCCGCGAAGAATACATGGAAGAAGGTGTCAGGCTTCGTAACAGCACGTTAAATATGCTGGATCTTCGTGAAAATCGTGCGGCTGTGGAAAAAATGGATGAATATATCAAGAATCAGCAGGCACAGATAATCGTAGCGCAGAAAAATCTGGATAGCGCCAGAGTCAGATTACAAAAAGTCATGCAGGAACGAAAGATGCAGGAAAAACTGAGAGAAAAAGCATTTGAAGAGTTTAAGTATGATCTGAACAAACAAGAAAGTAAAGAAATCGATGAACTAACCTCCTATACCTATGGTCTGAAAACCAGGGAACAGGATTAGCAAGTACAAGTAAAGGTAAGAGGTGTTTTACATGCCCGGACAGGTACAACAGCCAGTACAACAGGAACTGGATCCGAAAGCAGAAAAAAAGCGTATTCGGGAAGAAAAAAAACAACTGAAAAAAGATCAAAAATTACAGCGAAAAGAAGCAAAAAGGAAAGCAAAGGAAATTTCCGAGGCTGAGGATCGTCTGGAAGAAGAAGGTGTCGTATCCGGCGGAGTTCCGGTTTTTTTAGTGACAGCATTAATTGTTGCAGTCTGGATAGCTATTTTATGTCTGCTGATTAAATTAGATGTTGGCGGTTTTGGTTCTAATATATTAAGACCTGTATTAAAGGATGTACCGATTATTAATCAGATACTTCCAGGGGAATCCACCATGACCGGTACAGAAGAAACAGATATGTATGGCGGCTATACCAATCTGAAAGATGCGGTAGAACAGATCAAAGCCCTGGAATTACAGTTAGAGCAGGCGCAGTCAGATTCAGCATCTTTGGCAGATACTATCACTCAGCTGCAGGCTGAGGTGGACAGACTGAAAACTTTTGAGGATCAACAGGTAGAGTTTGAACGTATAAAAAATGAATTTTACGAAGAAGTCGTTTATTCGGATAAAGGACCGGAGATAGAGGAATATCAGAAATACTATGAGACCATAGACCCCACTAATGCAGAATACCTGTATAAGCAGGTAGTTGAACAGGAGCAGGCTGATCAGGCAATAGAAGATTACGCATCAGCTTATTCTGCAATGAAACCGAAGGAAGCAGCGGGAATTTTTGAAGCAATGACGGATAATCTGGATCTGGCAGCTAAGATATTAGAGGCAATGGGTGCAGATGACAGAGGCGCCGTAATGGGTGCCATGGATCCTGCAGTTGCAGCCAGATTGACGAAAATCATGGATCCCGGCTATTAAGTTTTTTCGCTGTTTACCGATATATTTTATAGCGGTTTCTCTATGAGAAAATCGTATGCACTTTGAAAACTGAAGAGAGGAGGAAGTATATGACTAGTGCACCTGTAACAGACATGGCGAATTCGTATACAGCGATTTCACCAAACAAAGCAGTACAGAAACAAAGCAGTGCAGAAACACAGACTGACAGCTTTTCCAAGGTAATGGATCAGGCAAAGAACAGTAACGTTTCCGGTAATCATGAAAAAAATGATACACAGGTAAAGAATACGAAAAAAACTGATGCAGAAAAAACCGAAACGGCAAACAGTGAAAACAAGACTGATAAAACAGATGAAAAATCTGATGTGACTCAGAAAGAAAACACTGTAGAACAGGAAAAGCAACCGGAAGATTTAGAGGAACAGAAGCAGGCAGTAAGAGATACTGCAATGGAAATTCTGAATCTGATTGCCGAACAGATGAATGTATCTGTATCAGACATCGAGACGGCATTGAAAAATCTGCAAATGAATCCGGAGGATTTACTACAGATTGGAGACTTGAAAGATCTGCTGGTGTCCATGACAGAAGGGGCAGATGTATCAAATGTACTGACTGACAGTAACTTGTATCAGATGATGCAGGATATTACAACAACAGTACAGAATCTGGTTTCGGAACTGGAACAGAATTATTCTCTGGAAGATGGAGAACTGGGACAGCTATTACAACAAATGACAGAAGTCGTCCCGGAGGGAACATCAGATCTTACCTTCACAGTACCGGAGGAACAGATAACAGAGGCAGTTGAAGAACAGAAGCCTGTTCTCCTGCAAAAAGAACCGGAAATGGTAACGCAGAAGGAAAGCCCTGAACAATCCTTAAATGTTACTGAAACAGTTATCAAAACAACTGCAGATAATGGTCAGGTTACCAATGAGGCAACAGGACAAAACGCTTCCGGCGAAGAACAGACGAATGGGCAGCAGAACAGTTCTGTTAATGGTTTTGTAGAACAGTTGATTTCACAGACAGAAAGTGTTCTGTCAGAGATAACAACAGACAGTTTACAAAGCATGCAGGACATCAATGCACAGGATGTGATCGATCAGATTACAGAGTACATGAAAGTCCAGCTTGGACGGGGAGAATCATCAGTTGAATTACAACTTCATCCTGCAAGTCTTGGCACATTGAATGTTCAAGTGGCAGCAAAAGATGGTTCAGTTACAGCACAGTTTACGGCACAAAATGAAGCTGTAAAAAACGTAATTGAAAATCAGATGGTTCAGCTGAAAAATCAGTTGGAAGAAGCCGGTGTTAAGATTGAAGCAGTGGAAGTAACCGTTGCAAGTCATGAGTTTGAAAGTAATTTACAGCAAAACAATCAGCAAAACGGAGAAACAGAGAGAGAGTCTAAGAAAAAAGGAATCAGACGTATTGATTTGGCAAATATTGATTCCCTGTTTGCGGAAGAAGATGCTGACGAGGCAGATGTTCTGGCAGCAGACATAATGAGACAAAATGGCAATCAGGTTGATTATCTTGCCTAGTGCAGGAGGAAAGGAGATGACAAATGAGCGTAATAGCACCCGTAGTTGACGGTCAAGTAGTAGCAACCGGCAGTTCAGCAGAGAGCACTACCGAAAAGACAAATGGTTCTACATTGGATAAAGATTCCTTTTTACAGCTTCTGGTAGCAGAAATGAAATATCAGGATCCGTTGGAACCTACATCTAACACAGAGTACATTGCACAGTACGCCAGCTTTTCACAGGTTGAAAGCTTACAGAACATGGAAGAAACCATTGAATTACAAAGAGCACAGGCGTTGGTTGGACAGACAGTTATAATGGCACCTACAGACTCTAACGGTGAAACAAGCTATGTTACCGGTATTGTAGATTATGTAACTATTGAAAACGGAAAAGGATATTTGTTCGTAAAGGGCAATTCTTACTCCCTGGATGATTTGGAAGAAGTGGTAAATCCAACATATCTGGATGCTTATAATAAGGCAGTTGAGTTTATGACAGGAATGACCAAGTTACCAACAGCAGCTAATCTGACTTTGGATAATGAGGAAGCAGTAAATGCACTGAAGACGTTATATGAAGGTATGAGTGATTATGAAAAATCATTTATCTCTGACGATGATGTGAAGACTTACGAATCCTATGTGGCAAAGATCGAGGAACTGTTAAAAGGAAAAGAACTGGAAGATGAGGAGAAAAAATGAAGCTGAATGGAAATCAGATTGTTTCCAATCTTCAGCTGTCAAATGAGTACCTGAATCAGAAAACGAAAAAAGTTTCCAACCTGACGGCAGAAGGATTATCTTTTCAGGATATCCTGCAACAGAAAACCGGGCAGACAGCACAAAGTCAGAGCACAGGAGAAGTTAAATTTTCCAAACACGCAGCAAACCGCTTAAGCGACAGAAATATAGCGCTGACAGACAATCAGGTGGAACGCTTGAATGAAGGTATGAAGAAAGCTGAAGCAAAAGGAATACAGGAATCACTGGTTCTGGTAGATCAATTGGCGTTTATCGTAAATGTACCAAATAGTACAGTAGTAACAGCCATGGATCAGACAGAAACCGATGAAAACGTATTTACCAATATTGACGGAGCCGTAATAATATAGTTGGACCTTTTTGGAGACTATTGTTCCCGACTGACAGAAGGAACGAAAACGGTGATCCGCATCTGGTAACAGACTAGGAGGTCATTTCGTTATGATGAGATCATTATATTCTGGTGTGGCAGGTTTAAAAACACATCAGACCAAAATGGATGTTATTGGTAATAACATCGCAAACGTAAACACAGTAGGTTATAAATCACAGTCCGTTACATTCAATTCTTTGATGTATCAGACAACACAGGCAGCTTCCGGCGCGACAGCAACTGTTGGCGGTACCAATGCCAAGCAGATCGGTCTTGGCGTTAGGCTGGGCGCAATTAACACAAACATTGAAGGACAGGGTTCAGCCCAGTCTACCGGTGGTGGAACTGATATTATGATTACCGGAGAAAACTTCTTTGTAGTCAGCAATGGTACAGAAACATTCTTTACAAGAGATGGTTCTTTCTATGTGGATGGTGCCGGTAATCTTGCAATGACATCTACAGGATACAATGTTATGGGATGGGGTACAGAAACAGATGCAAATGGTAATCTTACCATTAATCAGGATACTGTACAGCCATTGGCAGTTATGACTGCAGAGAACCTGACCTATGAACCGGAAGCAACTTCCAGATCTTATATATCCGGTATTCTGGACAAAAATGATTCAGCTCTTTCCACAGCATCCGGAAAAGTGGTCAGCCTCAGCTTCTATGATGCACTGGGCTATTCCTACACAGCAAAGATGAGTTATCATAAAACATCAGATTCAGAAAATGGTGAATATTATTTACAGTTGGATGATGTGCTGAATTCCACAGGAACCTCTTTGAAAGATGTTTACAATGTGGCAGACATTAACCAGATCGTCAGCCTGGGGAATACAACAGCTAATGTATCAGATGATATCAGTTTGTACCAGGGTTCTTTCACTAAGAACGATGATGGAACATATACTCTGGCAACGAATGCAGCAACTCCGGTTACAGCACTTACAGTTCCGGCAGATGCAACTTTCCCATATACCGTACCGGATATGACAGCTATTGTAGCTAACTCACAGAATCTGTACGGTGTAGATCTGAGTGATACAGCTGCCTATCCTAATCTGACAGCAACAATTGCAGAAGATGGAACATTGACAATTTCTTATGACAAAACCATAAATGGTGGTCTGGTACAATATAATGCCAATACGGGCGCCTATACATCCGTATCAACAGGTACAACCACACCGTTAACGCTGGACAACCTGACACTGGATTTTAATGCCAGTGTACTGAATCCGGATGGAACGGCATCAACGACTTCTCTTGGACAGTTTTCAGACATAGAAGTAGATGTTTCTACCAGTAAAAATTACAGTAATGGCAATACATCTACTGTAACTGCTACTGCAGGCAGTACTACAAATGCAGGAACAGGCCGTAAAGTAGGTAAAATGTCCGGACTTACTATTAGCAAGGATGGTATGATTTACGCAACATATGATAATGGACAGAGCAGATTGATGGGACAGATTGCCACAGCATCCTTTGCGAATCCGTCAGGTCTTAGCCAGGAAGGCGATAACCTGTATTCAGAGTCATTAAACTCAGGTGCTTTTGATGGCGTTGGTGTGGATATTACAGCCGGCGGCGGATATATGAGTACCGGTGTACTGGAAATGAGTAATGTAGACCTTTCTTCAGAATTTACGGAAATGATTACCACACAGAGAGGTTTCCAGGCTAACAGCCGTATCATTACCGTATCAGATACCATGTTAGAGGAATTGACCAATCTGAAACGATAATTTGATTAGTTGAAACAAACAGATAAATTTGTTTTGTTTCAAAAATAATTACAGGGGTGTCGTGAAAATGCGACACCCTTACTGTATTTTCTGGTATAATTAGTAAAAATAACGAAAACGAGGAAAACGGAAAAACATGATCGAAGTGACTAAAATCAATGGTGTAAAAGTGTTAATAAACCCAGATTTAATGGAGCTTGTAGAGGAAACTCCGGACACCGTGATTTCCTTTACTACAGGCAAGAAAATTATTGTAAAAGAAAGTAGACAAGAGATTAAAAATTTAGTAAAATCGTATAGAAAGGATATTTTTGCAAATTAAGCAGGAAATGTGGTGGAACTAGTGGATCTAGCGTCGATTTTAGGTTTAGGCATATGCTTTGCGTTGATAATTTTCGGTATCATCAGCAGTGGTGGTGTTGCAGCCCTCGGAAATTTCTTGGATCTGCCCTCTGCACTGATTACGTTTGGTGGTGCCTTTTTTTGTATCATGGCAAGCAACTCAATGGAAAGTTACATAGGCGGACTGAAGAGCATTACCTTAATTTTCAAAACTCCTACGAATCAAGTTGCTGAAATGATCAAGAGTATTATTAATTTGTCGAATGTAGCGAGAAAAGAAGGCTTGCTTTCTCTTGAAGAAGCAGCTAATACGATAGATGATGCCTTTTTAAAGAAAGGCATTCTCCTTGTTGTGGATGGTACAGATCCGGAACTGGTTCGTGCCATTATGGAAACCGAGCTGGTCAGCGTCGAAGGACGTCACAAAGAGAAAATAGCGTTCTGGGATGATCTGGGAGCTATGGGTCCTGCCTGGGGTATGATTGGTACCTTGGTTGGTCTGGTAAATATGTTACAGAATATGTCTGATGCTTCTTCCATTGGTCCTTCCATGGCGGTTGCTTTGATTACCACATTATATGGTTCCTTACTTGCCAACTGGATATGTGCTCCGGTTGCAGGTAAATTGAAGAGAAATAATGCAAATGAAATGATGATGAAGGAAATTGAGATTGAAGGTCTTCTTTCTATTCAGGCAGGTGAAAATCCTCGTGTCATAGAAGAAAAACTGAAATCCTTCCTGGCACCGAAAGATCGTTCTGCTGTATCTTCTGATGAAGGCGGAGGTGAGGAATAATGGCAAAAAGAAAGGAAGATGAACCGCCGAAAGGCGCGCCCGCATGGCAAAGTACGTTCGCGGATTTGATGAACTTGCTGCTATGCTTCTTCGTTTTGCTGTTTTCCATGTCTACAGTTGATGCCCAGAAGTTTGAACTGATCGCTGCTTCTTTTAGTGAAACTTTTAGTATTTTTACTGCAGGTTCCACGGCAATCGGAGACGGTATGCTGATTGGAAATGGTGTGAGCCAGCTGAACCAGCTGGATAATTATGTATATAGTACAGGTAAAGCGGCAGAAAATGATGAAACCACTGACAAGCTGGATGAAATGCAGCAGAAGCTGGAAGAAGCGTCATTAAGTCAGATGGAGGAACTGGCTGAAAGGGTACAGGAAGCTATATCGGAAGGTCAGTTAGACAGTAATATAGATGTAGATTTCACGTCACAGTATGTGGAACTAACTTTGAAAGGATCCCTGTTGTTTGATTCCGGCAGTGCCGTTTTAAAGGATGAATCACTTCCGGCATTGGCGCAGGTTGGTATTATACTGGAACGTTATGCAGATAACACAATAGAAATTCTTGGACATACAGATAATGTTCCCATGAGCAGTGACAGGTATGCGAATAATAATGAACTGAGTTCAGCCAGAGCACTTTCTGTTTTCGATTATCTTGTGGGAAATACAAGTCTTAACCCTGCAGACATCATTCATGCAGGACGCGGTGAATATGTACCGGTAGCGGATAACTCCACTCCGGAAGGCAGATCAAAGAACAGACGAGTTGAAATCCGGTTGTATAATACACTGGAAACAAACTAAAGACAGCTGCCAAAAAGGGAGGCTCTTATGAAACGTAATTTATTATCAATTTTGATATTGGCTTTACTCATCGTCAATGTGGTACTGACTGCGATTATGATGTTCTCAGTTACCAGTACGACAAAGAAAACGGCGGCACTTGTAGATAATATTTCCAGTGCTTTGGCATTGGAACTGTCTGATCCGGGAGCCAGTGCTGTAAGTGAGGCTGCAAGCGTGGATATGGAGGATGTTCAGCCATATGAAATAGCAGACGCCATGACAATTCCTTTGACAACAGGTGAGGATGGGGAGGCACATTATTGTGTAGTATCTGTCGCACTGTCCATGAATACAAAAGATCCCGGAGACAAGACATATGGAGCGGATCTGACAACAAGAGAGAGTTTGATTAAAAGTGAGATTATCGATGTGATCGGCAGCTATACTTTAGAAGAAGCCAAGGCTGATCAGGATGGCATGAAAAAGGAAATCCTATCTCAGATTCAGGCCATGTTTGATTCGGAATTCATTTTTGATGTTTCCTTCAGCAGCATTATGTACCAGTAAGCTTCCTTTCGGCAGCTGAACAAAATAGGTTTAGACTGCAAAAGATTATTTGGAAAGAGGAGGTGAACTTTCGTGGGCGAGGTATTATCCCAAAATGAGATAGATAATTTGCTGGCAGCACTTAGTACTGGTGAATTGGATGTTGACCAGATGCAGGACAGCAAGGAAAAGCAGGTTAAGAATTACGATTTTAAACGTCCCGCGAAGTTTTCCAAAGAGCATCTGCGTACTCTTGAAATTATTTTTGAACACTATGGAAGACTGCTATCAACGAATCTTCCTTTATACTTAAGAAAAACTGTCAGTGTTACGGTTGCGAGTTCTGAAACAGTTACTTTTTCAGAATTCACAAATGCACTTGCAAATCCGGTTATATTGGGGATTATCAATTTTTTGCCTCTTTCCGGTACGGTTATTATCGAATTGGCAACCAATTTGGGATTTGCCATGATTGACCGAATGCTGGGAGGGCAGGGAAACCCACTTGACAGGAACCGTGACTTCTCTGAAATAGAGATGACCATTATTCAGAAGATGATGGTAATCTGTATGCAATTATTGAGGGAACCCTGGAGAACTGTAATTGATTTGTCACCGATGATGGAGCGAATTGAGACTAATCCTCAGTTCGCACAGGTCATTTCACCAAGTGATATGATTGCCATTGTTACATTAAATATGAAAATTGGAGACACTGAAGGATTCATGAATATCTGCCTTCCTTACTTTACCTTGGAAAGCGTTATGGATAAGCTGAATACCAAGTATTGGTTCTCCACCATGCAGGATACAAATGATGAGAATTATCAGAATTATATTGAAGCACTGATTAAGCGTGTGGATGTTCCTGTAAAAGCAATTCTGGGTAAGACAACAGTTTCTGTAGATGATTTTTCAAATCTCCAGATTGGTGATATCATCCGATTAAATTCCAAAGTGGATGATGAATTAAATATATTTGTTGGAAATATTAAGAAATTCACAGCAGTTCCCGGGGCAAGCAAGGATCAATATGCGGTTCGGGTTACGAATGTAATAAGGGAGGAGGAAGAGTAAATGGATGGAATGTTATCTCAAGATGAGATAAATGCACTATTAAATGGAATGGATCTTTCCTCCGATAGCAGCGCTCCGGCCGAAACACCGGCGCCGGCAGCTGCCGATGCAACAACAGTTCCTGCCGGAGATGGTGGTGAGACGTTATCGGACATTGAAAAAGATGCAATTGGTGAGGTAGCCAATATCAGTATGGGCTCGTCAGCAACTACACTTTTCTCATTGGTAAATCGCAAGGTTAATATTACAACGCCGGTTGTCAGTCTTGCAACATGGGATACAATGATCACAGCTTATGAAAAACCCTGTGTTTTCATCCAGATCAAATATACGGTAGGTCTGGAAGGAACTAATATTCTGATCCTAAGAGAACATGATGTAAAGGTAATTACTGACCTTATGATGGGTGGTGACGGAACCAATACAGATGGGGAACTGGGAGAATTGTATCTCAGCGCAATTTCTGAGGCTATGAACCAGATGATGGGGGCTTCAGCTACTTCTCTTTCCACCATGCTGGGCACGATGATCGATATCAGCCCACCGGAAGCAAGCTTGATAGATCTGACCGAATATCAGAAGGGAACAGATATAGCAGAATTCCTGGGAGGCACCTTCGTAAAAATCGCATTCAGAATGCAGATTGGTGATATAGTAGATTCCACTATCATGCAGCTGTATCCCGTAGATTTTGCAAAATCACTGTATGATACTTTTATCAATATTCAAATGGGCGGGAATACACCGGAAAGTGTTTCACCGGTAGAAGAACCTGCAGCACAGCCAGATAATACAGCGATGGGCATGAATGATAATCAGATGTCTGGCAATATGCCGATGGACAATATGTCCCAGATGAATATGCAGGGAATGCCGCAGAATGGAATGCAAGGCATGCCGCAGATGGGAATGCCCCAAATGAACATGCAGGGAATGCCACAGATGGGAATGCCTCAGATGAACATGCAGGGCATGCCACAGATGGGAATGCCTCAGATGAATATGCAGGGGATGCCACAAATGGGAATGCCCCAGATGCAACAGGGCATGAATGTACAACCTGCACAGTTTCAGACTTTTTCCAATGATTTTGCCGGTATACAGAATCATGAAAATATTGGCTTGATTATGGATGTTCCGCTGGAGGTTACTGTAGAATTAGGCAGAACCCATAAGTCTATTTCTGAAATTTTGGACTTTGCTCCAGGTACAATCATTGAATTGGATAAGATTGCCGGAGAACCTATAGATGTATTAGTCAATGGCAAATTTGTTGCTAAGGGCGAAGTTGTTGTAATTGAAGAAAGTTTCGGTGTTCGTGTAACGGAAATTATCAAATAGAAAACAGGAGAGATAATGTTATGGCAAAAAATATTTTAGTATGTGATGATGCAGCTTTCATGAGAATGATGATCAAAGACATCCTTATCAAAAATGGATATAATGTGTCTGGTGAGGCTGAAAATGGTGTAAAGGCTGTAGAAAAGTACAATGAAGTAAAACCTGATCTGGTATTAATGGATATTACCATGCCGGAGATGGATGGTATTGAAGCATTAAAGAAAATTAAAGAATGTGATCCATCAGCAACTGTTATTATGTGTTCAGCTATGGGACAGCAGGCAATGGTAATTGAATCTATCCAGGCCGGAGCAAAAGACTTTATTGTAAAACCATTCCAGGCAGATCGTGTATTGGAAGCAGTTAAGAAAGTCGTAGGCTAATTATGTCCTGTCAAAACATGATATTGCTGGCGGTTAACAGAGTAGAATCTGTGGCACAATTTCTGACGGTAACTGTGATTTTCCTTTTTGTATTGGGAATCACCTTTTTGACATCCAAATGGATTGCCGGATACCAGAAGGGGTTACAGCTAAGTGGAAATATTCATGTGGTTGAGACAAGTCGAATTGCAAACGGAAAATATATTCAGATCGTTCAGGTTGGAACAAAATACCTGGCAATAGCTGTGTGCAAAGACACGGTAACAACGCTTTGTGAATTAACAGAAGAGGAGCTTTTGTCTGAAGAACAATCAGGCAATGATAAGAATACCCTGAAAGCATCCAAAACAACTGGCGGTTCAAAATCTTTCCAGGATATTTTGGATAAAATGAAGCACACAAAAAATGAAAGTCATTCGGAAAGTTATGAAGAAATTTCGAGAGCAAATGAAGAAGAAAAAGATTCCTAAACTACTATGCCTGCTATTATTGGTGGGCATTTTGTGTTATATCCATACGGATACAGTTTATGCTACCGGATATGATTCCAATCTTACCGGAACAACAGATACCCAGACCAACATAACGGATCCCGGTAGTTCTGATTCGGCTGAGGAACTGGCTGAACCGAACATAGCCAATACGGTTACCATTACATATAATGAAGGTAACGGCAGTATTAATGCCGCGCTTCGTATGCTTCTGGTTCTGACAGCAATATCGTTAACTCCGTTAATATTGATTATGCTTACTTCTTTTACCAGAATCATTATTGTTCTGCATTTTACAAGAGCAGCATTGAATACCAACACAGCACCACCGAATACGGTTTTGATCGGACTTGCGTTATTTCTAACCATCTTTATCATGAGTCCTACCATTACAAGAGTTTATACGGAAGCATATGTGCCTTTTGAAAATGGAACAATTGAGCAGGATGAAGCACTGGAGTCGGCCTTGCAACCGCTTAGGGAATTCATGTATGAACAGACCATGACTAAGGATGTACGTTTGTTTATGGATATTAACAGGACGGAATGGGATGGAGAACTGGACAGTATTCCTACGATAGTCCTGATCCCAAGTTTTATTATAAGTGAGTTACGAACGTCCTTTATTATAGGATTTCTAATCTATATACCTTTTATTGTGATAGATATGGTGGTGGCGTCCACACTGATGAGTATGGGTATGATGATGTTACCGCCTACAACAATTTCCATGCCGTTTAAGATATTATTGTTTGTGTTGGCTGACGGCTGGAATCTGATTATCGGAAGTCTGGTGAAAACCTTCTACTGATGTAAAAAAGGGAGAGTACACATATGACAATTGATGAGGTTACTGCCATTGCCAGTGAGGCATTATTTTTGATTATTAAAACATCGGCACCGGTTTTACTGGTTTCATTAGTAGTTGGTTTAATTGTATCAATATTTCAAACAGTTACATCTATTCAGGAACAGACACTTACTTTTGTGCCAAAGGTTATCAGTATTTTTCTGGCAATGATGGTACTGGGACACTGGATGTTAAATAACATGACAAATTATATGGTGGAATTATGGACTAATTTTAGTCTGTATATCAGGTAGCATATGATTTCTTATTCCTTTTCTTTAAACGAACTTGAATATTTTTTACTGGTGATGACGAGGGTAACCTGTTTCATTTTTATTGCACCTTTTTTCAACACTGCAAACACGCCTAACCGGGTAAAAATAGGATTGGGTGTTTTTGTATCAATTCTGATTTTTAATGGCATAAACCCGCACGAACAATTACAGTATGACAGTGTTCTGGGATATGCCATTCTTGTTATGAAGGAGGCATTAACCGGACTGTTGGTGGGATTTTCTGCCAATATGTGCGTTTCAGTGACTTCCTTTGCCGGTCATATTATTGACATGGACATAGGTTTGTCAATGGTATCGCTGTATGATCCTACTACAAGGGACAATGCAACAATAACAGGTGTTTTTTATCAGTATGTGTTGATGTTGATCCTGATTTGCAGTGGTATGTATCGATATTTGATACAGGCATTGATTGATACTTTTACTTTGATCCCGTTAACGGGTGCGATTTTTCAGCTTGATCATCTGTTTCAGACTGTGATTCAGTTCATGAGCGACTACATCATTATTGGTTTTAGAATTGCACTGCCTGTATTCGTAGTCATGATTTTGTTGAATGCTATTCTGGGTATTATGGCCAAGGTTGCGCCTCAGATGAATATGTTTGCTGTCGGACTTCAGCTTAAGATTCTGGTGGGACTTGCAGTTGTGTACCTGACGGCAGGCATGCTGCCGGGAGCATGTGATTTTGTATTCGAGCAAATGAAAAAACTTTTGACAGCATTTGTACAGGGTATGATGCCTTAGGATTTTGCAGTAGAAAAGTAAAGCTACATAATAAGGAGTAAAGATGCTGACCCTGGATTTACAGTTCTTCGCCAAGGATGGTCCTGGCGGTGAGAAAACTGAAGAACCTACCGGTAAAAAGCTCAGTGATGCCAGAAAAGAAGGCCAGGTGGCCAAAAGTCGTGAGATCACGAATGTATGCGGTCTTCTGGGTCTGTTTCTGATACTGCGTTTTGGAGCAGGCAGAATGGGCAAAGGATTTATGGAATTATTTGCATCTGTATATGATAAAATTCCTGAGTTTGTGAAAATGTATGATGGATTTTTACCAGAGGGAAACATGTTTACCATGTTTCGAAATGTATTATTGCAAATGCTGATCATGCTGCTTCCCATCTTCATTATTGGATTCATAATTGCCTTTCTGACAAATTTTATACAGGTGAAATGGCAGGTGTCATGGAAACCCATGCAGCCTAAATTCAGTAAAATGAATCCGATTAATGGATTCAAACGTTTTTTTTCTATGAATTCTCTCGTAGAACTGATAAAATCAATATTGAAGGTTGGATTGATTTTTTATATAGCTTATTCCTATTTATCGGACAAAAGGGATATGATCTTTCTATTGTATGACATACCTCTCTGGCAGGCGATACAGCTTATGGGAGACCTGGTATGGGGACTTGGCATCAGGATCTGTGTATTCTATTTGATCATAGTGGTAATGGATTTTGCCTATCAAAAATACAAATTTCATGAAGATATGAAGATGACCAAACAGGAAGTAAAGGATGAAATGAAAGAGCAGGAAGGAGATCCTGCTGTTAAGGGTAAGCAGCGTGCCAAAATGCAGGAAGTATCCAGACGTCGTATGATGCAGGAGCTGCCGAAGGCAGATGTGGTCATTACCAATCCTACCCACTATGCAGTTGCCATAAAATACGACCCGGAGCAGTATGATGCACCATATGTACTTGCTAAAGGTTCTGATTATCTGGCGCAGAAGATTAAAGAAGTTGCCAGAGAAAATAAAATTGAAATTGTGGAAAATAAGCCCCTTGCCAGAATGCTGTATGCAAATGTGGAAGTAGGGCAGGTGGTTCCACCGGAATTATACCAGACAGTCGCAGAGGTACTAGCCTTCGTATATCATTTACAGGGTAAGGTATAAACTGCAGATAGAGAAAAAAACGGGACGGAGGTGAACAGATGAAAAAAGCAGATTTAGGCGTGGCTATGTATATGCTGGCCGCTTTTATTATGTTGATAGTGCCTATTCCGTCTTGGCTTTTGGATGTGCTGTTAGCCTGCAATATGTCTGTTGCTTTTACAATCATGTTTGGTTGTATGTTTGCCGTAGAAGTACTGCAAATGTCTTTCTATCCTACAATGCTTCTGTTTACCACGATTTTCCGTATTGCATTGAATGTATCTTCCACCAGATTAATCCTGACTACAGGTAATCCTGGAAATGTAGTTTCAACATTCGGACAGTATGTGGGTGGCGGAGATCTGATTGTGGGATCTATCGTGTTTGTTATTCTGATTATTATCCAGTTTATGGTTATCAACAAAGGTACTGAACGTGTAGCAGAAGTAACCGCGCGTTTTACTCTGGATGCCATGC
This sequence comes from Lachnospiraceae bacterium, assembly GCA_028693705.1. Classification (GTDB taxonomy): domain Bacteria; phylum Bacillota; class Clostridia; order Lachnospirales; family Lachnospiraceae; genus JAQUUX01. The sequence goes on along the minus strand of JAQUUX010000008.1, from coordinate 16,219 downwards.
CAGGTAAACAGATGGCTATTGATGCCGATTTGAATACAGGGGCTATCACAGATGCCCAGGCAAAGGAACGAAGAGATAAAATCCAGCAGGAAGCCAGTTTCTTTGGTTCCATGGATGGTGCTGTAAAATACGTTAAGGGAGATGCGACAGCCGGTCTGATTATCACAGCCGTTAACATTGTAGGCGGTATTGCAATGGGTATGACAAGGCAGGGACTGGATATTGGATCTGCTTTAAATAAATACGCTATTTTAACAATTGGTGATGGACTGGTAAGCCAGATTCCTTCTCTTTTAATTTCACTGGCAACAGGTATTCTGGTCACTAAAGGCAGTAAGGACGCAGATTTCGGTACTGTATTGGTACGACAGCTGTTTGGTGTGCCGAAGGTATTATATCTGGTAGGTGCTATTTTGATTGGACTTGGCATAGTCACACCTTTGAACATGATCCTGTTCATCGGACTTGGTCTTTGCTTTATCCTCTGCGGCAGGACTATGGCAGGTACGATAGAAACCAGCCAGATTGAAGGTGAAGTAGAGGCAGAGGAGAAGGCGGCTGAAGAGATTCGCCAGCCTGAAAATGTAACCAGTCTATTACAGGTGGACCCTATTGAACTGGAATTTGGATATGGTATTATTCCGCTTGCTGATGTTAATCAAGGCGGAGATTTGCTGGACCGTGTCGTTATGATCAGAAGACAGATCGCATTGGAATTAGGTACCGTAGTACCAATTATTCGTTTACGTGATAATATTCAGTTGAATCCAAACCAATATATTATTAAAATTAAAGGGATACAGGTTAGTGAAGGCGAGATATTATTTGACCATTACATGGCTATGAATCCGGGGTATGTGGAAGAGGAGATAACGGGTATTCCCACCTTTGAGCCTTCCTTTCATCTGCCGGCTATCTGGATCACGGAGAGTCAGAGAGAACGGGCGGAGAGCATGGGTTATACAGTTGTTGATCCACCGTCTATTATTGCAACCCATTTGACAGAGGTGATCAGACAATACATATCAGAACTGCTTACCAGACAGGATGTACAGAACCTGGTAAACAACTTAAAAGAAAGCAATCCTTCTGTTGTGGACGAACTGGTTCCAAAGATGCTTGGTCTGGGCGAAGTGCAAAAGGTATTACAGAATTTGTTAAAAGAAGGTATTTCTATCAGAGATCTGCTTACGATTTTTGAAACACTGGCAGACTATGCGCCTACATCCAGGGACACAGATATTTTGACGGAGTATGTGAGACAGGCTTTGAAGCGTGCGATATCAAATAAATATTTTCCACAAAATGAAACAACGAGTGTGGTTACTCTGGATCCTAAAATCGAACAGGAGATTATGGGTGCTGTTAAACAGACAGAACAAGGCGCTTATCTGACGTTGGATCCGGCAAGAACAAAAGCAATCATGGGTTCGGTAACAACTGAGATAAAAAAACTGGAAAATTTGGGAAAGAGTCCTATTATTGTAACTTCTCCTATTGTACGTATGTATTTTAAACGTTTGACGGAAGATTATATGAAGGATTTGATCGTTGTGTCGTATAATGAAGTAGAATCCAATGTAGAATTACAATCGGTGGGGATGGTGACCGCATAAAATGATTATCAAAAAATTTCAGGGAAAAAATGAAGCAGAAGCAACAGAAGCAGCCAGAAAAGAATTAGGCAATGCTGTTGTGATTATGAATGTGAAAAATGTAAAAAGAAAAGGTCTGTTCGGTTTTCTGAAACCACAGCTGGTAGAGGTTACTGTTGCATTGGAAGAAGAAAACGAAAGATATCCCGAGCCCTCCGCCCCCAGACTTTCTGATGTGGCCGAGGCCGTTGCGGATGTGGCAAAACTGCAGAAAATGACAGAAGAAGCTGAGAAATCTGAAACGAAAAAAGCAGTAGAACCTCAAAAAGCTGAACCGGGAAATGTGGAAACAAAAAAATCCGAAGCCAAAAGCGCTGTGCAGAATGAAAAGGAACTAATGTCGGAAGCGCAGCATCCAAAAACAAGCGGACTTGCGCAGAAACTGGATAATCTACAGTCTTTTCTGGAACAGAATTTGCAGAAAACGGAAGAAGAGTCAGATGAAACCATAACAACAGGCTCAGAAGATGAAAAGCCTTCTGAATTGTCTGTTTTTAAAAAGTTATTATACAGCACCATGCTGGAAAATGAGGTGGCACCGGAATATGCCTCTCCTTTACTGGAAGAAATAGATAAGTTAGAGAAAATGGAAAAAACGGATGTTCCGTTGGATTATGTTCTGGCAACCATCTACCAGAAAATGATTCTGAAATTTGGTAAACCTGCCAAGATACAGCCGGCAGAGAATAATCCCAAGGTAGTATTCTTTGTGGGTCCTACAGGTGTGGGGAAAACCACAACTATTGCTAAAATTGCTTCAAAATTTAGTCTGGTAGAAAAGAAAAGAGTAGCGCTCTTTACAACAGATACCTATAGAATCGCAGCAGCGGAACAATTACGTACTTATGCAAATATTCTGGAGGTTCCATTCCGTGTTATTTATACAGTAGAGGAACTGGAAGCTGCCATACAGGAACTTCATGAGTATGATTATATTCTGGTAGATACAGCAGGACATTCTCATCATAATGAAGAACAGAAGGAAAATCTGGGCAAATTTATTGCGGCAGTCCCTACTGAAACAGAAAAAGAAATATATCTGGTATTAAGTGCTACTACAAAATATCGTGATCTGATTACCATTGCAGATACATATAAGAAAATGACAGATTATCGTTTGATTTTTACTAAACTTGATGAAACGACGACATTAGGTAATCTGTTTAACCTCAGACAGCATACCGGAGCTGCTCTTTCATATGTTACCTATGGGCAGAATGTACCGGATGATATCAGCGATTTTAATCCCCAAAAAACTGTAAAACAGCTTTTGGGTGGTCGTAAGGCAGAGGATTAAGGAGGGCAAAATGGATCAGGCAGAACAACTGAGAAATATCATTAAAGCCAATAATCCAGCCAGACCGGTTGCAAGAGTTATTACTGTTACCAGTGGTAAAGGCGGTGTGGGAAAGTCCAATACTTCCATTAATCTGGCGATACAGTTTCGGAAGATGGGACAGCGGGTTATTATTCTGGATGCTGACTTTGGACTGGCTAATATTGAGATTATGTTTGGGGCGGTGCCCAAGCATAATTTGTGCGATTTGATTTACCAGGGGAAGAATATCAAAGATATTATTACCTGGGGGCCTATGGAGGTTGGATTCATTTCGGGTGGTTCCGGTATTGCAGGAATGTCGAATTTAAGCAGGGATTATCTGACCTATATTATTCAAAATCTTGCTCAATTGGATGCTTTAACCGATATAATAATTATAGATACGGCAGCCGGTATCTCCGATGCAGTTTTGGAGTTTCTGGTAGCGAGCGGGGAAATACTGCTGGTAACCACACCGGAACCTACTTCTATTACGGATTCGTATTCTTTATTGAAAGCGTTAACCAGACACCCCCGTTTTTCCAGGGAATCTTCACAGATTAAGGTGATTGCTAACAGAGTAGATTCCATGGAAGAGGGCAGAACTTTATTTAACAAATTGAATGCGGTAGTGACAAGATATTTGAAACTGCCGATACAATACCTGGGTTCAGTGCCCCAGGACAATCAGTTATCCAAAGCAGTTATGCAGCAGATGCCGGTATCTATGCAGGCGCCGACTTCAAAGTCAGCAATTGCATACGAGCAGATTGCAGCAATTTTAATGAACAAGGAAGTAAATCAGTCATTAAAGAAGAGAGGAATGGCAGCTTTTTTCTCTCATATTATTAATTCTAAAAAATAGGTGAGGATGGGACAGTGGCAACCATGTTATCAAAATTTGTATTTCCGGGACAAAAAGTAGAATATCAGGCAGTAAAAAGAACAACAGAAGGGGAAGAAAACCAGAAAACCTATGTGAGTACGGTATATGATGTCTTATCCGAAGACAGGTTGGAAATCACCATGCCAATGGAGAAGACGAAACTGATCCTGCTTCCGGTGGATAGTGAATATGATATCTGTTTCTATACAGAAAACGGACTATATCAGAGCTTCGCAAGAATTGTAGATCGTTATAAAAGCGACAATGTTTATATTCTGCTGCTGGAACTGACCAGCAATTTGAGAAAATACCAGAGACGTGAGTATTATCGATTTAGCTGTGCGCTGGAAATGGATTCCAGAACACTGCAGTCAGAGGAAATCAAGGCGGTAGAGGAGGAGAAAAGGAATCTGCTGATCCCGGGACTTCCATTAAAAAGAAGTGTTGTGGTAGATATCAGTGGCGGTGGACTTCGATTTGTATCTTCCCAGTCCTATGAACCGGGTAGTCTGATATATTGTAAGTACGATCTCTTGATTAAAGGAGAAAAGAAAACCTATAACCTGGTGGGAAAAGTATTGACTGTTCGTGAAATGGAGAATAGAGAAGGCTTTTATGAACACAGGGTACAGTATTTGAATATGGATGTAGATGAAAGAGAAGAAATTATTCGTTTTATCTTCGAAGAAGAAAGAAAAGTAAGACATAAAGAAAAAAACTAACTTATTTTTTGAATACGAAAGCAAAGGAAGTGTTCTTATGAAAAAAAATATTCTACTGGTCGATGACTCTGCACTTATGAGAAGAGTACTGTGTGATATAATTGAAAGCGATGATAGATTCCATGTACTGGATCGGGCGGTAAATGGACAGGAAGCTTTGAATTTATTACAGAAAAAGAAATATGATGCGGTAGTTCTGAATGTAAATATGCCTGTTATGAATGGTATAGAGTTACTGAAAGAACTGAATAAGCAAAAGATTTCAGCAAAAATTATGATGGCTAGTACGGATACCCAGGAAGGTGCCCAGGTTACTCTGGATGCATTGGATCTGGGAGCACTGGACTTTATCCATAAACCTACAAATGCTATTTCATGCAGGGAGGATGAGTTCCAGAAACGAATGCTGGATGTGCTGGAAGGCGTAATTGAAAGCCGGGCGCCGGAGATGGGGAAGAAGACTTTTTCCATTGACGAAATCCAGAAGACTCGCAAGATGCTGAGTATAGTGCAAAAAAATGCATCTAAGATCACTGGAAACAGAATTGTTGCAATGGCCAGTTCCACAGGTGGACCAAAGGCTTTGCAGTCAGTTATTCCCAAGCTTCCCAAAAATTTAAAAGCCCCGGTTTTGTTAGTACAGCATATGCCTGTTGGATTTACAAAATCCCTGGCAGACAGATTGAATTCTTTAAGCGAGATCACAGTAAGTGAAGCCGTAGAGGGAGAACAGTTGGAAAATGGACATGTATATCTGGCAATGGGTGGAAAACATATGAATCTGTCCACCACCGGAGGTCGTTATACCATTCATTATACGGATGAACCGACCAGAGAAGGTGTAAAACCATGTGCTAATTATATGTTTGAGTCCCTTGCGGGAGCTACCCGTTTTGATGAGGCAGTATGTGTGGTTTTAACCGGTATGGGTGCTGATGGTACAGAAGGAATCAAGAATCTGAAAAGTAAGAAAAAAGTACACGTAATTTCACAGGAGCAAAGCACCTGTACAATTTTTGGTATGCCTAAAGCAGTTCAAAATGCAGGACTTACCGATCAGATCGTACCACTGGATCAGATTGCACAGGAAATAATAATGAACGTGGGGGTAATGTAAAATGGATGTAAGTCAATATCTGGAGATTTTCATTGATGAAACAAAAGAGCATTTACAGAGTCTGAATACACAGATTCTGGAGCTGGAGCAGGATCCGGAGAACATGGATACCATTAACGAGATATTCAGAGCGGCTCATTCCTTAAAGGGTATGGCTGGTACCATGGGCTACAAGAGAATGCAGACTCTGACACATGATATGGAAAATGTTTTCTCAGAGGTTCGTAATGGAACCATCAAAGTAAAAGCAAACATGATAGATATTCTGTTCCAATGTCTGGATGCATTGGAAGAATATCTTACAAATATTCAGACAGATGCAGATGAAGGCACGAATGACAATGAGCCTTTGATCAAATTATTAAATGATGTATTAAACGGTGAGAATACTGCTACAGAAGAAAAGAAAGCTGAAGTGACACAGGCAGAAGCTGCAAAACCTGAAAATGTGGCAGGATCTGATGAAAAATGGCTGGATATCAGTCTGGGTGATTCTGAACGAACAGTAATCGGAAAAGCATTGGAATCCGGCAACAAGGTATATGGTGTTACTGTCAAGGTACAGGAGTCCTGTATCCTAAAAGCAGCACGAGCATTTCTTGTGTTTAAAGCAGTTGAAGAACTGGGTGAAATCATTGTTTCCAATCCGTCCGCACAGGATATTGAGGATGAAAAATTTGAATTTGATTTCAGCATCATTGTGATTACTGACAAGGAACTGGATGCAGTTTTGGGAGCAGCTAAAAACGTATCTGAAATTGAAGATGCAATTGGTGCACCTTTGGATCTGGATCGTGCAATTGATAAAGCCGCAGCAGAGGAAGCCGCAGAAGTCGCAGCAGAAGCAGCTGAGGATGCAGCCAGAGAAGCAGCAAAGGCAGCAGCAAAGGCAAATGAACAGCAGACTGCACTGGAGACACAGCCTGCAAAGAAACCGGAACCGGAAAAACAGACTGCTGTAAAACCGGCAGAGAATAAGAAACCGGCAGCAAAACCGGTTGTTAACAGAACCGTCAGGGTAGATATTGAAAAGCTGGATGTATTAATGAATCTGGTAAGTGAGCTTATCATAGCTAAGAATTCCCTGGTATCCGCATCTAACAATTCGGATAATCGCGGTAATGCAGGCTTTAATGAACAGATTGAATATCTGGAAAGTGTAACCACCGACCTGCATGAGTCTGTTATGAAGGTGCGAATGGTTCCTATTGAAAGTGTAGTAGCCAAATTCCCTCGTATGATCAGGGATCTGAATAAGAAACTGAATAAGAAAATGGAATTATATATGTCCGGTGAAGATACAGAACTGGATCGTACCGTTGTAGATGAAATCGGCGATCCTTTGATGCATTTGTTACGAAATGCAGCTGATCATGGCCTGGAAAGCACAGAAGAACGTATCAGACGTGGCAAGAATGAAGTAGGAACCATCACTTTGGATGCTTACCAGGATGGTAATAACGTTGTGATCGAAGTTGGTGATGATGGCAACGGTATTGATGCTCAGGCAGTTAGACAGAAGGCAATTGAGCGTGGCACTATTACACCGGAGCAGGCAGAGAGTATGACTGAGAAGGAGATAATCAATCTGTTATTCCTTCCAAGCTTTTCTACTACAAAAGAAGTAACTGATATTTCCGGTCGAGGTGTTGGTCTTGACGTTGTAAAGAGTAAAATCGAATCCTTAAGCGGTGAAGTTGAAGTAAAGAGTAGACTGGGCGAAGGCAGTACCTGGATTATTCGTTTGCCACTGACACTTGCTATTATTCAGGCTTTGATGGTTGCTGTTGGTGAAGAAAAATATGCCATTTCTCTTGGCTCTATTACAACAATCGAGGATATCACTCCAAGTGACATCAAACATGTCCAGAATAAAGAAGTAATCAATTTACGTGGGGCTGTTATTCCGCTTGTTCGTCTGAGTGACGTACTTGATACGGAAAGCAGAAAAGATGCCAGCGATGATCTGATTGTTGTTATTGTAAAGAAGGGCGATCAGTTAGCAGGTATTGTTGTAGATGAACTCATGGGACAGCAGGAAATTGTTATTAAGTCCTTAGGCAAATATATCAATAAGAGCAAGATCATTAGTGGTGCAACCATTCTTGGTGATGGTGAAGTTGCATTGATTATTGATGCAAATGCATTGATTTAAGGGAGGGACTGCAGAAATGGAAGAATTAAAAGAAGTTGGCGAAAGCAGACAATATATTGTTATCAAGATCGGGGAAGAACAGTATGGCATTGATATTGAATTTATTGATAACATTGTCCGTATGCAGCATATTACCAGAGTGCCCAAGGTACCGTCTTACATAAAAGGTGTTATCAATCTGCGTGGTGAAGTACTGCCGGTACTAAGCCTTCGTTTGAAAATGGATCTGCCGGAAGACGAAATTACCAAAAATTCACGTATTATTATTTTGAAGATGGAACAGCTGGGAATGGTTGGTTTTATCGTGGATGAGGTAAAAGAAGTGGTAACATTGGGAACTGATCAGATTGAAAAAATTTCTCATGGGAATAAAGAAGAAAAAACTTATTACATCTCAGCTGTTGGACAGTATGAGGGTGGTCTTATTTCCTTATTGGATCTGAATGTTGTAGCAGCAGAGAAAAAATAAAAAAGTAATAGATAACCTGGAAAGGATTCTTATGGGCAAATTTGATTTGGATCATATGTCACAGGAGTATTATGACATTTTAAAGGAACTGGGTAATATTGGTGCCGGAAACGCCACGACGGCGCTGGCTCAGATGTTGGGATGCAAGGTTGATATGAAAGTTCCACAGGTAAAGCTTTTGGAGTTTAAAGATGTGGGGACCCTGATGGGTGGCGAAGAACAGATCATGGCTGGTATTTATCTTGGTGTGGAAGGTGATATTTCAGGCAGTATTATGTTCTTGGTAGAAAAGGAAGCTGCCAGACATCTTGTATCAAAGCTAATGGGAATGGAACTGGCAAATGAAGAATTTACAGAGTTGGAGACTTCTGCAATCAAAGAGGTTGGAAATATTATTACAGGCGCATATTTGAATTCCCTGTCTACTCTGACAAATCTGAAGATTTATCCTTCTGTACCGAATCTTGCAATTGATATGGCGGGAGCTATTTTAAGCGTACCGGCTATTGAGTTTGGTATGGTAGGTGATAAGATTCTGTTAATTGAGACGTTGTTTACTGATGATGTGGATCTGAATGGCTTCTTTATTATGATACCTGATCTGGAATCTTATGAGAAGATTTTGAGTTCTCTGGGTATTGCTATTTAGATGCCAGCAAAAAACAACAGACTATAGGGGATATAAAATGAGTGAGATAGTCAAGGTCGGAATGGCCGATTTAAATACCTGTGTAAGTCCGGATGGTATTACAACGCTTGGCCTTGGATCGTGTGTGGGAATAGCAATCAGGGATCCGATGAAAAAAGTCGGTGGATTAGCGCATGTGATGCTGCCGGATTCAACAGAAATCAAGAACAATGGAAATATTTACAAATTTGCGGATACCGGGATAGAAGAACTGGTAAAGCAAATTATTGCACTGGGAGGTATGCGTACCAGACTGGTAGCCAAAATAGCCGGCGGGGCACAGATGTTTGCCTTTCAGAATAAAAGTGCCATGGTGCGTATTGGCGACCGAAATGTGGAAGCCAGTAAGAAAAAATTAGCTGAACTTAAAATTCCTCTTTTGGCTGAGGATACCGGTAAAGATTACGGAAGAACTGTTATCTTTTATCCGGAAACCGGGGATTATATTATCCGCTCTGTCGGGAAACCGGAAAAGAAAATCTGACCGGAAAGAAACTTCTGGAAAATTCTGGGGGAAAAATGAAACGTAAATTATTACCACCGATACTAATGCTTTTGGCAGGTGCTGTTGCCAGTATTATGATGTTCTCTGAGCAGTATGAGCTGCAAAGCACTTTGTTAATTTTACTGGCAGTACTTATTATTTTCTATATGATTGGTGTGCTTCTAAAGGTGGTGTTAGATACTTTTGAACGTCAGAATGAAAAAGCCATGCTGGATGAAGGAGACGTCATCGAAAAGGATCCGGATGTTTCCATAGAACAGGGAGAGGCATCTGAAGAGACTCCAGATTTGATGGATACAGAAGATAAATAAAATTAGAAAAACGGTATGGAGGCAGCTATGGACGAAACTCAAAGAAAAAGACTTTGGGATGATTACAATAGGACAAAGGCCCCTGAAATCAGGGAACAGATCATATTGGAATATGCTCCCCTGGTAAAGGTGGTTGCCGGCAGACTGAGTATGTATCTTGGATATAATGTAGAATATGATGATCTGGTTGGGTATGGTATTTTTGGATTGATCGACGCAATAGACAAGTTTGACAGTTTAAAAGCTGTCAAGTTTGAGACCTATGCAAGCCTTCGAATACGAGGTGCCATTTTAGATCAAATCAGAAAGATGGACTGGATACCCAGGACACTTCGACAAAAACAAAAGAAAATAGACGCAGCAATGCGTGAAGTAGAGGCATCCGAGGGACGAGGTGCTACAGATGAGGAAATTGCAGAACGCTTAGGAATCACAGATGATGAGTACTTAAACTGGCAAAGTCAGATGAAAGTAACAAATGTTGTATCCTTAAACGAATTTATGGAATCCGGAAGTGAAGTACCACAGCAGCCTGAACAAAGCAGAACGACTGCAAAATTTGATTCTCCGGAGGAAGTGATAGCCAAGAACGAATTGAAACAGATTCTGATGGACGCATTGGATCTGTTAACAGAAAAGGAAAGGAAAGTTATCCTTTTATATTATTATGAGGAATTAACATTGAAAGAAATCAGTAATGTACTGGAGGTTTCTGAATCCAGAATTTCACAGCTTCATACACGCGCTTTGCAGAAAATGAAGACTAAACTGGGCAATTACATGGGGGTATTGACAGATTCACGTCCCTGATGGGTGGCCATGATAAGGGAGTAGGATGAACGGTTATTTTCAACTTATCACAAAAGAGAAGGAAACTGATATAAGGCTGATTCCACCGAAAGACGGGGGTCAGCCTGTTGACGTTGCTGAGGTATTAGACTATCTGCAGGAACATGGCATTACATATGATGCTAAAACCCTGGGAAAAGCGGTGGAAGAGTTAAAGGACGAGGATATTCAAGTCATGCTTTCACCCAGCATGAGCTTCCCGGAACGGGAAAGCTATAAAATGATGGTATCAGAGGATCGACTTCAGGCAGTTGTTCGATTTTATCCGCCTTCTCCTGATGGAGAGAAAATGACAATGCAGGAATTTGCAAAAGAGCTTGTATATCGTAAAATTGTTTGCGGATTGCAGGTTGAGGCAATACGTGATTTCTTTGCGAACAGAAGATATTGTGAGAATATTGTCATTGCAGTGGGAGTACGGCCTGTACAGGGGACCGATGCAGTGATTACTTATCATTTTGAGACAGATCCCAGTGCAAGGCCGACGCTTTTAGAAGATGGAAGTGTGGATTTCTTCCATTTAAATAATGTCTGTCATTGTGCAGCGGGAGATGTGCTGGCGACATTACAGCCTGCGAATCCGGGAATGTATGGCAGAACTATTTATGGTGAAAGAGTCAGACCAAGAGCTGTGAAAAGAAAACACTTACATTATGGGCGCAATATAGAATTATCAGAGGATATGCTGACCATTCGATCAAAGATAAACGGACATGTAAATCTGGTGGGTGAATCTGTTTTTGTAGATGATATTCTGGAAGTAAAGAATGTGGATACTGCAACCGGAGATCTGGAATTTGAAGGCAGCGTAACTATAAATGGCAATGTAAACACTAACTATTCTGTAAAAGCGACCGGAAACGTGGAAATTAAAGGTGTTGTCGAGGGAGCCAGAGTAGAAGCCGGAGGAGATATTGTAATCGTCCGGGGGGCAAATGGTATGGGAAAAGCTGAACTGATAGCAGGGAGAAATGTGATTTCTAAATTCCTGGAAAATGTAACAGTGACGGCAGGTGATTCTGTTTCTACAGAATCGATTCTACATAGCAAAGTGACTGCGAAAAATGAAATCAATGTGGATGGGAAGAAAGGATTTATAACCGGAGGACATGTATGTGCCGGAAAAACCATAACTGCAAAGACTCTGGGGTCCAGTATGGGTGGTGATACCATTATAGAGGTAGGAACTGATCCGGAACTAAAAAGTCATTATCATGAACAGCAAAAGCAATTTGCAAAACTGTCAAGCGAGATGAAACAGTTGGAACTTGTTGTAGATAATATTAAGAAACAGATGGCACGTGGTGCAGATATGTCCAAGCAGCAGATGAGGCATGTGCAGGAAGTTATGCAGAAGAAAAATGCTTTACAGGATATTCTGGATAAAACAAGTGAAGAACTTAACCGGTTGGAAAATCAGGTAACAGAAGATAATGAGGCAAGCGTGGTTGTAAGAGGAGAAGTATACGCAGGTACAAAGATTTGCATTGGAGATGTATCCATGGTTACAAAAGGGGGCACGAAATATTGCCGATTTGTAAAACAGCGTGGTGATGTAAAGATCGCCGGGATCTAGGAGGCTTATAATGGGAATTAGTCCAATTGAATTGCAAGGTACCATTCAACGTATTCAGGATTTTTCTACGATTAAACAAAATGAAGACAATAAACCGATAGTGGACCAAAGTAATTTTCAAACTTATTTTCAAAAAGAAGTAAATGACAAGAGAGAACAGGTCAATCGGGGAAGCGAAGCCAGAGGACAGGACAAAAAATTTGATGCCAGCGAAAAGGGTGCAAATGAATATCATGGAAATGGTGGAAAGAAAAGAGCTCCTGAGGAGCCGGATGCAAAAAATGGTCAGGTTATTTTAAAAAAATCTATCGGTGGTGGATTCGACATAAAAATCTAAGGAAGGATTCTGCATAGGCAGAATGTGAAGAAAATGAGTGTAACAGAGATTATACTGCTGATTGCAGGATTGCTTATTTTTGTAGCAAGTTTTGTAATCCCGGAAAAGGTTAGTGGTTTACAGGAAATAGACGGCGAACTGGCAGAAAAGGAAATAAGGAAGATTGCTGAACAGGAAATGGAGAATGCCAAGGCTAAGATAAATGACATTGTGGAGGAAACCGTCAGCTATGCTGTTGAAAAAACAGAACGTTCTTTGGAGCGTGTGTCCAACGAGAAGATGATGGCCGTGAACGAATATGCCGATACTGTTCTGACAGATATTAACAAAAATCATCAGGAAGTCATGTTCTTGTATGATATGCTAAATGATAAGCACCAGAATCTGAAAAATACAGTAGCACAGGTAGACAAGACTTCGAAGGCTGTGCAGGAAAAAGCAAAGGATGCCATGGCAACTGTAAGAGAGGCGGAAGAAACTGTAAGAGAGGCCGGAAAAACTGTACAGAAGGTTCAGCTTGGACAGGAATTGGAAGATTTTGAACCGCTTCATGCGGAGGCAATTGATATTTCAATGCTGACGAAGAAGAAAACACCGGCCAGGAAAAACACCAAAACGACAAAACGTCAAAAGACAACTGCTACAAAATCAGAGGTACAGGCAGATAAAACAGAAACTTCCGGTGAAGTGACAAAGCAAAATAGTAATGAGAAAATATTAGAACTGCATAATGCGGGGAAAAGCACAATCTCCATTGCACAGGAACTGGGTCTAGGTGTTGGTGAGGTAAATCTGGTACTGGATTTATTTCAAGGGAAGAAATGAAATAAAAGATACTACTATGGAAAATGGTGAAAGTAAAACATATGAAGTTAAAATACTATCTTAGGGGCATTGGAATAGGAATGATTGTTACTGCGGTGATCATGGGGGTATCAGGAAATATTAACCGTCCAATGTCTGATGAAGAAATAATAGCCAGGGCGACAGCACTGGGAATGACACAGGAAAAGACATTGGCAGAATTGGCAGAAGAAAACCTGCCAACGGAAGAAACCGTACTAACAGAAGAAATCGTACCAACAGAAGAAACTGTACCAACGGAAGAAACTGTAGTGGCTGAAGCAGAAAGTGAGCCAAAACCCATGGAACAAAGTGAAACATTACCGGCAGAACAAAGTGAACAGCCTTCAGTAGAACAAAGTGAACAGCCTTTAACAGAACAAAATGTGGGGAATACATCCTACTATCTGGTAATCAGCTCGGGAGCAAGTTCGGTATCTGTCAGTAAGCAGTTAGAAAGTATGGGGCTTGTGGATTCGGCGTCTGATTATGACCGATATTTATGTCAGAATGGTTATGATAAAAAAATACATGCAGGAACTTATGAAATTGGTGACGGTGCTACAGATCAGGATATTGCAGAGATGATTACCGGAACCGGAAGATAACTAAACATAAAGCACAAAAGAATATGAAAAAACGGTCTTTTTAAGCAAATAGTACTTGCCAAGAAGACCGCTTTTTGCTATAATTCGTTTGTTGTGACTATAAATCACGTATCCTGATTGCTCTGCAGGTGCTTCTTTAACGCGGAGGTGGCAGAATGAAGAGATGGATACGGCAGAAGAGTCTTTCCGGGAAACGGAGCTCTTACGAAACCATGGAGGTAAAAAAATGAGCGTTATTTCAATGAAACAGTTATTAGAAGCAGGTGTTCACTTTGGACATCAGACCAGAAGATGGAACCCTAAAATGGCTCCTTACATCTTCACCGAGAGAAATGGTATTCACATCATCGACTTACAGAAATCTGTAGGTAAAGTTGACGAAGCTTACAAAGCAATCTTTGATATTGCTTCCCAGGGTGGTACAGTTCTTTTTGTTGGAACAAAGAAACAGGCTCAGGATGCTGTAAAGGCAGAAGCAGAGCGTTGTGGAATGTTCTATGTAAATGAAAGATGGTTAGGCGGTATGTTAACAAACTTTACCACTATCCAGTCCAGAATCGCAAGATTAAAAGCAATTGAAAGAATGTCTGAAGACGGAACATTTGATGTTCTTCCTAAGAAAGAAGTTGCTCAGTTAAATAAAGAGTGGGAAAAACTGGAAAAGAACCTTGGCGGTATCAAGAACATGACCAGAATCCCAGATTGTATTTTTGTAATTGATCCTAAGAAGGAACATATCTGTGTACAGGAAGCTCATTCTCTGGGTATTACTTTAATCGGTATCGGCGATACCAACTGTGATCCAGAAGAATTAGACTACATCATTCCTGGTAATGATGATGCTATCAGAGCTGTAAAACTGATCACTGCAAAGATGGCAGACGCTGTTATCGAAGCTAACCAGGGTGAAGAAGTTTATACAGAAGAGCAGGTTGCAGGAGCAGAAGCTACTGATATCGAAGAAGTTGCAAGCGAGCAGTAATCAAACAACACTAGTAAATTTCATTTTGGAGGACATATAAATGGCTATCACAGCAGGAATGGTAAAAGATTTACGTGAAATGACCGGCGCAGGTATGATGGACTGTAAAAAAGCCCTGACAGAAACCAATGGTGATATGGATGCAGCCGTAGAATTATTAAGAAAAAATGGACAGGCTAAAGCTGAGAAGAAGGCAAGCAGAATCGCAGCAGAAGGTCTTTGCCGTGCTATTACATCAGATAACAAGACTGCAGCAGTTGTTGAAGTTAACTCTGAAACAGATTTCGTTGCTAAGAATGAAAAATTCCAGAACTATGTTAACGAAGTTGCTGAGCAGGCTCTTGCATCTTCCGCAGCTGACATGGATGCTTTCATGGCAGAAGGATGGAATGCAGAAGCTGGTAAAACAGTTAACGAGAAGTTAGTAGAAATGGTAGCTACCATTGGTGAGAAATTAAGCATCAGAAGATTCGAGAAAGTAACAGCTGACTGTGTAGTAACTTATGTACATGGTGGCGGTAGAATCGGAGTTATCGTTGCAGCTGATACAGATGTTGTAAACGATGGTATCAAAGAAGCTATGAACAACATTGCAATGCAGGTTGCAGCTTTAAATCCTAAGTATGTATCTGACAGTGAAATCTCAGCTGAATACATTGAGCATGAAAAAGAAATCTTAAAGGCTCAGATCATGAACGATCCTAAGGAATCTCAGAAACCTGAAAAGGTTATCGAAGGCATGATCGCAGGTCGTGTAAAGAAAGAATTAAAAGAAATCTGCTTAAATGATCAGGTTTATGTAAAAGCTGAAGATGGCAAGCAGAGTGTAGCTCAGTATGTTGCACAGGTAGCAAAAGAGAATGGTGCTAACTTCAAGGTTACCAAGTTTGTTCGTTTTGAAACAGGCGAAGGTATGGAGAAGAAGCAGGAAAACTTTGCTGAAGAAGTTGCAGCACAGATGAAATAATTTCATGTAAATGAAATTTGCAGAGTCGGGAAACGAAAGTTTTCTGGCTCTTTTTTGTGTGAAAAAAATGCATTAGTTTTAATTATTATGGTTCTAAGTCAATAGTTGGGATTTTAATGTTTGCATTGAAAAATCATATTTTAGGGCATACAAAGAAAACCTTTAGTGCCAGTCATATGTTTTTTATAAAGTTAATGCATATTCAGTAAGATACGGGTTCTCAAATGTTCA
>JAQUUX010000160.1 GCA_028693705.1 Lachnospiraceae bacterium | reverse complement strand
TCCACTTAACAAAATGATGTTTGAGTTCCTCATTGCTGATAAGTGGGGTACAAGCTGGAAAATACCTGTGTTTTCCCTATTACTCATCATAATTTTATGTTTAGCATCGGCAATGATTGCAATTAGGAGGCCGATGAAACACATTAGCAGAATGGCGATTGTTGATACGATAAAACTTCAACAGTAAAATTATTCTGCTATTGAAAATATGACATTATTAGTTTTACCAAACGATTCATTCAAAAGAAAATTAGAAAAAGGGTATAAAGGGTAATAGCAGATATGTCCAACAAGATATTGATTTGTTTTTTATTTAATTTCTTCAACAGTTACAATCTCTGTTGGAACATCTGCTGCCTCTGCAGCAACCGTATCGTCATCCACCTTAATTATTCCATCCTGCAATTTTGCATATAAATCGTCATACATTTTCTGATTAAATACTTTGAACTTTGAAGTATCCATCGGTAATCCGATTCCATCTTCTTTTGCTGTTAAAACTACTGATTTTCCACCTTCAAAAGAATCATCATAGCAGCTTCCTACTGCATCATATATGGAGTCTCCCAGGTTTTTCATTGCTGATGTAATTACAGTATCAGATGCCGATGACTGGTCAACGTCAACACCAATTACATATGTTCCTGCTTCTTCTGCCGCTTTCATAATAGCGTTTCCGATTTCGCCTCCACATGCAAAGATACACTCGGTTCCTTCTTTATACCATGAGGCTGCTTTTTCCTGTGTCTCAGGAGATGCATCAAAATTCCCCGTATAAGTGTATTTTATATTAATATCAGATAATCCCAACTCTTTTGCTGCTGCGTCAGCACCTTCGATAAAGCCATAGCCATAACGGATAACGGACGGCACTGCAATTCCGCCCATAAAGCCGAGTTGTTTGTATCCTTCCTGCACTGCCGCATATCCTGCAAGATAACCTGCCTGCTGCTCTGCATAGAAAATTGAGTGAACATTATCTTCTATTTGAAGATTACCATCAGCATCCTGTGGTGCTGCATCAATAATGATAAAATTCACATCCGGGTACTTTGTCTGTGTATTTAATACTGGAATTTCAAATGAAAATCCAGGTGTAACGATTACCTTTGCTCCACCTTTTACAGCAAGGTCAATTGCAGCTTCGCATGCTTCAGCGGACTGTTCAGAAGGATTATAATACTTGCATGTGATATCGTTCTCCTTCGCATATTTCTCCAACCCCTCCCAGGAACCTTGATTAAATGACTTGTCATCAATCGATCCAAAATCTGTAATCAAAGCCAGTTCATAACCACCTGTGGCTGAGTCACTTGTGCTTCCTCCTTCTGTTGGTTTACTCGTACATCCTGCCATTCCCAGCACCATCGCTCCTGCTAACAACAAACTTAAAAGTTTTTTCTTCATCTCCTTTATCCTCCGCTTTCTTTTTTTATAACGCCCTTTACGCAACACGGAGCACCTGTTGGCAACAGCCTTGGTTCCCTCCCTCATAAAAGTAAGTTATCCGGTCCGAATCCCATTGGAAGCAGTTCTTCCAACGTATATACTTTATAATGGTCTGTTCCATTGCCCAGAATAATCTGAAATACAGTGGGATTACAAAATTCCTGCATCACCTGCCGGCATACTCCGCAAGGTGCACAAAAATCACCCTCTCCCGGTTTTTGCCCTTCTCTGTTTCCGACAATTGCAATGGCTAGAAATCCTCGCACACCTTCTGACACAGCCTTAAAAAAAGCGGTTCGCTCTGCACAGTTTGTCGGGGTATAAGATGCATTTTCGATATTGCATCCATGATAAATCACCCCGTCTTCCGTCAGCAACGCTGCCCCTACCTGCCAGTGGGAATATGGAGTGTATGCATTCTTCTGCGCCTTGTACGCTTCTGCTACCAGTTTTTCATAGTCAATCGCCACTTTTCTCTCCCTTCTCAGGATAAACTCTGTCTTTTTTCTTATTATAACAAACGCCGACGTTTTCGTAAATGTTTTCGAAACATAAACTATGATGGTAAAAATGGCAGAAGCACTGGAGATGGAATTATATTCAGGATATGGATGATATTGTGTAAAATTCCAAGAGAAATGGTTTGATTTTCATATTTTTTGATTATATCTCATGACTTCTATAAATTCTTTTATGATAAGGTTTTCATGAACAGAAAAACAAAGCTTTTATACTTCGGAAAGGAGCAAAAAAATTGAAACAGGTAAAAAAGGGAACTTGGGTACAAATAAGCAATATGATTTTACAAGCCGGTGAACGTGCACCGCAGGTACCGGAAGACACACAGGACTGTGACTTGATGATGTGGGTGAAAGGATTTCTACGGGAGGATGCAGAAATTGGTGATACGGTTGAAATTGAGACTGCAATCGGTCGCAGGATCAAGGGGCAGCTGTGTGAAGTGAATCAAGGATATACGCATACATATGGCAATTTTGTGACGGAGCTGGTACAGATCCAGCCTCAGTAACGTGAAAGTATGTTTGGTGGTG
>JAQUUX010000007.1 GCA_028693705.1 Lachnospiraceae bacterium | reverse complement strand
ACCATGACTATAAAGTAACTTATTAACTATGTAGGTATGACCAACAATTCATCGAATACCTATATCATAAAAATAAGTCTATAGCCTCTATGGTTGAGGTCTATAAACTTATAATACGAGGAGTGAGGGGTGTCACTTTCTGTGCGTTGAAATATTGTGTGGATTTTCTTAGAGTATCGGAAAGTATCATGGTCATAAGATTCGCACCTGTTTGAGCGTAGCGAGTTTGCGAATCTTTTGACCGCTTTGATACTTGCAGATACTCTTAGTAAATCCCACAATTATTTCACCGCACAGAAAGTGACACCCCTCACTCCCCTCTACCTTTTTTCACTCCAATCCCTACCTGATAGCCTCCTTCATGGCACGCACATACTCCGCCACATACGGCACGCAATCCTCTCCATACTTCGCGCAGATCTTCACAATTGCACTTCCCACAATAACTCCATCTGCTTTCTCTGCCATTGTTTTCGCCTGCTCCGGTGTAGAAATGCCGAACCCTACTGCACATGGAATATCCTTGGTTTTCTTTACCAGTTCTACCATGGCTCCTACATCGGTAGTGATGCTGGTGCGGGTTCCGGTGACGCCCAAGGAAGA
Organism: Lachnospiraceae bacterium; assembly: GCA_028693705.1. Lineage (GTDB taxonomy): Bacteria > Bacillota > Clostridia > Lachnospirales > Lachnospiraceae > JAQUUX01. Next base: position 49,979 of record JAQUUX010000007.1, on the reverse strand, counting down.
TACACAGTATACGAATCCGCTTGCCTCTGCTGCGATCATGGAGATACGATCATGAGAGGTTGGTGCGATGAGGGACATCAGATCAACATCGTATTTTTTACAGATAGGATCAAATTCTTCTTTTTCCTCAAATGGGATATCCGGCAGGATCAAGCCGTCGATACCGATTTCTTTGCAGGTGCTGATAAAGCGTTCTGCTCCGTAAGAAAATACCACATTGGCATAGGTCATGAATACCATTGGTACTTTCACGGTTTTGCGAAGGCGACGTACCATATCGAATATTTTGTCTGTTGTGACACCATTGTCAGTTTCATTTTCCTGTAAAGCACGTATATTGGCTGCCTGAATCACAGGTCCTTCTGCTGTGGGATCCGAAAACGGGATACCCAGTTCGATTAAATCTGCGCCTGCTGCTTCCATAGCACAAACTGCCTTTTCGGTTACTTCAAGACAGGGATCCCCGCAGGTAATAAATGGAATAAATGCTTTTCCATGGTCAAATGCTTTTAAAATGTTACTCATGTAAATCCTCCCCTCTGTAACGGGCAATTGCTGCACAATCCTTATCGCCTCGTCCGGAAATATTGATTACCATAATCTGATCTTTACTCATGGTCGGTGCCAGCTTCTTTGCGTAAGCTACTGCATGGGCACTTTCAATTGCTGGAATAATGCCTTCGATTTTAGATAAATATTCAAAAGCATCTACAGCTTCGTCATCGGTAACTGCCACATATTCGGCTCTTCCAATGTCATGTAGATAAGCATGCTCCGGTCCGATACCGGGATAATCCAGACCTGCGGAAATCGAATATACAGGAGCGATCTGTCCATATTCATCTTGGCAGAAATAGGATTTCATACCATGGAAAATACCAACACTGCCGGTATTTAAAGTAGCTGCTGTTTCAAAAGTATCAATACCTCTGCCTGCCGCTTCACAGCCGATAAGTCGTACTTCTTTATCCGGGATAAAATCAAAGAAAGCACCGATAGCGTTGGAGCCGCCACCTACACAGGCAAGCACTGCATCAGGAAGACGTCCTTCTTTTTCCAGCATCTGCTGTTTGATTTCCTTACTGATCACCGCCTGAAAATCACGTACGATTTCCGGGAAAGGATAAGGACCCATAACAGATCCCAGTACATAATGAGTATCATCAATTCGTGATGTCCATTCACGAAAGGTCTCTGAAACCGCATCCTTCAAGGTTGCTGTACCGCTTTCCACTGCATGTACTTTTGCACCTAGCAGGCGCATACGATACACATTCAGTGCCTGGCGAATAGTGTCTTCTTTTCCCATAAAGATCTCACATTCCATTCCCATCATGGCAGCTACGGTAGCAGTTGCCACACCATGCTGACCCGCACCAGTTTCAGCGATAACTCTGGTCTTACCCATACGTTTTGCCAGTAACATCTGACCGATAACATTATTGATCTTGTGGGCACCTGTATGGTTTAAGTCCTCTCTTTTCAGATAAATCTTGGCACCGCCCAGATCCTTGGTCATCCGTTCTGCGTAGTAGAGACGGCTTGGTCTGCCTGCATATTCATTTAGCATTTCTGTTAATTCTCTATTAAATTCCGGATCATCCTTGTATTTCTTATAAGCTGTTTCCAGCTCCAGCATGGCATTCATCAGTGTTTCCGGTATGTACTGACCGCCATAGGCTCCAAATCTTCCTTTGCTCATAGTTATTTTCCCTTCTATTTTTGTTATCTATATTGCTTCACAGCTGCTACCATTTTTCGCATCTTCTCCGGATCTTTCACTCCTTCGGTTTCAATGCCGCTGCTGGTATCTATTCCGTATGCTGTTGTTTTCAATGCCTCATCTATGTTATGTAACCCTATTCCGCCAGCCAGAAAATACGGATGTTCCAGCTCCGGGATCTGCGACCAGTCAAACTGTTCTCCGGTTCCGCCAACGGCTTTTGTGGAGGTTGCATCTAAAAGCAGGTAATCTACAGGAAGTGTGTCTGCCGCCAAAGCATCTTCTTTACTGGAAATACGGACGGCTTTGATAATCTTAATCGGATTCAGCCCGCTTCCCGACGGTTTAGCCTTTCTTATTTCATCCCGCAGTTGTTCAATATAATCCCGATTCTCGTCCCCATGAAGCTGCACTAATTGAATTGCATCCTGTTTACATAACGTTACAATATTTTTAATTTCTTCATTTACGAAAACACCCACTGCCTGTATCTCCGTATCTAACTGCCAGCTAAATTCGGTTGCCTGCTCCAATGTGATCTGGCGCTTACTTTTTGCAAAGACAAATCCTACGAAATCCGGCTTTATGGCATTGGCATATTTAATATCCTGCGAGCGAAACATGCCACATAATTTTATTTTCTTCATTCGCCCCGAAGCTCCTGTAATGCTTTTCTTTTATCCGGGCTTCGCATAAAGGTTTCTCCGATCAGTACTGCATCGGTTCCGTTTGCCTTCAGACTCGCCACATCTGCTGCTGTTTTGATACCGCTTTCTGATACAAATATGATGTTCTCAGGTACCAGTTTTCGCAGTTTTTCACTGTTATGAATATCTACCGTAAAGGTTCTCAAATCTCTATTGTTTACTCCGATGATTCCGGCACCTGCTTTCAACGCCATCTGAATCTCTGTTTCATCGTGAGCCTCTACCAGTGCAGATAGCCCAAGGTTATGCGCCAAATTCAAATATTCTTCCAACTCTTCTTGCGTAAGAAGTGCACAGATTAACAGTACCGCACTGGCACCGATTACTTTGGCCTGATAAATCATGTACGGATCTACGGTGAAATCCTTCCGTAGAAGTGGAATGGATACAGCTTTGGATATCTCTGTCAGGTATTCATTTTTCCCTTGAAAATAATATGGCTCTGTGAGCACCGACATGGCTGCTGCTCCGGCTGCTTCATATTCCTTGGCAATTTCTACATAGGAAAAATCCGGTGCGATCAGGCCTTTTGACGGAGATGCCTTTTTTACCTCACAGATAAATGAAATCCCCGGTTTCCTAAGTGCTGACGCAAATGGAAATTCACCCGGATTCTCGGTCTGCATTTCTGCCGGATCCCCGGTCTGTTTCCTTACTGCGTTCTCCTGACCCACCAGTTCCAATGCCTGCCTTTTCATCTCTTCCAATGAAATCTGCTGTTTTTCCAACTCGATTCGTTCTCTGGTACGGGCTGCGATTTCTTCTAAAATAGTTGCTGCCATTGAAGTCTCCTACTAATATCATGATTTGCATGATTTCTGATTTTTCTCATTCTATGCTGCTGTGATTTCCACGAATTTCTTCAGCTGTGCTGCTGCTTTTCCACTATCCAACACTTCTTCAGCCAGTTTAATGCCTTCTTCAATAGAAATCTGATTGGTAATGTGCAGGGCTGCTGCCGCATTTAATACAACCGCATCTCGCTTTGGTCCTTTTACTCCTGCCAGAATCTGCTTTGCGATCTCTGCATTTTCTTCCGGTGTGCCTCCTACCAGATCTTCTTTCTGACATAAAGCAAAACCATAATCCTGCGGATTAATCTCATAGGTTTTGAAGGTGCCGTTATCCACTTCACATACGGTAGTTTTCGCACTCATGGAAATCTCATCCAGTCGATCCTGTCCGTAGACCACCATGGCACGCTTCACACCCAGGTTAGACAGCACATGAGCCAGTGGCTCCACCAGACTTTCGTCATATACACCCAAAAGCTGCAGGTTTGCTTTTGCAGGATTGGCAAGTGGTCCTAAAATATTGAACACGGTTGGGAACTTGATTTCTTTTCTCACACCGCCCACAAATCGCATAGCTGTGTGGTATTTCTGTGCAAATAAGAAGCAAAGACCAATATCCTGCAATGCCTTCTCACTGTTTTCAGCTTCAGTTTTCAGATTAACGCCCAGCTGCTCTAATACATCAGCTGTACCGCATTTACTGGAAGCTGCTCTGTTACCATGCTTTGCTACATGAGCGCCCGCTGCAGATGCAACAAGAGAAGCCACAGTAGAGATATTAAAGGTTCCTGCACAATCCCCGCCGGTTCCAACGATATCAATGGCTTCTGCCACCGGATTGTGAAATTCTCCACAATGCTTTCTCATAATAGTGGCACAGGCGGTAATCTCGTCGATGGTCTCACCTTTCATGTGCATGGATGTTAAAAATGCTGATATCTGAGCGGGTGTTGCTTCGCCACTCATGATTTCGTCCATGACTGCTGCGGTTGTGTTGTAGTCTAAGTTTTCTTTGTTTACTAATTTTGTGATTGCTTCCTGTATCATGTGGTTCCTCCTGAATTTTCATTTTGATTGAGTTTGCAAGTTTCTTATAATACATATTAGTTAAAGTTCCGTACGTGGGCTATTGCATTCACTTCGTGGGACGCTCTCGCTTCGGTAAAAACGTAGCAGTACTAGGTTCGTATAAAACACGAACCAAGGACTGACGTTTTTACAGACCCGCGAAGTAAATGCAATAGCCAACATACTGGTTCATAAGCAATTATTTATTTTATGAAGCTAGGAAATTTTTAAGTATGACTATTCCGTCGGGAGTCAGGATGGACTCGGGATGGAATTGAACTCCGTATATGGGGTAGTCTTTGTGTTGTACTGCCATAACTTCGTTGTCTGTTGTACGGGCAATTATTTTAAGGCACTCTGGGAACTGCTCTTCGGCAGCGGCCAGCGAATGGTATCTGGCGACGGTTATTTTATCCGGTAATTTTTGAAACAATTGGCTGTTAGTGTCCAGCTTTGTTTCCGAGGATTTTCCATGCATCAGTTGCTTGGCATAGGTAACGGTTGCTCCAAAGGTTTCGCAGATTGCCTGATGTCCGAGGCATACGCCAAGGATTGGAATCTTGCCTTTAAAATATCGGATCACATCCTCACAGATGCCTGCATCTGCCGGTCTGCCGGGTCCCGGGGATAGGATGATACGCTCGGGGTGGAGGGCTTCGATTTCTTCACAGGTGTATTGGTCGTTGCGGATGACTTTGATATCCGGGTTGACGGTTCCCACCAGCTGATAAAGGTTATAAGAAAAACTGTCGTAATTATCAATTAATAAAATCATGCTGCTCCACCTCCTGTGATTGTTCTATGGCTGTCACCACTGCTTTTGCTTTGTTGATGCATTCCTGGAATTCGGTTTCCGGAACACTGTCGGCTACGATGCCGGCGCCGGATCGGATGAATACTTTGTTTTGCTTTCTGAAAGCAATCCGAATGGCGATACAGGTATCCAGATTTTCGGTGAAATCAATGTAACCAATGGCTCCGCCGTAAATCCCTCTTTTGTTATCTTCCAGCTCATTAATGATCTCGCAGGCTCTGATCTTCGGTGCCCCGGAAAGGGTTCCTGCCGGAAGCACCGCGTTAATGGCTTCCACCGGAGAGAGTTCTTCTTTCATTTCTCCGGATACGGTGGAACCGATGTGCATTACATGGGAATATTTTTCAATGCTCATGTACTTTTCCACCGAAACAGTTCCGAATCTGGAGATTTTCCCCAGATCATTTCTGCCAAGATCCACCAGCATGTTATGCTCGGCACGTTCTTTTTCGTCTGCAAGAAGTTCCTTTTCTAATCTCTCGTCTTCTTCTATCGTGGCTCCCCTTGGTCTTGTTCCTGCCAACGGGAAAGTATGGAGCACGCCCCGATCCAGCTTTACCAGTGTTTCCGGTGAAGCACCCGCTACCTCGATGTCATCTCCGCTGAAGTAAAACATGTAAGGCGAAGGATTCACGGTTCGAAGCACTCTATAGGTATCAAACAGGCTGCCTTCAAATTCTGCTTCCAGTCTGTTGGATAACACCACCTGGAAAATATCACCTTCGTAAATGTAATGCTTTGCTTTCTCTACCATCTGGCAGTAACCTTCTTTATCAAATAAAGGCTGAAATTCAGATTTTAGAACCCCTTTCGGAATAACTGCTTTTTCACCGTGGTAGATGATGTCACACATTTCCCTGATCTGGTCTGCTGCTTTTTCGTATGCTGTCTGGATTTGATCTGTATTCCTTTGATCTGTATTTTCTATTTCCACATTTGCAATGAGGATAATTTTCTGATGCAGGTTATCAAATGCAATTACCTTATCAAATAACATCATATCCACATCTTGGAACCCGTCGGCATCAGAAGCATTCAACACCAGCTTTGGCTCGTTGTATTTGATATAATCATAGGAAAAATATCCAACCAATCCACCGGTAAAGGACGGCATTCCTTCTATTCTGGGGCTTTTATATTCTTTCAGAACTTCTGTGATAAAAGCAGCCGGATTGGCATTTTGCTCTGTCCTGATAATGTTTCCTTTCACATCTTTTAAAGTGATCTCCCCGTTCACACAAATGATATCCAGTTCCGGATCGAATCCAAGAAATGTGTATCTGCCGAAGAATTCCTGATTTTCCACGCTCTCTAAAATGTAGCAATGCTCGCTTTTATGTTTTAACTTCCGCAGCAGTTCTATGGGTGTAATGGCATCTGCCAGGATCTCATAAGCAATGGGAACTCTTTTGTAACCCTTCCCCGCATAAGCTTTTACTTCCTCAAATGTTGGTTTCATAAATAAATCTCTCCTCTTTGCCGGTACTGTTTTTTCGTACAAAAAAAGCCCGCCCCTGTAGAATCTACAAGGACGGACTAATAAGCTTAGTTCGCGGTACCACCTTACTTGATACGTTTACACGTATCCGCTTCACAAATGTACAATCACTATACATCATCCCTTGGTAACGGGCGGATATCCCGTTGGGCATTACTGGGCAATGATCATTGCTTTTCTTCCCACCCTTATGAGTCCATTCATTATCTGCTTCGCATGCTGCAATCACACCACCTGCAACTCTCTGGATTTTGAAATAAGATAACTACTCTTCTCAATCACTGGTTTGTTCTGTATTTGTTTGTATGTTACTACGCGGGGAATGCATTGTCAACAGTTTTTTGCGTTAATGCTTTAAATTGATGTAGAGGGGGGTAAGTGTAGAGGGCGCAGGAATGTGATGCATTAACAGCCTTGGGATGAGGTTACAATTTATAGCTTGCAGCATACTTTATGCTCTACCAAATTTCTACAGCCAATGCGCAAGCATTGCTGCAGAAATCCCCCTGCGATAACGTGAGTGGCTGGGGCGGACATGCCCACTGTTTTCATGAATTGCAAGAGCAGGTGGATTTTCTTAGTTCATTTCCAAGTATCATAGTCCGCTGATTCGTACCTGTTTGAGCGAAGCGAGTTTACGAATCAGTGGGCCGTTTATGATACTTGGGGATGGACTTAGAAAATCCCCTGCTCCTTGCATTGAATGAAAACTGTGGGCATATCCGCCCCAGCCACGTACCTTTTACGCCTGCGCCAATTCCTGCATCAACGCATGCACCGTACTCATACTGTTGATCCTATCCACATTGGCTCCGCAGAAGATAAGTCCATGATCCAAGTCCCCTTCTACAGCATTTACCAATGCTTTCGTAATGCAATAAGGTACCTCTGCCGGATTACAGCTCTTGATACAATTATAGCATTTGGTAATCGGTTCTTTTGCCTGTTCCAGATGTTTGATGAACTCATTTCTAAGTGCACGTCCCGGCATGCCAACCGGACTTTTCACGATCTGAATCTGGTCGCTGGTGGCATTAATGTATGCCTGTTTATATGACTCACAGGCATCACATTCCTCAGTTGCCACAAAACGGCTGGCGATCTGCACACCATCTGCACCCAGTGAAATCATATGTTCAATATCTTCATGATCAAATACACCGCCTGCTACAATAACCGGGATAGACTTCTGATATTTTGCTTCATAAGGAACTTTGGCTGCGATAATCTCCTGAATCTCGTGGTCAAAATTATAATGTTCCAAGTCCTGCAGCTGATCTAAATGAAATCCCAGATGTCCGCCTGCCAGTGGTCCTTCGATGACGATAAAGTCTGCTGTTCTCTGAAACTGGTGATCCCATTTTTTTAATAATAATTCTGCTGCTCTTCTGCTGGAAACAATAGGTGCCAGTTTGGTCGGTCCTGCCGGTACCTGTGCCGGTAGATCAATTGGAAGTCCAGCGCCGCAGATTACCACATCTGCACCTGCTGCCACAGCAGCTTCCACATGCTCCTTATAGTGTTTTAATGCCACCATAACATTTACACCTACCAGACCATTTCCCTGAGCAATTTCTTTTGCTTTCTTTATATGTTTTGCAATGGCTTTTAAATTAGCACCTGCCTGATCCTGTTCAAATCCCTCTTCGTCGTAGCCGATCTGAGCCGTGGAAATAATGCCTACACCGCCTTCCTTTGCCACGGCTCCAGCCAGCTTACAACGGCTGATGCCAACACCCATGCCTCCCTGGATAATAGGAAGCTTTGCAATTTTTTCTCCAATTTGTAATGGTTTTAACATATTTAACTCCTTGTAAAGTCTTTTGACATATAAATAGTTTGATATTCAAATCTTTTAATATAATACCCCTATACATCCTGTATGTCAATCCCTTTTCGTTTCAATTTCCATTTTATGTAGTTTTCATTACTACGTCGAAAGTAAAAAAACAGGAGCAGATCATCACTATCATCTGCTCCCATTTCCGTCATATCTTATTATGTTATTTTTTCATACTGTTTCCTAATTTAATCTATTTCTCCGCTTACTCCAGCTTAAACTTCCCAACTTCGCCCTCTAAACGAACTGAGATATTTTCATTCTCGTCAGCCTGCTCGCCGATGTCTTTTACGCTGTTGGTCAGATCAACTGACATCTCTGTCACATTTACAACACCTTTGGCGCTCTCTTCCACAGCGATATTAACTGCTTCTACAGAATCTCTGATACTGCTCATATTTTCCTTTAAAGCTGCTGAAGTTGCTGCAAAATCCTGCATTCTGTCGTAGATGCTCTGTGCCTCATCCTGATAGTTAGAACCGGTTTCTACCAGCCTGCCGTAACCATCCATCGCTGTTTCTTCCAGGAACTGAAGCATAACTTCAGCTTATTTTGCCAGCTCGTTGACAGCTGTTATCACATCTGTGCTGACCTGACGGATCTGGGTTGCTGCTTCTGCAGAATCAGTTGCTAATTGTCCGATTTCTTCTACTACAACTGCAAAGCCTTTTCCCGCTTCGCCAGCCCTGGCTGCTTCAATGGAAGCATTTAACGCCAACAGATTTGTCTGTTTGGTAATATTCAGGATATTTGCAGTCAGCGTACTGATCTCTTCTACTGCACGGGATTTTTCTATTTTTTCGTTCATGACGGCAGTCATTTCATTTGCCTTTTCTCTGGCTTCCTGCTGTGCTGTTACTGCTGTGTCTCTGATATCTACAGCATGCTTACGGATTTCCTCTGAGAATTCTTTACCGGTGTCTGCTTTCTCTGCCACTTCATCTATGGATTCGTTAATATCACCGATAGAGTCATTGATCTGACTTAAGGAGGCAGTTGTTTCCTCCATAGTAGCGGACACATCAGAAATATTGTCCTCCGCTTTGGAAAGATTAGCAACAATGGTCTTGGAAGAATCATTCAGCACACCGGAATTATGAGCGATTTCCAACATAATGCCGCGAATGTATTCCAGTAATGCATTTACATTTCCGGCGATCTGTTCCAATTCAGCTCCGGATGTCACATCTAATTTCTGTGTTAATTCACCTTAATTATGTACCAGATCAAAGATCTTGCCATTTACTGCATTTAAATTTTTCATGAAACGATTGATGATAAATGTTAACAGCAAAATTGCCATTATCAGGCATACTATAGAAATCTGTGCTACTCTGACTACCGTTGTATTCAAAGTACTGATGATATTAGAAGCATCAAAATCACTGCCCAAAATTCCAACCACATTTCCTTCACTGTCAACCAGTGGCTGATAAGCTGTAATCAAATCGCCGTATGCTGTGCTGTCAATGTAGTCCAGTACATAAGGGGTGCCCTGGAAAATACTTTCCAGATCGGAGTAGTTATCCTCAAAAGCTGCTCCAGATGCATTTCTCTCACTTTCATCATCTGCATCAATGCCGTAGTACACGCTGCTGCCATCTGTATACAGGGTATATACATATTCGATTCCACAATCCTCTTTTACAGATCGTAAAGCAGCTCACATGGACTCATAAGCCTCGGAGCCTTCTCCTGCTTCAATTGCTTCTGTCAAATGATCTGCATCTATTACATTGGCTGCTACTCTGGCTGCCGTTTCTGCCTGACTGACACCCAATGCAATCATGGCATTATTTATTCTGGCATAAGAATTCATTCCCAGGATCAAACATACCAAAACCATCAAGCCGATAGCCGGTCCCAGAATCTTAGCTCTCACACTTATTTTTCGTACTTTTTCTCTTTTGTTCATGCTTTACTCTCCTCACAGGTATTTTCTCGTATTGTAGTTTGCCAGCCGTCCTGTTTCAATTCCGGAATGATCTCCACGTAGATCTGGTCAAAGGAACCTCTTAATTTGTTTCGGATCTCATTTCGTATTTCCTGCAAATTTTTCACGTAAACAGTATCAGTCTGGCTATATATGTAGATCTCCACCCAGGTCTTACGGCCTGTCTGGATAACATCCAAAAATTTCATATGATAAGGATATTCCTTCATAATATCGGAAACCGTTGTTCTGATCTCATCCATCACCTCTTCACTGGGTGCAAACAGTACCAGATTTTTGATACTCTGGCAGATCACACGGATCGGTTCAATCAATAACAGTACAGAAAGTACAATCGCCACCAGTGGATCCACATAGGGACTTATCCAGCCATAAGCAGTTTGCTGCAATAAGATCTGTGCTCCAAACGCCAGCGCCACTCCCATACTGCTCAGGATATCCAGTTTCCAGGCATATAATTCTGCCTGAATCGTCACCGAGGAATACTTCTTACTAAAATAGCAAAGTACCAAATACAACACTACACAGCCAAAACAGACTGCCAGTTCGAATAATGCAATCGCACCGGCATCCACCAGATGTCCGCCATGCATAATCAGTCCAATATTTTCAAAAATCAAATCCAGTGTAATCACCAGGAGGATTCCATACTTTATCAGTAAAAATAAGGACTCCACCTGGGAAAATCCATAAGGTCTTTCTTCCGTAACAGGCTTATATAATAACGGGATCAATACCAAAAAAGGACCGACCAGTATAAGCTCTGCTGTATCAAAAACGCAGTCCATTAAAATAGAATGAGATCCGGTAAGGTATGCCATCACTCCTTCCAATATCATAAAAGCTAAACTTCCTGCCACAGACAGGTTTAAAACTCTTTTTTCCAGCGCAATCCTTTTTCGGTTGCGTTTTAACTCTTCCATGAAAACAACTTCTCTTTCGCTTCTTGGTCACATACTATACTATATCGCATTTAGTTTACATCTCTAATTATACCAAATTCAATCCCTCTTTTGGCTTTTTTTGTAAACAAAAGAGGTAATCCGCTTATACTTTTCATCTTGAAGGATTTTTCTTACAAATATCCTCTAAGATCTACTGCCATCTGCTCTTCCAGTGTGATAAGCTGTTTTGCCAGACCCTTGGCCTCTTCATCAGCAGCCTTATACTCGTTCAGATATCGATTCAGTGATTTCACACCCATGTTACAGCCGTCTGTCATCAGATCTGCCACGGTAGCATCGGATTCTTCCATGGATAACTTCATGGTGGTTTTCATCCATGACATACCTTTTGCCATAGGGATAGGTGCTTTTCCTTCATCATGATACACCGCCAGCATACGGATTACCTCGTCCTGTATTTTCTCATGTTCCTCCTTGTAATGTGCCAGGAGATTCTGCACATGATCTCCCTGTACGGAATCCATTACTTCATCAATAGAAGCAATCCCCATACGGATGCCTGCATCACATTCACGTAATAATTTGATAGTATCGTCGTTTTCCATAGTTTCCCTCCATATCAAAGCTGTTTTGTACATTTTTCTGTGTAACCGCTTTGTTATATTTTGGGAATTAGTATGTCCTGTTTTTGTTCAAAAATACAGCAGAGTTATTACACCCTGCCGCAGTTTAGTTTGGTGTTATTTCCCTTTGGTTTCATACTTTCTCTTAGTAGCCATGCCACCGCGGATATGTCTTTCAGATTTATTTACATCCAGCACTCTCCTGGCCTGCTTGGCCAGTACGGGATCAATCTGCTTCAAACGGTCTGTCACATCCTTATGTACCGTACTTTTACTGATACCAAATCTCTTCGCAGTCTGCCTTACAGTGGCATTAGATTCAATAATATAGGTGGCAATCTCAATTGCCCTTTCTTCAATATAATCTTTCAAAGGAAAACCCCCTGCAATACTTTTTTACATTGTATGCAGAGGGTTTTCCATGTAGAATTTTTTATTTCATTAAATACTTCTTCAAATACTTAAGCTGCCCGCCACTCAGAACAACTTCCACCTCATTATCCGTCATATCCAGCTTCACTCTAAAAGAATTTCCCTTTGTCCTATTATGTACTGCAACCGTCCTGGTCTGTATCTGATCCAGGAAATTCTCAATTTCCAGTTCATCCTTCAATTCAATTCCATCATAATCAGTGGGATTTTCAAATAACATGGGAACAATACCATGGTTGATTAGGTTACCTTTATGGATTCTGGCAATGCTTTTTGCGATAACACATTTGACACCCAGATACATGGGGTTAATGGCCGCATGTTCTCTGGAAGAACCCTGTCCGTAATTTTCGCCGCCGATGATGATACTCTTTCCCATTTCCTTTGCCCTTGCTGCGAATGTCGGATCATAGCGATGATAGCAATACTGCGACATTAGTGGAATATTAGACCGCATACTGCTGAATTCTGCACTGGCAGGGGTAATATCATCTGTGGATACATTATCTCCTGCTTTCAGACTCACACCGACGCACAGATTCTGTTTAGGATCTTCCGGTACCGGGAGCGGTTTGATATTCGGTCCCCGCATAATTTCAACCCTGGCTGCTTCTTCTTTTGCTAATGGTTTAATAATCATAGAATCATCAATAAAATACTGCTCCGGTTCCTGCACAGTCTTCAGCTTCTCAATATCTGCCCCCATGATTTCTGCCGCGGTTGTAAACGTACCGGTAATTGCCGTCGCCGCAGCTGTCTCCGGACTGACCAGATATATCTCTGCTGTAGGATTACCTGCTCTTCCTTTGAAATTTCGATTGGTGGTTCTCACCGCAACCCCGTTTGTAGCTGGGCTTTGGCCAATAGCACAGCATGGTCCGCAGGCGATTTCCAATAAACGCACGCCTGCATCGACCAGCATCTCCAGGTATCCGTCATGGCTTAGCTGTTTATAAATCTGCCTGGTAGAAATAGCACAGGTACAGCTTACATCCTCATGCACATGATGTCCCTGCAATACAAGAGCTGCTTTGGCAATATCCGAATAACTGGCATTGGTACAGCTCCCGATCAAGACCTGCTGAACCTTTTTCTGTTCTGTGACATTCTCCCGTTCTATACCGCTTTTCTGCATTATTTCTTTTCCCAACTGTGCTACTTTTTTCACATTGTCCGGCTGATGCGGACAGGCAACCAAGGGCTCCAGAGCACTTAGATCCAATTCCATGACCTCGTCATATTCTGCATCTTCATCGGGCAAAAGTTCTATGTAATCTGCTTCTCTTCCCTGTGCTTTCAGAAATTTACGAACTTGTTCATCTGCCGGAAACAGAGATGTAGTTGCCCCCATTTCAGCACCCATGTTAGCAATGGTAGCTCGGGCATTCACATCCAGTGTGGAAACTCCCAGTCCCACGTATTCGTATACCTTACCCAATCCGCCTTTGATACTGACTCTGCGTAGCATTTCCAGAATCACTTCTTTGGCATTGCAGCCGGGGTTTAATTTTCCTGTCAGATTGACCTTTACAATTTGCGGCATCTTCAATCGCATAGGGACACCAGTCATAGCAGTTGCAACATCCATGCCGCCTACACCTATACACAGCATACCAATAGCCCCACCGTGAGGTGTATGACTGTCTCCTCCCATGCTGACTTTACCCGGGATTCCGAAACGTGCTACATGCACAGCATGACAGATACCATTTCCCGGTCTGGATACATGCACACTGAATTTTTTTGCTGCAGACTGCAGATAAATATGATCATCCGGTGTTTTAGTGTCCACATACAGCAAATTATGATCCAAATAACTGACTGAACACTCTGTTCTGATACGATCCAATCCCACCGCTTCAAAAGCAAGATATGTCATAACTGCATTGATATCATGGGTTAAGGTCTGATCTACATTAATAAAAACCTCTTCTCCCGATATCATACTGCCTGACGCATAATGTGATTCAATGATTTTCCTGGTCAGTGATTTTCCCATTGGTATAATCCCCCGTTTCACATTTCAAATAATAATTTCTTTATTTTACATTTATCAATTATCTGATTGTTTTATTTCTTATTCATATCATATATAAAACCCCCTGTCATACGTTTTTCACAGTATGCAGAGGGTTTTCAAATAACATTATTCTGTCAATTATAATTAACTGTTATGGCAATAATTTCCTGCGTTTACGCCTGATAGTCTCTGTCCAGATTGGCGGATAGAACAACAGCAGTAACGGGAACAACTCCAGACGTCCTGCCAGCATATCAAACATCAGCACGTATTTAGAAAATGGTGAGAAGAAACTAAAGTTCTGCGTTGGGCCAACCATTTCCAGACCGGGGCCGATATTATTGATAGTTGCAGCCACTGCTGTAAAATTAGTGACCAGGTCTTTTCCTTCAAAGGAAATAGCAAATAGCGATGCTGCGAATACCAGCACAAAGGTAATGAAATATACATTCGTGGAACGGACAACCTCATGTTCAATTGGTTTTCCTTCCATTTTAATCTTTCGTACACTCTTTGGGTGCATATAGGAATTTAATTCTTTTCCCAATGTTTTTACCAGAATAATAAATCTGGATACCTTGATACCGCCGCCCGTACTGCCGGCGCAGGCACCAATGAACATCAGAAGAACCAATATCGTTCGGCAAGTCTGCGTCCACTGATCAAAATCCGCTGTAGAATAACCGGTTGTGGTAATAATAGAGCCAACCTGGAAAGCTGCATCCCTTAACGCTGTAGCTACACCACCTGTCGTTCTCCAGATTTCAAAGAAAATAATCGCGATGGCAACAGCAATAACACCAAAATAAGCTTTCACTTCTTCCATGCTCAATGCTTTTCTAAATTTCCGGAACAGCATATAATAATACGCATTAAAATTCACACCGAACAGTATCATAAAAATAGTAACCACCCATTGAAAAGCTGAAGAGTAGTCAGCAATACTGGAGTTTTTGATACCAAATCCACCGGTTCCTGCTGTACCAAAGCTAATCGTCAGTGCATCGAACAGCGGTGCTTTACAGAGCAGTAGCAGAATAACCTCTAATACAGTCATTCCAAAATAAATAATATACAAAATTCTGGCTGTTGCCTTTACATTGGGCACCAGTTTTCCAACAGAAGGTCCGGGGCTCTCTGCACGCATCAGGTTAATATGAGAACCGCCACTCAGTGGGATGATCATTAACAGGAATACCAAAACGCCCATACCGCCGATCCAATGGGTAAAGCTTCTCCAGAAAAGTGCACACTGAGAAAGAGCCTCCACATCAGTCAGGATACTGGCACCGGTTGTGGTAAAACCTGAAATAGTTTCAAACAATGCATCTGTAAAGGATGGTATCTCACCGGATAAATAAAATGGCAGACATCCAAAAAAGCTGAGGAATATCCAGCTAAATGCTGTAGCGACACAGCCTTCCTTTAAGAAAAATACAAAATCTGCCGGCTTCTTTCTGGACATCAGATAACCGATCAGTCCACTGGCTGCCGCAACTGCCAGATAATACCAGCCCTGGGACTCCCTATAGATCACTGCAACCACACAAGGCAATAAAAGTAATGCTGCTTCGATCTTCAGAACATAACCCAAAACATATTTTATAATTGAAGTATTCATTTCCTGCTCCTGTTACATTAGGATATCTTTAATATCTTTAAATCCGGGATTGGTTGTGACGATCATAACCGTATCTCCCGCCATGATGCATTCTTTTCCACTTGGGAACAGAATTTGTTCATTTCTGCTGATAAAAGAAATCAGTAAATTTTTCTTTAACGGCAGATCCTTCAACGGCACATTGGTAACTTTAGATTCTCCATCTACTCTGAACTCAATCGCCTCGGCCCTGTTGTCAAACATATGATAAAGGGTTTCAATATTACTGCTTCTGGAATCATTTTTGGCACGAACATATGCCACAATTGCTTCTGCGGTAATATATCTTGGATAGATAGCACTTCCCAGATCCAGCTGGCTGATTACATTTCTAAAATTAATATGATTGATCTTGGTAATTACCTTAGCCTTAGATACCTGACGGGCATATAAGGTTAACATAATGTTTTCTTCATCAATACCGGTAAGTGGAACAAAGGCAGCTGCCTCTTCGATTCCCTCTTCCCGTAACAACTGCTGGTCGGTTCCATCTCCATTAATGATAATTGCATTTGGAAGCAATACACTCAGCTGTTCGCAGCGTTCTCTGTCGCTTTCCACGATCTTTACAGCGATTCCCATATGCAACAGCTGTTTTGCAAGATAATAAGCAGCTTTGCCGCCACCGATGATCATGGTGTCACGCACCTGATTAGTTGCAATACCAATTTGTTCCATAAATGCTTTGGCCACATCTCTTGATGCAACGAAAGAAATGGTATCACCTGCATGAATGGTAAAATCGCCATTTGGAATATGGATTTCACCTTTACGCTCTATAGCAGAGATCAGGATGTTGGCTGTTACCACGCTGCCCAGTGCAGAAACTGCAATACCATCCAGTTTATTACCATCCGGGATCTTAATCTTGATCAGTTCTGCCTGACCATGTGCAAAGGAGTTAACTTCCAGTG
The DNA here is from genome assembly GCA_028693705.1 of Lachnospiraceae bacterium. Lineage (GTDB taxonomy): Bacteria > Bacillota > Clostridia > Lachnospirales > Lachnospiraceae > JAQUUX01. The sequence continues at coordinate 33,027 of JAQUUX010000007.1, read as the reverse complement.
CTGTTGGCAAAGACAAAATTCTGGCTGCTTCATTGGCAGCTTCCAGCTCCGGATTAATGATCATGGCAAGACCAAGCCGTTCTCTCAGGTAAGCTGCTTCCTTACTGTAATCAGGGGTACGAACCCTTGCAATAGTTGCACATCTCACTGCCTGCTTAGCCAATGTACAACAAAGCAGATTCAATTCATCAGATTCTGTTACCGCAATCAGAAGATCTGTTTCATCAATTCCAGCCTCTTTCTGAGTTGCATAGCTGGCACCGTTTCCGGTGATACCCATGACATCATACAAATTTACAACTTCCTGTATCTTAGCCGCATCCCTGTCAATTACGGTGATTGCATGCCCCTCAGTACTAAGCTGTTCTACCAGGGTAGAACCTACCTTACCGTAACCAATAATAATAATATGCAATCCAGACACATCATTTTTCTTGGACTTAAACATCTATTTACTCCCTCATTTTGCTTTTTTAATAAAAGGCCGGAAATGCCTATTTGTGAGCATTATAGCACGGAACAGGTAACTCTGACCAGTGTATCTTATAGTATAATCTTATCCTTTCGTATATAACGAAAAGCCGGGTTTCGCAAAATAGTACCCCTGCCCATAATCGATTCCAAGCCCGACCAGCACATCCAGTTCTTCTTTTAGTTCTACACCTTCTGCTATTACCTTACTGCCATTAGCATGTCCATATGCGATCATGCCTTCAACCAGTGCCTGCGTAGAAGAAGATAAATGAATATCTTTTACCAGACTCCGATCCAGTTTCAGATATTGATAGGAATGGGACACCAGAATATCTGTATTACTATAGCCGGTTCCATAGTCATCCAGTGCATTTTCTATATTCCAGCGTTTGCACCACCTCTGCTTTTGTTCCTCTATTCTGGCATCTAACTTGCTGCCCTCTGTTGTTTCCATGACTACATCTGGGAGCAGATCATGATATTTATCTTCCAGTTCATGAAGACTATCCTCTGACATAAACTGATCCGGCATGGAATTCACAAACAGTTTCTGATGAGAGCCTTTCTGACGCATCTTAGCAAATGCTCCCAGGGCATGGAACCATGTCATTCGTTCCACTTTTCCCATAGCGGACTGACTTTCTGCCAGACGAAGCACATCTGAAGGACTTTTCAGAATATCTGAAATCGGACGCATTAATGCTTCATAGGCAAATACTTTATAATCTTTTACTGAAACAATTGGCTGAAAAGCATATCGGATACTTTCTTCGGACAATATTCTGGAAAGCTCTCCGATCCCCTGCACCAGAATATAATCTCTCACAAAGGTGTCGTGATCAAAAAGTTTTATGGTTCCCTTTGCCGTCTTTTTATTTTCATACATGGCAAAATCTGCATATTTGATCAGCTCTGCATAAGTAGCACCATCCTGACTGTATCGCGCCATACCTCCCGATGCACTCATATTGAGAGAAGTTCCATCCGGCAGTATCATCTTGGTATGCTGCATGGATTCGTGTAACTGTTTTACCTGCTCTATAAGGTCCACTTCTGCTTCTCCATAGACGAATAATACAAATTCATCCCCTGATAATCTGGCTGATATCGCATTTGCAAAACTGTGATTTCTCAAAATCTGTCCCATCATGCAGATATATTTGTCTCCCATATCATGACCATAGGTATCATTTGTATATTTTAAATGATCCAGATCCCAGATAGTCAGAATACCATTGGTACAGCCACCATCATCCACCAGCTTTTTGATCTCTCTGGCAAAAGCTCTTCTATTATGCAGGTTGGTAAGGACATCAAAGTCCCTGTCGTGGAGAATCTTAGCCTTTTCGTGCATATTCTCAGTAACATCCTGTACGACGCAAATACCATTTTCCCTGCTGCCAACCCGCTTTACACTGATCCATACCGGATTTATATTCTCTCGGGTATAATAAAATATACCTTTTTCTCCTTCTGCCTTTGTAAAATGACCTCTTACACGCTCATATAATTCCGTGAAGTTTTTTCTGCTGACATAATTATTGTTCCAGCCCGGACAGACTTCATGGAGTATGTTCAGAACCTGTCTGGTGCAAAATACCATATCGGATTCTGCGGAATATTCCACAACACCCAGATTCATATCCGCAATATCCAGAATATCTGCTACCTTAGATCCTGCTTTATAGATCAACCTGTTTTTCTTCTCAATAGTTTCCGCCAGCTCATCAAATTCCACAATATCCGTCTGCGGCAATTTTCCTGCTCCGGCTTCCATTTCTTCCACACCAACCAACAGTGTGTGTATCGGTTTTGTAAATCGTTCTGTAAGCCAGATGGCTCCTACAATACTAATGCCCAGAGAGATAAGCACTGCAATCAGCATGGCGAAGAATAACTGACTTGAGGATCGATACAATGTATCACTGTCAATTACCCCGCACAATACCCACTGTTCTCCGACAAAAGGCGTGTTTGTATTATATAGACGCATGGAGTGGAGTCCTGCCACCAGATGCTCTTTATCATCTCCGGTAATAATGTTAAAAAGCTTATCATTTGTTGCAAGTTTCTGTAGATTAAACCGGGCTTTTCCCGGTAAAAGAGCCTGAAAAAAGGAATTCTCTGTTAATACAATTTCCAATTGATTTTCACTATTTAAGATACCAAGAGAATAACTTGCCGCAGAATCCGGTGCCAGTTCATTACTGGGCATCTGTTTTTTCATGTAATCACAGGTTACCGCAAAACCGATTACACCATAAGAACGATGATTCTCATCTAATAACGGAATACTATAGGTTATATGTTCCAGATCTTTATCTCTAAAGCGTGAAACCCCACTGTAATATCCCAGATCTTCAGCCTTGTAATCCGGATACTTACTTCCGGCATTCATAGGAATCTGATAAAACGCTGATTCTTCATCAACGGGAAGTTGTTCACTCCAAAAAGAATCCAGTGTAAAACCCTGGTTAAACAGCATATCGCTTGAGCCCGCCTCTACTAAAATATCCGAATTATTGGAAGGATTATCCTGCGGGTTCAAATCCCTTAATATAAGCGCTTCCTTTTTGTTTCTGCCTTCCGGATTTTCCAGAATAACATAACTGCAGGTGCTCTCACTGTCTCTTAAAGCATTGAGAACTACTGAGGTAATAGAATTCAGAGCCTGTTTTCTGTTTTCCTTATCCTTCATAAATTCCGAGATGGACATTCTCTTTTTTTGAGCCTCATATTGGAACATAGACTCCACCCCGGTCTGCAATGTTGTCATGTCTGTCCATGATGTTATTTTCTTTTGAAGGGCCTCGCCCCTTGTATCCACCATGTTAACCAGACTCTGCACTGAACTGCTATCCAGTCTGGCAGGTGTTCTGCTCATTAAAATAACTCCAATAATAATGGCTGCCTGCAAAAATACAATCGTTATGATGGATAATAAAATCCATTTTTTCAAAGTCTTATTCCGCTTTGATTTTTGCAACCAGTCCACCTCACTTAACTATTTTATTGACAGATTTTTTCCAGTTCTGCCTGGGTCTGTGTATACCATTTGTCGAAATATGCATCCGATAAGTACGTCTCCAGGACATTCTCTTCTGCTTCTCCCGCCTGGATTCGCTGCAATATATTCGCCCTGTCAGCAACAGCCATATCTATCATGCCGTAATTTAACAGCTCTCTTGCTTCTGTACCGCCATCAAAACCGCTGTTGGTATATAGCTTCTCGCCTCCGGCAATCTGCTCTAATGTAACATGAATCGTATCGGTTTCAATACCGGACAATGCTTCTTCTGCATTTGCGCAATATTCATCAAAAGCTTCTACTGTGTTGGTTTCCTTTTTCACTGGTAAATAACCGGAACTGACACAATATTTCATATTCTGCTCTGTTTCCGTAAACCATTTTAAGAATACTACACTGGCATATTCTGCCTGTTCCGTAGATTTCGTTACGGCCATACTGGCTCCCTGCTGTACAGCATAGGGATCTGTTCCCGCAAAACCGGGAAGTGGTAATACTTCATAATCAATATCATAGGTGCTGCCATCTGTTTTGGAAACTTTTGATGGGAAATAGACAGCACTTGCAGTGGAACATACCAGAGCTATAATTTCACCCAGCTTAATATCATCACTGCGAAATCTTCCCACATGGACAAAATGGCCTTTTACATAGGGTACATAATAATTGTCCCATAGTTTTCTCACAACCCCTTTATCAAACTGTAACGTTGCTTTTCCTTTATCTACGACGAACAGCTCTTTTCCCAGCTGCTCACAGCCTACGATCATATAATTTGCAAAGGCATCCCTTCCAAAGAAAGCTTTTCCATCGGACCATTCATAGTACTTGGCAGCCGTCTCTGTCAGACCTTCCCAAGTCTGAAGATCTGCTTCCGTAGCACCTGTATCAGCTGTAAATTTATCCCAATCTGTTTTATTTAACATCAATATTTCAGATGATTTCGCAACCGGGAATAGCTTAAAAGCATTATCTTCTCCAAAGCTTCCTTCCCTGATATAAGAATCCATATACTCCGCTTTTTCATCCGCGGTTACATAAGCATCCAAATTTGCCAGTAAATCATTTTTGTCCAGATCCATTGCCGTATCCAGATAACACTGGAAGATATTAGGCATTTTAGGCGCCCCAACCTTTTGATCTGCTGCATCCCGAAGAGCTGCTATCAGATCATCCACACTACTCTTGCTCTCTGCCGTTACAATAATTCCTTTTTCTTTTCCCACAGTATTATTAAATTCTGCCACCAGCTCATCGAACTGAGTTGCCAGTGCTCCATTGTAATAATGCCAGATTGTAATACTTTGAGGTTTTTTGCTGCTCAATCCATGCTCTGTACTGCTTCCACACCCTGCCATGGAAAAAGTCATACACATAATTAAGGTTATTGCAATCCATTTTTTCAAGCATTTCATAGTGTTGCCTCCATCTTATTGTTCAGATTCCTCTGTAAATAGATCCTGGTACTCTTTTCCAGCCAACAGCTCTTCAAATTCCTCTACAGCCATTGGTTTTGCATAATAATATCCCTGAATGATGTTACAGCCGATTCCCTGTAAGAAATCTGCCTGTTCCAGATTTTCCACACCCTCTGCGATAACCGGCATATTCAGTTTACTGCCAAGTCCCACTACCATTTCCATGATATTAGAGCTTCTTTCCTGATTTTCACCGTTTGATAAAAATGCCATATCCAGTTTCAGCACATCTGCCGGAATGTCTTTTAAAGTATTCAAGGATGAATATCCACAGCCAAAATCATCAATCTCAATTACAAAGCCCTTGTCCTGCAGCTTATGTAACAATTCCACAGCTTTGGGCACATCCTGCATCAGGGCAGATTCAGTTAATTCAATTCGAAGATTCCTGGGATCAACTTCATACCGCCATGTTAAATTTACAAAAATATTATAAATATCCAAAACTTCCAGATCTCTTGCAGATAAATTTACAGATATGGACATTGTAGGCTTTCCTTCCTTTTTCCACTTCTGTAATAACCTGCAGACACGTTCCCAGACATAGAGATCCAGTTTGGAGATAACTCCCTGTTCTTCCAGAATCGGTACAAATTCTCCCGGCATGATCAGCCCCTTCTCAGGGTGTCTCCAACGAACCAGGGCCTCTGTTCCTACAATCTCACCATTTTTGTGATTAAACTGTGGCTGTAGATATATTTCAAATTCTTCTCTGTCCAGTCCATCCTGCAGACCGCATATAATCTCATGGTCATGAAGCATACTAAGTCTGAATTCCTGCTGATAATAAGCAACATGTTTCTGATAATTCCCTTTTATCGTGGATAATGCCATAATCGCTCTGTCACACATCAGATCTACAGAACCTTCATTATCTTCGATTTCGTATACACCAAAGAAATTCTGAACAGGAATCATAGTTCCTTCTATTTCAAAAGAAAACTCACTGCACTTTTGTAATTCTTCTTCAGCAAAATCATCCATGTGCATACAGATTGCAAACTTGTCGCTTTCCATTCTGCCATAGACACAATTTTCCAGCGGTGTGGATCGAATAATATCCGCCACTTTCAGCAATACCCAGTTACCGGTCTCTACCCCGTATGTATCATTGATCAGTTTAAATTTGCTGATATTAGAACAAATCATGCAGTAACGCTCGTCCGGATTTTGCATAAGCATTGCTTTCACGCGCTGATAAAAATAGGATTTATTATACAGACCAGTAAAGGTATCATGAGTCATTAGAAATTCTTGATTTTCCCTGTTCTGGATCTCTTCTGTCATGTCATGTAATTTAATCACGCATCCCAGGTATCGTCCCTTTTCATCCCGCAGATTTTTGTATTGTCCGCTTAATGTCAGCTGTTTATTTCCCCGGGTATGAATAATCCTGCCAAGGGGCATTACATCATTTCCTTGCTTATCTACAGGAATATCCAGTTTTTTGATTGTCTCTTCCAAATCAAAAACATCGCCAAATAGCGAATTTGCTTTCTCGTTCTGCATCAGCTTCAACCCATCCGGATCAAATGCTATACAGGCATCAACACTTTTATCAAATACAAAATTCATAATCTGATTAAATAATTGTCTGGAATCATCAGAAAATGTATAGTTATACAGCAATACTCCTGCCAGAGCATACACCAGAATGGAGAAATCAATTCGTTTATGCAGCGCCATGAACATTGCATTCATGGCAATTATCACTGCAAGTACAGCAAATAATTTTATATAACGTTTTCGATATAATTTTGGAGTCACATGTATTTTATAGAGAAGACTTCCAAAGAAAACCACACACATAATATAGCTTAAACATAAATGCAGCTCATATGGTAGTTTTGGCTGGAACACAAGATATAAATCATTATCAATAGGTGCCCTCATATAGGTCAGGGCATGTTCAAAGAATGGGTTACATAACATAGATATGGAATCCAGGGCTAATACGCTTAATAACAACCGACTTGGAATCGCAATATTTTTATCCGGGCAAACAATCAGCCACATATAGGCCAGCAAACAATAAAGCATGGCATCTATGCATACAAAATAAACGCTGTATGCCATGGATATTATAAGGTAATTATTAAATGTCAGCACAAACAGATAGCTGGTGACTGAAAGTAATCCAATCCCCAGCAATCCTGTTAATATTTTACTGATTTTATCCTTTCGCCGTCTTGCCTGTAAAAAGTATAATAATAGAATCCCCCATACAATAGCAAAAAGTATTGCGTAATATCTTTTCACTCCCATATCTGCTATCCCCCTGCAAAATTCCGTGAAACTTTATCGAATTAGTAAATAGCCAAAATATCCTGCATAGCAAACCAACATTGCAATACCGCCTTTGCGGTTCAAACGTTTGTCCCTTATAATACATGCAAATAAAAGAACTACTGCTGCGATACACATGATTCCATCCACCATATATTCAGAACCGTACGGTAATGGCTTGATCAATGCTGCCGTTCCTAATACAAATAGAATATTAAAAATATTGCTGCCTACAATATTACCAATTGCAATATCATCATTTCCTTTTCTGGCTGCAGTAACAGATGTTACCAGCTCCGGCAGAGAAGTCCCAAAGGCTACAACAGTCAATCCAATGATTCTGTCGCTGATTCCCATAAAAACAGCCAACGCAGTTGCATTGTCATCGGTAATATCGCTGCCGATTACAATAGCTATCAGACCACCAATTGTCATCACTGCCAGTAACAATGGATTAGGCTGTTTCGGTCGGTCTGCCTGCCGTTTCTGTTTCCTCTGCTACTTCTTCCATTTCGTATAATTCATTCTCGCTCATCCCTTTTCTGGCAGCTACTACCAGATATACCAGGAAAAGGATCATAAACGTCCAGAGAATAAGTCCACAGGCAAAATTCAAAACATGCATTGCATTTCCCAATACCACTAATGCCACTGTAATTAACAGCATGTAAGGGATTTCCACTTTCCATGTGGATTCCTGTACTTTTAATGTAATAATGCAGGCGGTAATACCCAGTATCAATAATATATTCATGATATTACTACCCAGTACATTACCAATGGCGATTCCGTTGGTTCCTTTTACGGCAGCAGATATACTGATTGCCGCCTCAGGCAGACTGGTTCCAAATGCTACAATGGTCAGTCCGATAATGATCTGTGGAATTCCAAATCGTACAGCAATACCCGCTGCTCCCTCTACAAAAAAATCTGCACCCTTTATCAGCAATGCAAATCCTACTAACAGCAGGATAATATTCAAAGCAATTGTCATTTTCTTTCTCCATTCACCGTATATTAAACCGCAGGACCTCCTAGTCCTGCAAAATCAAATGTCCCGGACGGCCATCTACCATAATAGGTGTCAGCTCGGCCTGTACCAGTGGTTTGATATAATTGATAAATGCCTGACTTACATAGGTACCATCATTTATGATCCAGTCTAAAGGCACTTTCTTCTCAATATTGGCAATTTGATCCACATCATTCACATCTGTTACGCAGATATAAGGATCATCTGAAACTCTCTTTAAGGTAATGACCTTTCCGGTCTCTCCTTCAAATGCTGCCTTTACAGCTGCACCACCAACCTGAAATGCTTCCGTAATATCCACACGTGAAACGATATGGGAGGAACATCTCTGTAAGGTACTGAATTCAATTCCTCTGGTCTTACATCCTAACTCTCTGGATACCATATCAGATAAGAACTTTGCTGTACCATTAAGCTGTTTATGTCCAAAAGCATCTACGAATTCTACGTGATTGCCTAATTCAAATACATAATTTCCGTCAGCTGTTTTGATACCTTCTGAAACGGCTACAACAACTGATTTTTTACCATTTGCCTGTAAATCCTTAATACGCTGTATAAATTTCTCCGGTTCAAACGGAATCTCGGGCAGGTAAATCATGTCAACACCTTCGCAATCCTCTGCCTTCGCCAAAGCTGCCGCTCCGGTAAGCCATCCTGCGTTTCTGCCCATGATCTCAATAATGGTAACATTTTCCTGATCATATACCAGACTGTCTCTGATCAGTTCCTTGGTTACAGAACCGATAAACTTAGCTGCACTTCCAAAACCGGGGGTATGGTCGGTAATGGCAAGATCATTATCAATTGTCTTTGGTACTCCCATGAATAAAATGCTGCTGCCTTTTATCTTTGCATACTTGGATAACTTGGCAATAGTATCCATGGAATCATTTCCTCCTATATAAAAGAAGGCGGATATATGTAATTTCTCTAAAATAGCAAAAATCTTCTCGTAAAGCGCGTCATCTGTACCAACATCCGGCAGCTTATATCGGCAGGAGCCCAGATAAGATGACGGTGTTCTCTTCAATAATTCCAGATCCAGATCTGTTTTAATATAATTAGATAAATCTACTACCTTTTCATCCAAAAGTCCCTGAATTCCATAGCGCATACCATAAACCTTTTTAGCGCCACGATCCTTAGCAGTTTTAAATACACCAACCAGAGATGAATTAATTACTGCTGTTGGGCCACCTGATTGTCCTACGATCACATTTTCTATCATATTTCCCCCTCTTATCCAGTCAGCTTACCGGCTACCGGTCAGCGACTCTTCACTTATTTTACTTAATTACTTTATTCTAGCATAGTGCTGTTTATTATTCAAACCTATTGCTCGTTAATATTATAACGATGGTTATTTATTCAGGGTTGACTTTTTTACGTTTTTTATCATTTTTTGAAAGTTTATATTTTTCGTTTGCATCAAATCCTGCATTTCCTTTTTTTCATTTTAGATGTTATAAATCAAATAATTCAGAAATAAATTTTCAAAAAAATAAATAAAAAAATGAAGAAATCCCTTTATTTAAGGTTTTCTTCATTTTCTTTTTTTATCTAAGTTTTAATGTTTGATTGTTTTGTGATTTATTTCCTGCAAGTATTTATATTTTTGCATGTTTATCTTGCATTTTTCAACTTGCATTTTAGATTTAAATAATTCATCTTACTTTATAATTCTTCTGATAGCTGCGATGGATCTGTAATTGGCATTGCTGATCTTGATACCGGTACGTTCTGTGCTGGCATGAACGATATATCCGCCACCACAGTACAATGCTACATGTCCATCATAGCAGATCAGATCACCCGGCTGGGCTTCTGCAAGAGAACCGACTGCAGTACCTGCGTTTCGCTGCATATACGAGGTTCTCGGAATAGAATAGCCAAAATCCGCGTAGATACGATAGGTGAATCCAGAGCAATCAGCTCCATTTGTCAAGCTTGTACCTCCTGCTACATAAGGATTCCCGATATATTGGCATCCATACATGGCAACCTTCTTGCCAAGGTCACTACCAGAAGCATTACTGATAATGGAAGTATTAAATGCTGTTACTTTATAGGATCCGGAAGCTGCTGCCGTACCATTCTTAGGTTTTTTGGCTTCTTCCTGGAGTTTCTTGATCTGTGCTGCTTCTGCTTCTATCTGCTTCTTATATGACGCCGCCTGTGCCTCTGCCTGTTTGATCTGCGCTTCGTAATTAGCAGATTCTTTTTTCTTCTGCGCCTTCATTACATCCAGCTGAGACTGCTGATCCACCAGGTCCTTCTTAGATACCTGCAGTTCCTGTTCTTCTGTTTCCAAAGCAGCCTTTTCCTCTTCCAGTGCTGCTTTCATAGCAGCGACCTTTTGTTCTGTCTCCTGGTATTCCTTCAAAAGTTTCCTGTCATAATCATATAAGTCTTCTATGTAGTCCGCTTTGTTTACCATATCACTGAAGCTGTCAGCCTGCATAAATAACTCCAGATACGATGTATTGCCCTTCTCATACATGAACTTGATTCTGATCTTCATAGCCTCATATTGAGCAATTTCCACACGAACAGCCTCTTCATATGCCGCCTGAGCTTCCGCAATTTCAGCTTCTTTATCAGAGATCTCCTGTTCTTTCTGGCTGATCTGATCCTCCAGCAAACTAATACTGGTCATCATATTGATCAGCTCGGCATTCAGGTCTTCGATCTGTTCTTCTATGATACTCTGCTCATCCTCCAGACCATTGATCTGCCCGGTTACCTCATTCAGTTTATTTTGATGCTCTTGTTGTTGCTGCTGTAATTCAGAAATAGTGGCAGCACGCACCGGTTCTACCACTATTATCATCATAACCAAAGACATCCATACAGCCGCAATCTGCCTGAGTTTTTTCTTCATGCACATTCCCGTCATCTATCCTGTGTTATTTTTCTCTATTCATTATACTACACTTTTATAGTCTGTCCTATATGATAATCTTACCATTTAAACAGTTTACAGTTCGCAATTATTGACTGTTCTCGGGAACGGAATAACGTCCCTGATATTTCCCATTCCGGTCAGATACATAACGCAACGCTCAAAGCCAAGACCAAATCCTGCATGTCTTGCAGAACCATATTTGCGAAGATCGAGATAGAAGCCATAATCTTCTTTATTCAGTCCCAGTTCATCCATACGTTTCTCTAAAAGCTCCAGGCTGTCCTCTCTCTGACTTCCGCCAATGATCTCGCCGATGCCCGGAACCAGGCAATCCATAGCTGCAACAGTCTTTCCATCTTCGTTCATCTTCATATAGAAAGCTTTGATTTCCTTTGGATAATCTGTCACAAAAACAGGACGTTTGAAAATCTGCTCTGTCAGATAACGCTCATGCTCTGTCTGTAAGTCACAGCCCCAGAATACTTTATAATCAAATTCATCATTATGCTCTTCCAAAAGCTTTACAGCTTCTGTATAAGTAACACGACCAAAATCTGATTCCAGTACGTGATTCAATCTGTTCAGCAGATCCTTGTCCACAAACTGGTTAAAGAAATCCATCTCTTCCGGCGCATTTTCCAATACATAACGGATTACATATTTTAACATGCTCTCAGCTAAGATCATATCATCTGTCAGATCAGCAAAAGCGATTTCCGGCTCAATCATCCAGAACTCTGCCGCATGTCTGGTGGTGTTGGAATTCTCTGCACGGAAGGTAGGTCCAAAAGTATAGATATTCTTAAATGCCATGGCATAGGTTTCACCATTTAACTGCCCACTCACAGTAAGATTCGTTGGCTTTCCAAAGAAATCCTGGGTATAATCCACAGAACCGTCTTCGTTTTTTGGTACATTGTTCAGATCCATAGTGGTTACCTGGAACATCTCGCCTGCACCTTCACAATCGCTTCCGGTGATCAATGGCGTATGCACATATACAAAGTTACGTTCCTGGAAGAACTTATGGATTGCATAAGCACACAGGGAACGTACCCTGAAAGTTGCCTGGAAGGTATTTGTTCTTGGTCTTAAGTGAGAAATGATTCTCAAATATTCAAAGGTATGTCTCTTCTTTTGTAATGGATAATCTGCTGTAGAAGCACCCTCCAATACCACTTCCTCAGCCTGCATTTCAAAAGGCTGTTTTGCCTGTGGGGTTTCGACAATCGAACCTGTTACAATAACAGCAGATCCAATATTAAGCTTACATAATTCTGCAAAGTTCTCCAGCTTATCACTGTAAACTACCTGTAATGTTTCAAAAAAAGTGCCATCATTCACTACAATAAAACCAAAAACTTTTGAATCTCTGTTACTGCGAACCCATCCGCCTATGGTTACTTTTTTGCCTATAAACTCTTCTTTTCTGCGGTACAAATCTCTGATATCTGTTAATTCCATCCCATTTCTCCATTCTTGCCGACGTTTCCGAATGCATTCGCAATATACCGGCACAAATTTGTTTTATTAGCTAGCTGAAACTACAGCATTTTCCTGTAAATAAGACAATACATTCTGGAACATCAGGTAATCCCTGAAATCATCTTCAGTGGTATCATCGCCAAGCATCTCTTCCACAGATTCAAAGCTTTGTTCCGCTGCGGTATCTTCCATTGTCTTCTGTACTTCTTCATCTGTAGGATTTAATTCCTGCTCATTGGCAATTGCCTGTAAGATCAGAGCCTGTTCAGCGGAGTCAATTGCCCACTGTTTTACGGTTTCATTAAAATTATCCAGATCCACACCATATGCGTAGTACACATAGGTTTCAAGATCATATCCGTAATAGGATGCCATCTGAGAGTACTGGTAGTTCAAACGTTCTTCATATTTTGTCTGCAAAACTTCCGGAATACTCTTAAAAGTAGAACCCGCAATGATCTGCTCAATAATTGCATTCTGTACATTGGATTCATAGGTCTGCTGTGCGCTCTCCATCAATGCATCACGAACTGCCTGTTTATATTCTGCTACTGTTGTGGACTCAGCATGTAGTGCAGGTACCATTTCATCTGTCAGCTGATCTTCTGTTGCTACAATAAAGTTTACAGTAACACTAAACACAACATCTTCACCGGCCAGATCAGGATTATTGTCATAAGTGTCAGGGAATTTCAGATTTAATTCCACTGTTTCTCCCGGTGTAGCTCCTACCAGTCCTTCTTCAAAACCATCAATAAAATTACCGGAACCGATGGAAAGGTTATAGGCACTTGCTGTACCGCCGTCAAATGCAGTACCATCATGTTTTCCAACATAATCAATGTTTACAATATCGCCTTCTGCAACAGTACGATCTGTAATACCTACTGCAGGATCGGTGCAATTAGCTAACTGTCCTGTGATCTCTGTTGTAACATCTTCATCTGTGACTTCCGGATCTGCCTCTGTCACTTGAATACCGGTATATTCCGGTAAGGTTACATATTTGCTCATGTCTGCTGTATGCAGAACAAATTCCTGATCGCCACCACATGCTGTAAGCATACCTGCCATCATACAAGCGGTTAACAGGTAAGTAATTTTCTTTTTCATGAAACTTTTCTCCTCTATTTCTGGATCTCTCTAAGATCTCTCTAAATATTTACATCATGTTATCATACCATAATTGCGATAGACAATAAAGTGAAAAGTTTATGTTTATGCCCATTTGGAGAGTTTTCTGCTTGCCTAATAACCCCAAGAATGTTACAATACAGATTGCAAAGAATCTAGGAGGAAAATGAGATTGAGTACTTTACAAATTGTATTATTGGTTATTTTAGCAGTTTTAATTATTGCTATTGTTACGTTATATTTTCTGGGCAAAAAGGCTGAGAAGAAACAGGCAGAACAGCAGGAACAGATTGAAGCATACAAACAGACTGTTAATATGCTGATTATTGACAAGAAAAGACTGAAAATAACACAGTCCGGTTTACCACAGATGGTCATCGACCAGACACCATGGTATATGCGTTGGCAGAAATTACCTGTTGTAAAGGCAAAGGTAAATGCCAAGATCATGACTTTGATCTGTGATGAACGTATTTTCGCTGATGTCCCAGTAAAAAAAGAAGTAAAAGCTGTAGTTAGCGGTATTTATATCACTGATGTAAAAGGCTTACATGGTAAGAAGGCAACTGTTGAGCAGCAGAAAAAGAAAGGCTTTTTCAAACGTGCCTGGGATACTGTAATGGAAAAGGCCGGCGCAAAGCCATTAAAGTAATGTAATTTATTAGTACTTAGAAAAATATGATAACGTTAAAACACCTCTGCATGCGATTGTGCAGAGGTGTTTTTTACTATGTTTTATTATTACATTTTTCATTGTCTTCTGTTATGTTTCCGGCTGCACTGCCCGGATTTTGATCTGAATCGTAGAATCACTTAAATGTTCATAATTCATTTCCAATGCATATTCCACCGTCACCAGAATTTCTGTTTCATCTTCTTTAATCGATACCTTGGAAGTGTCGATTCCAATTACCAGATCTCCATACGGTGTATGATAATTACTGAGATTTTTCTTTTGTTCCTCAAAATCCATCTGTACATTCAGCAAACCTTTTCTGGTCAGGATCACCTCATGTTCTTTGATTTTAATACGATTATGGGTAAGCTCAGAAAAACCCTCCGTTACTTCATCATATAATATGTAATGACTATCATTCTTTTTATAATACTGGGCACGATTCACAGTAGTAATCTCTCCGCCTTCTGCGTCCGGCTCAAACTGCATTCCTGTTATGGACAGTAATACATCTTTGGTCATATATTCTCCTGTCTAAATAGCTGTGTTTATCACTTTTTAATATTGCTCCATGTTCACAACCTTTGCGGACAAGATACCATATTTCAATATGGAATTGGCAAAGGTCTTGAACTTATCTGCCGCATCACTGACGTAGAACTGGTACTGCCCGGTTCCCAGTGTGGGCTTTGTTTCATTTAACAAGTGCTTTTCTTCCAATAATTCCTTTAATTCTCTGGCCGTTTCATACGCCGGATTGACCAGCGTTACTTTATCTCCCATGATCTTGCCGATGGTCGAACGTATCAAGGGATAGTGAGTACATCCAAGGATCAGAGTATCTATATCAATGTCAATCAATTCTGTCAGATAACGCTGTGCGATCTCCACAGTCACCGGATCTATCAAAAGACCTTCCTCTACAAGCGGTACAAATAACGGACAAGCCTTCCCGATCACCTCTGTATCCGGCTTCAGTTTCATTATGTACTGTGAATAGATCTGACTGGAAATCGTACCTTCTGTAGCAATAACACCTATCTTTCCATTCTTGGTTGCCTCGGCTGCCGTTTTGGCACCCGGTTTTACCACACCGGTAATCGGTACATCTATCTCCTGCTCCAGAG
Organism: Lachnospiraceae bacterium; assembly: GCA_028693705.1. GTDB lineage: Bacteria > Bacillota > Clostridia > Lachnospirales > Lachnospiraceae > JAQUUX01. The sequence goes on along the minus strand of JAQUUX010000007.1, from coordinate 17,398 downwards.
TATCCAGAGCCTGCGCACTGGCAGTATTACATGCTACTACTATAGCCTTCACTTTCTGGCTCTCCAGGAAATGACAAATCTGTCTGGAATAACGAATGATCGTGTCCTTGGACTTGCTTCCATATGGAAGTCTGGCTGTATCTCCAAAATATATAATTTTCTCATTGGGTATCTGCCTCATGATCTCCCGTACAACGGTCAATCCGCCAACACCGGAATCAAACACTCCTATGGGTGCGTCCTTACTGTTGCTCTCCAATTCCATGTTCTTTTTTTCCTTCCATATCTGAAATGCATTCCCACAGATGACAGGTTATGGTAACCTGACTGCTTTCCTGCAGCTGTACTGCATCATTCTCTTGATCAGTGGTCTCTGTGCTTTCTACCACACCATCCACGAAGCATAAATCCGGATAGAGGATTCCCCAAAAATAGAGACTGGCTAATAATACTGCAAATTTTTGTTTCATGACAATACTCCTTTGTTGGAAAGTATTGCCCTTTGTCTATTTTTTATTCTTTTTATTCGTTTTTATTTTTGCATTTTCCTGCTGAATTAATGCAATGACACAGGATTCCTGATTATCAATATGGGTTCTGGCCGCCTGTGCTGCCTTTTCTTTATCCCTGCCGGAAATCGCCTCGTAGATCACACGATGCTCTTGAATTAGCTGGGCATACTGGCTTACATCCTTGATATATTCAAAACGATAACGATACATCTGTTCCGCCAGATTATTTACCAACTGTTCCAGCCTCTGATTGCCTGTGGATTCCAGGATGATATTATGCAGTGCCACATCTGCCTTGGCAATCTGTTTTTTATCTTTTCCCTGAGTGGCTGCCTCAAAATCCAGACATGCCTGTTTTAAGTTTGCGATTTCGGCCTCACTGATTCTATCACAGGATAGTTCTGCACACAAGGCGTCCAGCGTCCTTCGTACCTCCAATACATCCCGCAGACTTTTCTCTGTAATCTGAGCTACTTCTGCTCCTTTTCTTGGGATCATCACGACCAGGCTCTCCAGTTCCAGCTTTCGGATTGCCTCTCTGATAGGAGTCCTGCTTACACCAAGTTTGTTAGCCAGATGGATCTCCATAAGACGCTCCCCGGGTTTTAATTCTCCCGTCAGAATTGCCTGACGCAGTGTATTAAAGACCACATCTCTCAGTGGCAGGAATTCATTCATGTGGATTTCAAATTCTTCATTCATCGTTAGCCTCTTTCTATCATACCGTGGTGCAGTGTCGTTACAAACAGCTGCTTTGCCAATCCCGCTTTACGAACTGCTTCAAAGGCTGTCTCCGCGGTTTCTCTCTCTTTAAAAATACCAAAGGTAGTAGGACCACTTCCGCTCATCAGTGCATTTTCAGCGCCTTCTTCCAATAATAGCTGCTTGATCTGGCGGATCACAGGATTCTTTGGAATGGTAACTGTTTCCAGTACATTTTCCATTCGATCCGTCACCCCCTTCAAACTGTTGTCCGTAATGGCTTTTACCATGCCATCAATATCCGGGTGCTTTTTTAATGTATCACAATGCAGATTCTGATATACATATTTTGTAGAAACACTGATGCCCGGTTTCGCAATTACCAGGTAGCAATCCGGAGCCGGTGGCAATATGGTAAGTTTTTCTCCGATTCCCTCTGAAAGCTGTGTTCCACCCTCCAGGCAATAGGGTACGTCAGCTCCCACCTTTACTGCCATGGCTTTTAGCTCTTCCATGGAAATCTTCAGATCAAACAAATCCCTGACACCCAGAAAAGCAGCGGCTGCATCAGTGCTGCCACCAGCCATTCCGGCTGCAATAGGAATATTCTTTTCCAAAGTAACTTCCAGACCTTCTTGTATATTATATTGATCAAACAGCATTTTTGCCGCTTTATAGATCAGATTATGCTCATTTAATGGTAAGAAAATTCCCTTTTCATCTCCATCCGCCATCTGAATACGAATCCCGGGTTTATTTGTTTTTTCAAAAGTAAGTACATCATACAGATCTACTGTCTGCATGATCATTTTTACTTCATGATAACCATCTTCCCTGCGACGGATAACATCCAATCCCAGATTTACTTTGGCATATGCTTTTCTTTGTAATTTTCCCATTTTCCATAACCCCATATTATATTCTTTGTACTTTGTATACAATGTTATGGATATTATAATCGGTATCCTTATGGAATGTCAATTTCTATCGCTCTGTTTTCCAGCCTTTTACTTCCGTTTCCTCCGGTTTTTCCTTTATTTTACTATTAAGATCTTGTCGCCCTTCTTAATCTGTTCGTTTCCCATATCATTCATTTCCATAATAGCCGTGACAGGGACATAATAACGTTTCCCTATATCCCAGAGCGAGTCTCCATCCTGCACCATATACACCACGATTCCGGGTAGTTCACTCATGGTTTTATAATCCAGTTCTGTAATAGCTATGTCCGCAATTCGATTCCGGGTCTGTTTTCCAAAAGCAATCTCCTGAAATCCCAGCACTGCCTTTACTTCCACTTCTTCCTGATCCAGCATGGAAACACTCAGTTGCTGTAATATACAATTCATCTGACAGGTCACTTCTATCGTATCTCCCGGGATTTCTACCGCCATCTGAAAAGGGATCACCCCATGCATACCGGCATAGCCTTCCTTTGTATTACTTTGATAGAAAATATGCACATCCAGATTGCCTGCCCATTCCAGACCATTTTCAGTCTGTCTGTTCTCCGTAATGTGGATGTTTCCATCTGCATGAAGAATTTCCTGTATCTTCGGCTCTCCATTTTCGATTCGAATTCGATCTGTTACTTTGCATTTCTCCGTTCCGGTATAAACCAGCTTTTCAAAAATCACAGGCTCTGTCCGGGCAGTGACAGTCTGTGTCACACCATAAACGTCCGATAAATACGACAGCTTTTCCTCTCTATAAAGTTTCATATCAAGTTCCAGCACCATCTCCACAGAAATTACTCTTTCTTCCCCGTCAGCATCAGGCCTGATCTCTATTTCTTTATGACTTGTTGTAACTGTGATACAGGGAACCAACTTTTCGCTACATCCCTGGCATTCTAATATGCCATTAAAAGGAAGTGTTGTCTCAAATGTTTCATAAGAGGGAACTTCTCCTGCACTCAGATACAGCAGAAAAATCTGCAATTCTCCCTGTATGGCAATCTTTTCTTCAATGGGCTTGCAATCCAAATCCAGTAGTTGCACCTGCTGCCACAGAACTTCATCCATATTGGGAAGTTTCTTAGGCAGTTCCGTTTCTTCCCGAAGTCTGAAAATATCTTTTTTATAAATAGCTATTTCAGCAATATCCAGACTACTCTTATGCGTCTCGATTGACTCCTCACCCAGGACGTCCAGAATAGTCTCTACATCATAGAGCACTTCCACCTGCAGTTTTAACATAATACATGCCTGGATACTGAATTTGCGACTGTTAATCAATCCGATTTGCAGATCCTCCAGATCCCAGTCTGTCTTAATAGTATCTCCCGGATGAACCCCTTCCATGTATACCTGTTCCTCAAAGTGAATACTCCCCTCCATACTGCTTAAGGATTCTCTCTAAGTCTGTCCGGTAGAGCACACGATATTCCAGTGCTCCTCTTACAGTGGCATGATCTTCTCCCGGTCTTGTTTCTTCAATTACAACATTTCCAATCTGATATACGATACCGGCAGCATCCGGTTTTTGATCCGGAATGTTACGGTCCTCCTCCAAGGTGATCTGATTCATTGCTGCCGCCCTTGTTCTATCCATATGTATATTTTTCTTCTTAAAATCCATAAAAATACCCCCAGACGTAATCTACTAAAGTTTATTACGCCTGAGGGGGATTTATACCCTTATCTGGAATTTTTAACGGACACAGCCGATTAAATCAGTAATATTTTCAACCCGATACTGTTTCATATAAGCTTCAATACCCGCCACGATTTCTTCCGTTGCATAAGGATTGATGAAATTCATGGCTCCTACCGCAATACCGCTGGCTCCTGCCATGAGAAATTCGATAGCATCCTCTGCATTGGAAATGCCGCCCATGCCAATAATGGGAATCTTGACAGCCTGTGCGGTCTGGTAAACCATACGAACTGCAACCGGTTTAATCGCCGGACCGGACATACCGCCGGTTTTATTTGCCAGTACAAATTTTCTCTTATGGATATCGATCTTCATACCGGTAATGGTATTGATCATGGATAAAGCATCTGCACCGGCCGCTTCTGCTGCCTTTGCCATCTCTGTAATATCTGTTACATTCGGGCTAAGCTTCATGATAACAGGTTGTTTTGCATGTTTTTTGATCTCACTGGTAATGTTGTACAGAGCATCTGCCTTTTGTCCAAAAGCAATAGCACCCTCTTTTACATTGGGACAGGATACATTGATCTCTAACATGGAAACATCTGTATCTGCCAGCTTATCCACAACCTCCAGATAGTCCTCTACTGTTTTTCCACATACATTCACTATGACATTAGTGTCATAATCTTTCAAAAATGCCAGATCTCTCTCAATGAAAACATCAATTCCCGGATTCTGTAAGCCGATAGCATTTAACATACCACCGTAAGTTTCTGCCACACGGGGTGTAGGGTTTCCTGCCCATGGCACGTTGGCAACACCTTTGGTTACCACTGCTCCTAATTTATTCAAATCTACAAATTCAGAATATTCCATACCGGAACCAAAGGTACCGGAGGCTGTCATTACCGGATTCTTAAATTCAACTCCTGCAATTGTCACTTTTGTATTCATATGCTTTCTCCATTCCCTTAGATTTCTACATCTGCTGCTTCAAAAACAGGACCATCGGTGCAAACCCTTGCGTTATTCACATGGGAATGAGCATCCTTCTTAGTAGTCTTACATACACAGCCAAGACAGGCGCCTACACCACATGCCATTCTCTCTTCCAGAGAAATAAAAGCAGGAATACCTGTGGTTTCCGCATAATGTTTGATAGCTCTTAACATCGGCATAGGACCACACGCCATGATCATATCCGGCTGTAATTTTTTCTCTTCAATAATGGTACATACATTTCCCTTTGTACCAGCACTGCCATCTTCCGTAGCGACATACACATCACCATACTGTTCCATATCTTCTTTCAGGAAAAGATTGGCATCTCTGTACCCTAATAAAATACCGGAACCTCCCAGTTCTTTTGCCAGCTCCAGCATAGGGGGGATCCCGATACCGCCACCCATGAGCATGACTTTTTTGCCTTCTGCCTTGGTCAGATCATAACCGTTTCCCAAGGGTCCCATAATGGCAACACTGTCTCCTGTCTGCAGGGTACTGAACTCTCCGGTTCCTTTTCCTGCCACACGATATACCAGTCGCAGGATGTTCTTTTCTTTTATGATCTCACAGATACTGATAGGTCTGGGTAACAGATTAGCGGCGTTTTCCGGGAATACCATCACGAACTGTCCCGGCTTTGCCTCCTTTACCATATCTGTTTCCAGCTGCAGATCGTAAATACCTTCTGCCAGCTTCTGCTGTCCAAGCACTGTTGCTCTACATTTCTTCTTTGCCATTTGTAATTGTCCTTTCTCTATATTACATATCCGCTTTTCTGATCCATTTCATGAAGCCATTTTAGCGATAACGATATACGTTTTTAGCGATAACGGTATACGATTTTGCCGTCACAGATGACCTGGTGTACCACACCATATAAGGTCTCACCTTTGAATGGCGTATTGGTTGATTTAGATAAAAATTCATTTACGGTCCAGGTTTCCTCCGGTGCAAAGATCACCAGATCCGCAGGTCCTCCCTCTTTTACATAACCGGCATCCAGATGATACAGTGCTGCCGGGTTACAGGTAAGCTTCTCCAATAATTGCATCATGGTAAGAACGTTTTCCCGCACCAGTTTGGTAATGCCCAATGACAAAGCCGTTTCCAGTCCCGTGATACCGCTGGGAGCCTCTGCAAAAGACTTGTCCTTTTCTGCCTTGCTGTGCGGCGCATGATCCGTTGCAATCAGATCTATCGTGCCATCCTGCAAACCAACTAAAATTGCCTGCCTGTCCGCTTCTTCTCGAAGAGGAGGATTCATCTTTGCCAAAGTGCCATGCTGCAGCACTGCTTCCTCTGTCAGAGTAAAATGATGGGGTGTGGCTTCACTGTGAATACTATTTCCCCTTTTCTTTGCCTGACGTACCAGTTCTACTGCCTCTTTACTGCTGATATGCTGAATATCAATGGACGCACCTGTTTCCAGTGCAATTTCCAGATCTCTCTTCACCATGGAAATCTCTGCCTGTCTGTCAGAACCGCCAAGACCCAGTTTCTTTGCCACCGTACCGGCATTGATTCCATTATTCTGGATATACTGCGGGTCTTCTTCATGGAAACTGATAGGACAGTCCAGTCTGGCTGCTTCTTTCATAGCGGTTCTTACCATTTCTGTATCCAGAATAGGCTTACCGTCATCGGTAAATCCCACTGCTCCCGCCGCCTTTAATCCTTCCAGATCACACAGCTCTTTGCCCTGCATCTCCTTCGTCACAGTGGAACAGGTCACTACATGAATGCCCGTTTTCTTTCCTTTTTCTATAATATAAGAAATCGTCTCAGGGTCAGAAACTGCCGGTATGGTATTTGCCATGCCAACCAGTGTGGTATAGCCACCTTTTGCGCCGGCAGCTGCCCCTGTAAAAATATCTTCTTTATAAGTAATCCCCGGATCTCTGAAATGAGTATGCACATCCACCAGTCCCGGCGCTACAATACAGCCTGTTGCATCCAAAACCTCCAGTTCATCACTCTGCGCAGGCTCCACTTTTTCTCCCATTTTCAGGATTTTGGTTCCATCGATGATCAGGTTACAGATGCCTTCCGTCTGACTTGCCGGATCGATCAGATACCCGTTTTTTATGAATAGCATAAACTGCCTCCCATTCCCTCACATTTTGGGTTTATGATAGCATATTTGTCATTCAAATACCACAGGTTCTTCCCTGTTTTCCATTTTCAAAACGATGTAAGGATAGGATGAAACCTGCCCTTTTTCCGTTCCCGGATCAGGTCCTAACAGTATCGTCTTCACATGGATGGCATTCTCTGTCAGATACAGTTCATCTACGGCGATACTGTAGCCTCCGCTTTCCTTTTCTCCGTAACCGATACATATATAAAGATAATTTCCATCCTGGAAGGTCAGCTTGAAACCTTCGGCTTTTTGTTTCTCTTTTTGTTCTTCGAGACGTGCAGCCAATTCCTCCGGCTGGGCACTTTCTGCCACTACGGTATATTCCAGATCCTGAAGTTTGGTGTCCTGTTTTCCACCTAATAGGTTAGCCAGATTTCCCGGTGTACAGCCGGATAACAACAGGATCGCTGTCAAAAGTATGGGGAAAACTAATTCGTATCGTTTTATTAATTTTTTTATTCTATTTCTCATTATCAGTTCCCCTTTTCAGTTATACCACATTAAAATAATTTTCTTATTTCTATCTTATTAAGTTTTTTCATTTCACATTCTTTTTTTTGATGTTTATATTTTCTTTTTTTTCTTCTTTATTATTTCACTAAAAAATTTATTTTTACTTCTTGACAATACAACTTTAACGCAGTAATGTATTATTCAATAAGACACAGCGTTGACGAGGAAAAGTAAGAAATGTGTAACTGTTGCAGAGAGCTGTCGGTTGGTGTGAGACAGTCTTTACCGTTTATGAAAATCCCCTCTGAGCTTTCAGACTAAACGATAGTTTTCTATCCAGTAAGCGTGAACGGTTAATACCCGTTACAGTATTCCATATTGACAGATATGTGACTGAGTGGCCGACTATGTCAGCAAGAAGAGTGGTACCGCAGAGGAATTTTAACCTTTGTCTCTTAGATGAGCTTTTAAAAGTTTATCTATGGAGGCAAAGGTTTTTTATTGCCTGAATGTCTGTGTCTGAAAAATATCACTAACGAGGGTAAAGGAGAAAAGAAATGAAAGTATTAGAAAAAATCAGTGATTTCTTTGGAAAATTTATGGCGGTAATCGTATTGGTTGTTGCAGCATTGGCGCTGTTCACACCGGCCACCTGTCTGTGGATTCAGACCAGCTGGGTTAACTATTTATTGATGATCGTTATGTTCGGTATGGGGCTTACCTTAAAGCTGGATGATTTCAAGCTGGTATTCACCCGTCCAAAAGATATTATCGTGGGCTGTCTGGCACAGTTTACCATTATGCCATTGTTAGCATTCCTGCTTGGTAAGGGATTTGGTCTGGACGCTGCACTGCTTGCAGGTGTTGTATTAGTAGGTACCTGTCCCGGTGGTACTTCCAGTAACGTTATTACATACCTGTCAAAAGGTGATGTAGCTTTATCCGTTGGTATGACCAGTGTCAATACTGTTCTGGCACCGATCCTCACACCGGCTATTACTTATCTGTTACTGAGAACTACCGTTACTGTTGATCCTGTCAACATGTTCGTTTCCATTATCAAAGTAGTTATCGTACCAATCGCATTAGGTTTCATCATCAACAAATTATTTGGCAGCGTAACACAGAAACTGGTAAAGGTTCTTCCAACCGTATCTGTTGTTGCTATCTGCTTGATCGTTGCAGCGGTTGTATCTCACAATTCTGAAAAAATCATGACAACCGGTGCTGTTGTATTTGTTGTTGTCATCCTGCACAACCTGTTAGGTTATGCCTGCGGTTTTGGTTTAGGAAAAGTATTACACTTAAACATCGCCAAGACAAAAGCATTATCTGTAGAAATCGGTATGCAGAATTCCGGTCTGGCTACATCTCTTGCCGGCACTGCTTTCCCTGATCTGGCTATGGCAACTGTTCCGGGTGCTATCTTCTCAGTATGGCATAATATTTCCGGTGCTGTACTTGCAAACCTGTACAACCGCTGGGTTGAAAAATAAGAAACCATTACATAGCATACATAGATAAAAAATCACATCAAAATCTATTCATGTAATTCTAACGGGAGTCCATCCGGGTCCTGGAAAAAGGTCATCTTTTTTCCGGTATAATCATCCACCCTGATGGGCTCCGTTTCTATTCCTTTCGTCTTGAGCCATGCCACTGCCTCTTCCATGTTTTCCACATGAAATGCCAAATGTCTGAGTCCACAGGCTTCCGGTCTGGATACTCTCGCCGGCGGATTTTCTTCTCCAAAAATCTCCAGTTCACTGTCTCCCAATTGTAAATCCAGCTTCCAGTCATTTTTCTCTGCTCTGTAATTTTCACGAACCACGGGAAGTTCCAATTTGTTTACATAAAATTCTTTTGCCTTTTTATAATCCGATACAATAATAGCCACATGATGTATTGTCTGTAATTTCATTTTTTGCCTCCTGTTGTTGAATTAAACCTTATATATGTTTATAATAAAGGCAGATTGACGTCCTGTCAAAAACTTACAGGCCGTCTGCAAGATTGGAGAATATTATGATTCGGACTATTGCTGTCGTATTATTTTTGGTTATTTTTTTCATTATTGGCATTCCAATCCTGTTAGTCCTATGGATTATCGGGAAATTCAATCCTCGTGCCAAACAAATGGCTTCTCTGAGACTGGTACAGTGGGCCTTTCATGGTGTCCTGTTCATTTCAGGTGTCCGTTTAACTGTCATTGGCGAGGAAAATGTGCCAAAGGATGCTGCCGTATTATATATTGGTAACCATCGTGGTTTCTTTGATATTGTAACTACCTATTCCAGAACTCCCGGGCTGACCGGCTACATTGCCAAAAAAGAAATGGAAAAGGTTCCTTTCCTGAGTACTTGGATGAGAGCTGTAAACTGTCTCTTCCTGGATCGCGATAATATTAAGGAAGGTCTGAAAACCATTCTCGCTGCTATTGATCATGTAAAGAATGGTGTTTCCATTGCCATATTCCCGGAAGGAACCAGAAACAAAGATAAGTCCGAAGATATGCTTCCTTTTAAAGACGGAAGTTTTAAGATCGCTGCCAAAACAGGATGTCCCATTATCCCGATGACCATTAACAACAGTAACGCTGTTCTGGAAGATCATTTTCCCAAGATTCGCAGAGCGCATGTTATCATTGAATACAGTGCGCCTGTTTATTATAAAGATCTTTCAAAGGAAGATCAGAAAAACATCGGGGAATATGTGCGTCAGATCATGATTAAGTCTTATCAGAAAAATAAGGAATTGGTGTAACATTTTGGAATTATATATTGTAAGACATGGGGAAACACCCTGGAATGAACAACATCTGCTGCAGGGCAGAACTGATATTGCATTAAATGAAAACGGAAGACAGCTTGCCAGAGAAACCGGCATTGCTTTACATGATGTCCCTTTTGACCGGATTTTTTCTTCTCCGCTACAAAGAGCATATGAAACGGCAAACCTTATTCTGGGAAACCGCAGATTGGAAATTCAGACTGACGATCGTTTAAAGGAGATCAGTTTTGGAAGCTATGAAGGCGGCGATTCCAAAAAACTTTTCGCCGATCTCACTGATCCGTTCCACTATTTCTTTTCTGCGCCGGAACTCTACAGAGCGCCTGCTGATGGAGAAAGTTTTGAAGCTGTCTGTGCCAGAGCTGCTTCCTTTTTAAAAGAAGAAATCGAGCCTCATGAAAAGGAATGGGACCGGATAATGATAACGGCCCATGGTGCATTGAATAAAGCTTTGCTTTGTCACATTAAGAACCATGGTATCGCAGATTATTGGAGCGGTGATTTGCAGAAAAATTGCGGCGTATGTATTGTACGACTTGAGAATGGAATTTATCAGGTATTAGACGAATGCAAATTATTCTATAAACAGGTTTCATAAAACGTAAAGGCATAACCCGATATTGTTGGTTATGCCTTTATTTTTACTTCATGATAATACCACACATCAGGATACATTCCGAAGTCAAACGGTAAGAGGTGTTAATACTTCGTTCTACCGCCACTTCCTTTTCACCAAATCCCTGGAAAAAGCATTCTGCTTTTCCATTCACACCCAAAAAATAATGTAAGTGATTTTCAATCAGCGTATCATATTCATGATTTGCAATAATCGTATCTACCACGGAGAGCTCCACCATATTCCATAAAAGTTCCTCAGTATTATTCTGTTCTTCATTTCCCAATGTTTTAAACGGTTTATCCCGAAGTTCAGTGGCGATATTCTCGGCCTTATTCATGATTTTCTTCATGATGCTGGTACAAACATCCACATCTACCTTTTGTTTAGTGGAAATGTAGGTAACGTCACCATAAAATTCATAAAGACTGTCATTTTCATCCGTCTGATAATTATTTTTCAGGTACGTGTTCACGGCCTCTCTATATTTATTACTGCCTGATGCACGATATAACTCTGCCGCCGCCATATATAAAACATCATCCGGTATTTTCTTACCTGATTTTTCCACGTATTTCCATGCACTGTCTGCCGCCTGCAGACATTTTGTAGCAATTGCACTGTCAAAGGCTTTATACTGATAGCTGTATTTTGCAAAAGCTGCTGCACAGTAAATAGACTCCTCTGCATCCAGCGTAACAGAGCCATTATTTTCCTGTATGGATAACAGATATAATATTTCTGTAGAAATCTGATCCAGCATATCAGGAATCTGATTCGCATCCTCATCTGCTGCAAAAAAATCTGCATTCATTTCATATGCGAGTAACAGATTCATAACTGACATGGCCTGATCTTTTACTGTATTATCGGAAATATTCTTTTCCTGCCAGCCAATTCCAATACTGCTGTCGCCGTAAAACAATCCATTCATCTGCTGGAATAGTGGCCAATAAACCTCATCGTTTATTGCAAAAGAATAAGATCGTCCAAGTGTGTCACATTCCAGATAATAATTACCCGGGATCGTTACCTTGGAAAAATCCGCATAGCCGATTTTAGAGGTTCCGGCTGTCAATATTGATGTTTCCACGCTCTCTTCCAAGACACATTTTCCTGTATCAGCATTCACGACACGGAATGTTTTCGGTAGATTCTTATTTTTTACCACCGCAACCTTAGGACTATCTGTAAGATATCCTATCTGGTCTACCAACAGACTGGGCATACTCTCCGGTACTTCATAGTTAATAACCGGTTCAGCCTCCATGAACTGCAATTCTGTATTTGTAATATTTTCCACTCCCCAACCTGTACCACAGCCTGTCAACAGGCAAATTGCCAGAAGGAGACCTATCCATCGTCTTGTCTTCATATTTTCTAATTATAGCAAACCCGGGCTGAAAAATCATCTGCTTTATACTGAATCTGCCCATTGATAACTGTGCAAAGATTATGTGTAAAAAGCTCCATAGGATTTCCATCAAAAATAGCGATATCCCCGTCTTTTCCAACTCCCAGACTTCCTACCCTGTCATCTACCCGACAGATCTGAGCAGGATAAATCGTAATGGATTTTAAACCTTCCTCCATGGGCAGTACAGCTTTTACTGCCATGCCTGCGCAAAGAGGAAGTGACTGAATGATACTTACCGGATGGTCTGTGGTAATCGCTGTCTTCACACCTGCCTGATGTAATATGCCGGCTGTTTTAAATGCCATATTCTGTACTTCTATTTTATTTCTACTGGCAAAATCCGGACCTAAAATTGCCGGGAATCCGCTCTCCGCTATCTCCTCTGCAATCAAATGTCCCTCACTGCAATGATCCAGCGTCATATCCAAATCGAATTCTTTGGCAATTCGAATAGCGGTAAAGATATCATCCGCTCTGTGTACATGGGCTTTTAGAGGAATACGATGTTCCAGTACCGGCAGCCAGCTCTCCCAGTGAAAACTTTCAGTGAAATTTTCTTTATTTTTGGCTGCTTTTTTCTTTTGGCTCTGATATTGCTTCGCTTCCCATAATTCCCTGCGCAGCATACCGGCAATGGCCATTCTGGTGGCCGGGGACTGTCCCATGCCACTGTAATTTACCTTGGGATTTTCTCCAAAAGCCACCTTCATGGCCGCGGGTGCCAGCACAATCAAGTCGTCCATACTTCTGCCCTTCGTCTTCACAAAAGCAAACTGTCCGCCCACTACATTAGCGCTGCCTGGACCAATCATGGCCGATGTGATCCCGGCTCTTACTGCATCATCAAAAGCTGCATCCATAGGATTAATCGCATCAATTGCCCGGAGCATAGGCGTAATCGGATGCACACTTTCATTGCAGTCATCGCCCTCGATGCCTTTCTTTTCTTCTGTGATTCCCATATGACAGTGTGCTTCAATAAGACCCGGCATGACCCAGCAGCCTTCTGCATTTATGACGATATTGTCATTTTTTTTGCTATTACCTGCGTTATTGTCTGTGTTGTTTTTCTTCTTGCTGTCCGGTGATGACAAATGTTCTGATCTGTATTCTGTGATTCCGGTAATCTTCCCATTTTCAATTTCTACTAAGCCATCTTCATAGATAACGCCGGTCATCGTCATGACTTTTCCATGTATAATCTGAAGCACCTTTTCTACCTCGTTTTCTATGATCTTTTTATGGTAATAAAGTAAGAGGATTTACAGGCTCCCCATCTTTTGTCATGGCAAAATAAGCGTTGGTTCCTTCTGTACTATAATATTTGCTGGGTGCCGCTACCTGTCCGATAACATCTCCGGCATGAAGATATGCACCTTTTTTTACATCAATCTGTTTTAGTTGTCCATAGGTTAATTCGTAACCGTCTCCCAGATCACAACACACGTAGTTACCCAGTGCGGATGAACTGCCAACTTCTGTAACCTGCCCGTCAGCTGCTGCCTGGATTTTTGCGCCTTCTGTTGCCTGGATTACAATCGCCGGATTGTATTTATACTGCTCTAAAGTTGCAAAATATACCGGCTTATCCATGCTGTAGTTAATCAGCACATTTCCTACGATGGGCCACTCCAGTCCTGTCTTTTCCTGAAAGTGCAAAGTAGCTGCCTGTGTTGCACTTACCGGCTGGTCTGCTGCATCCTGGTCTGCTGCAGCCTGATTCGCTGCAGCCTGATCCGCCGATGCTACAGCAGACGACATATCACTATTCTATGTTTTCTCGTACTAATTTAAAAATTCATAACAATCATTGCAATTGCTTTTTCCATGCTTATCTTTGAAAGATTGATACACAGATCATAGTTATCAGCTTTACCCCAGGCAGCATCTGCATATTCATTGTAGTATGCTGCTCTTAATTTATCCATTTTGCGGATCTTCTTCAAGGCTTCCTCTTTCGATAAGCTATCTCTCTTGCACACTCTTTGTACACGATCATTTTCATCAGCAGATATAAATATCCGGAAAGGATTTTCTTCCCGTAAGGTATAATCTGCTACCCTTCCTATGATTACGCAGCTGCCTTTTGCTGCAATTTCCTTAAGTGCTTCTCTCTGTGCATCCATTTTAATCTCTTCAACTGTTTTCTGTCCGGTTAAAGTCCTGGTGCCCATGACGAGAGAATACAGGAAACTGTTCGTTACTACCTCGTCATTTTGTGCTATGTATTCTTTTGATAAGCCGCTGATCACTGCTGCGGAATCAATGATTTCTTTATCATAGTAGGAAATATTCAGCTTTTCAGCTAACATTTTTCCCAGTTCACGTCCTCCGGAACCAAACTGTCTTCCGATTGTAATAATTTTCTTATCCATATATTTATACCCTTTCCTTTTTCATCATTGAACTTAATTCTTTCATGACATGCCTCATCATAATCACTACAGCAAGGAAAGTCACAATATCTGCAATCGGTGCTGAAAATAACGGTCCTTCTACACCAAATGCCAATGGCAAAATCAGCACAAGCGGAACACTCAGGATAAAATCTCTCATTAAAGATAATCCCATGGACATCATCGGCTTTCCCAGTGATTGTAAAAATACGCTTGTAGACTTTACCACACAGCAGAAAATGATCGTACTTAAAAAGATCCTGAATGCTAAAATTCCAAATTCGTTATATAAATCACTTTCACTTCCGAACAAACCAATGAGCTGTAACGGGAAAAGTTCAAAACAGATAGTTGCCACAATACCAATGCATACTTCCGCCATCATCATTTTCTTATAAATCTCTTTTACACGTCCAAAATGACCTGCACCATAGTTATATCCGACAATGGGCTGAGAGCCTGCTGCCACACCGATTACAAATGCAATAACGATCTGGAATACCTTCATAACAATACCAACGACTGTCATGGGAATATCTGCGCCATATTTTGACATTGCCCCGTATGTTACCAGTACATTGTTCATAACACCCATGATAATAACAATTGACAGCTGTGTCAGAAAACTGCTGATTCCAAGTGGTAAAACCCTCTTTAGAATAGAGCCTTTTATGATAAAACTGTTTTGGGATAATTTAAAGGATTTTGTGTGAAACAAATAATAGACAGCAAGACCTGCAGATACAATCTGACCAACAATAGTCGCTATTGCTGCTCCTTTTACCCCCCAATGTAATACGAATATCGCAATCGGATCCAGGATAACGTTGATGACACATCCCACTAATGTGGATAACATGGCAAACTGAGGACTGCCATCAGCTCTGATCACAGAATTTAATCCATTGGCAAATATGAAGAATGGAATGCCGACTGCGATAATATTAAAGTAGTCTCTTGCATATGCGATATTATTCTCCGTTGCACCAAATGCTCCCAGGATACCTTCACGACCAACCATGAAAATAATCATTAAGATAATACTGATCAGGACTAACAAAGTAACTGCATTACCTACACCCTTTTTCGTACCTTCTGTATCTTTTTTACCCTGGCAGATACTTAAAAATGCTGCACATCCGTCACCGATCATCAGCGCAATAGCCAATGCAATGACAGTGATCGGGAACACTACATTGGTAGCGCCGTTTCCAAGGTATCCAACACCTCTTCCGATAAAAATCTGATCGACGATATTATAAAGTGATGATACAAGCAAAGACATGATACATGGAATTGAAAATTTCATCATTAATTTTCCAATTGGTACCTCTGCAAGATATTGATTTGAGTTTTGATTCATTTTTTCTTTCTCCTTCTTATAAAACAGGGACGCTCCCTATTTTGCGCAAATAAAAATAGTAGCTAAAGTGAAGGCATTCACGTCAGCTACTACCCAGTGTTACTAATTGTACAGTATTATTTTTTTTGCTCGTAATTGGTAATTACTACCAAAGTTTCAGGGTTGTATATATGTGCAAAATTACTATACACAATATACCATTCATAAATTCAAATGAACTCAACCGGTAAGGCAACGATATTATCTTTAAGCCATAATGGAGAATGATACATACATAAGATAACTCCAATTCCTCTCTTTTTTTCTGGGATTCGGTCTAAAATATCAAATGCATTTGTCATACCAATTTTAGGGTTGGCAGACATCTTAATCCCTATTGGATAAATTATATCGTCTTGTTCTATAAGAATATCGATTTCGGCTTCCATCTCGATTTTTATTCCATTGCTGCTTTTTCGAATTTTGTCTTTTCCACGATAATAACTAACGTACATCCTATAGTCTTTCCCTGCATTGGAGAATGACTTCAAAATCTCTGACACGACAAATGTTTCAAAAAGCTCTCCTGCCATTGCTCCATTCATCGCTGTTTCAGCTGTCTGGTATTTAGTCAAGAAACATACTAAGCCAGTATCTCGAAAATAAATTTTAGGTGTTTTAATTACCCTATGCAATGCTGAATTTGTATATGGTTGCATAATATATACAATTCCGGACGCCTCAAGCAAAGAAACCCATTCTTTGACTGTACTCACAGCAATTTCCAGCTGTTCAGCAACAGAAGAATAATTTAGCATCTGTCCGGTTCTGGCCGCCATCGCCGTAAGAAACTGTGTAAACTTAAGCTTATCCTTGATATTTCCAAGCTCGTTAATATCCCGATCAATATAGGTCTGTACATAAGAACTGTAAAAAGTTTGCCAATTAACGTCATCTACATATAAAGCAGGATATCCTCCTTTATGTATGATCTCCCAAATATTATCGCATGGCTTATAATACTTGCTTCGTTTCTCAATATACTCTTCATTCGGCACAAATGTTTTATGAAAATCAACATTCATAATTTCCCGTAAAGAGAGCCCCGCCAATTCTATAATTCCTACTCTCCCAGCTAACGATTCAGAAACATTTTTCATCAAATGATATTGTTGTGATCCTGTAAGTAAAAATCTTCCTTTCTCATCTGTTTTATCACATTCCATTTTTATATATGGGAATAACTCTGAAATATATTGGACTTCATCTAAAATTATTTGATCTTGGATGTCTTTTTTATTTGAGGTAATTTCATAATTCATTTTCAATCCATGTGGATAACTTTTGAAAAAAAGAGCGCACTACTCCAATTTCTTCTCAGACTGCTATCAATTGTGGATAACTGAATTATGACACCTCCATTT
>JAQUUX010000086.1 GCA_028693705.1 Lachnospiraceae bacterium | reverse complement strand
AGATGCTTTCACCATGGTGCATCTCTCTCTGACTTATTTCTCATCCTACTCTTCTCTTCAACGCATTTTCTTATTAGATATCTTGTATTCTAGTCCCAAAGAATAAATCTGTAAACCCCTTTTTTATACTTTTCAGTAAAAAAGTCTTCTACCATATTATTATAGTAGAAGACTTATTATGTTCATTAATTCATTTTTTAGCTTTATTATTTCGATTCAATATTTAGCGGCCAAATTCCTGTGCCCAGTAAAGAACGCCGTTCACTTCATAAATCGCAATTCCCATGGTGGCAAAAGAACCATCCATGATATTGGCTTTATGTGTAGGCGATGCCATCCATGCTGCCACAACAGCATCTGTTGAACTGTAATTCTTAGCCAGGTTTTCACCCCACATAACATTACTGTTTACTGTATACCAATCACTGCCATTTGGTCTGGTATGTGACCAGGTTGAAACAATCTCTTCCGAACGAACGCTTGCGCAGGATTCCAGATCAGTGTTCCAGGTCAAAGCAGATAATCCGGCACTTGCTCTCTGTGCATTTACAGCACTTAAAGTATTCATAGCAAGACTTCTAAGCTCATCAGCCCTTGCTTTCTCTGCATCTGTCATGCCTGCTTTATAAACAGAACCGCTTAAGGCAATTGCCTCATCATCAAAATATACGGAACCGTCTTCTGTTGTCAGATCTCTGACAGCCGCTGTTGCAAACAATTCCCCTTCTGCTGGTGTTGCATATATTCCACTGTATAAACAAAAGCCCAACATTACAATGCTAAGGGCAACTGCAGTAATTCTCTTTTTCATTAAGGTCCCTCCTACGTGCTATATAATAGCTTACACGAACCCACGTTTATCTTCTTATGGTCATACTAACATCTTTTATCTTGTTTTGTCAAGACTTTATGTGACCATTTTGAGTAATCCGCCTACTTTATTCTTCTTCTAATGCAGAGTCAATCAGCTTCAGTAATTCCAGAGCACTTCGAAAATTTTCCTGTTTTTTTCCTTCCACCCAGGTCAGTGTTCCCTGCCAGGAATGATTTTCCTGTCCCTTTATATTTACCACAAAACTTTGATTATCTTGATTTTTTTTCATATATTTTATCCCTTTTGTCTTATTATGACCTACTAATCACTTATATGAACTTAGTATACTACATTCTGGTCACACCAAGGTCACACGTCCAAAATTTAATTTTGCTTTCTATCTCTTTCCAACTGCTATATAATTAAGAACATACACTTTTATAAGAATGGAGAGTTAATAATGCTATTAAACAATAAAGAAGCTGAAATCGATTATCTTGCAGACTGGCCGACTCATTACTATGAAGTCACCGAACCCGAAAAACGAAAAGAACTGTTATCAAGGGCTTCCCTGGTTACTACAGATACCACACGGGATGCTTATATGTTACAGCTCTGGGAAAAACGATATCACATTTCCAGCCAAAAGAAAAGCATTGACTGCTTTTTACGAGCTTTTATGATGATTAAAGCCGCCAGTGTAGCAGGCATCTCCTTTTTTCAGAAAAAGAAACAGAAAAAAGAATTGGAAGGCTATATGCAGGAACTGTGCCTCTTAGATTATGAGCAGGCTTCCGAAAAAGAACAAAAACTTCTATTGGCAGAGTGGTCCGCTTTTGCCCGTTTTTATATTGTTACCTGCACCAGCAGTAAATCCTATTGTTCCACTTTATTTGGCATCATGCCGATTCATGATGAAACAGTCGCTCAAAAATTAGCAGATGAAATTGATCTGGTAACAGTTCGTTTTCCTGCACAGTTTGATCTGCAAAAGACATTTGAACCCTTACATCTTATGTTTCGCCAGGCTTTTTTTGATTTAATTGCAAATGCTGCTGATTACTGGCTGAGTTAATTATTTTATTTATCCATATCTTCCATACCCTCTGATGCCTCTGCGGCTGTGATTTTCGTATAAGGAAGTCTGATGTATTTTCCGTTTTCCAGCTGCAGAGAGGTCAGATCCGCTCCTGTTGAAAGATCAAAAGCAAGTTCTAACATTTCTTCTGCCTGACCTTCCTTATCATTATAAACAGTTCCTGCCATTTCACCATTTCGAACGGCTTCCATACCTACATTTGTTCCATCAATACCAATAACAACCGGCCATTCATTTCTCTTTACTTCTGCTGCCTTTAACGCATCAATTGCACCCAGCGCCATGTCATCGTTGTTTGCTAACACCAATTCCACCGCGTCTCCGAATTGGGTAATCATCTGGCTCATCTTGGTCTGTGCCTGTGCCCTGTTCCAATTAGCTATGGCATTTCCCAATTTTTCCACAGGTATTCCCGCCTGAGTAATTGTGCTCACGGAATACTCTGTTCTGACAATGGCATCCTGATGTCCTGCCTCTCCCTCTAATACCACATATTGCAATATACCATCACCATTTCGGTCCATTCCCTCACGTTCACGAAAGGCATCCACTGCCAGTTCCCCCTGCATGATACCACTTTCAAAAGCCTTCGCACCCACATAGTAAAGCTGATCCCATCTCTCCAGATCTTCCTCTACCAATTCTCTGTTAAAGAAAATAATGGGTATATTATTTCGTTCCGCCAGGTCAATAATAGTCGCCGGATCCGTCCGATCCACCAAATTCACGCAGATAACATTACACCCTTCCTGGATCATATCCTCTACCTGCTCATTCTGTGCCGACTGACTGCTGGCTGCATTATACGCTTCTACATGAATTGTAATACCTGTCTCTGATTCTTTTTCAGAAGCATATTCATTAAAATGATCCATCAGTCCTGACAGAAAAGTATCGTATTGGTCATATAAAGTTACCCCTATTTTTATACTGATAATCTCCGGTTCTGTCTCTTTACCGCATCCGCCGAGACAAACAGCTGACAGCATAAATAAAATCCCGGCATATAATCTTTCCTTTACTTTTTTCCATATTTTTTTTGCCATTCCCCTACCCCGTTTTACTGTACGATCGGAAATAGAATCTTCTGATTCTTTGCATCATACAGATTTTCTTTGTTTACCACCAGATAATTAACCTTCTCAGTTACAGGATCTGAAAGCTTATATTTCAGTTTCTCCGCTATTGCAGAGATACTTTGATACCCCATGTTAAATTCATTTGGTACCACCAGCGTTCTGATCAGTCCCTGATCCAGGAAATAAACATTTTTCTCCGAACAGCCAACCCCATATAAAGTAGTCGTCAATTGCATGCCCGTCTGACTTTGAAAATAATCTACCGCACTTTCCGTTTCCGGATCCCCAAGTGAGACCAATATACTTGCCGGCGTTTCCGACATTTTCTGCTCCAACTTGCCGGTCATCTCCGGTGATCCTGTCTCTAAGATCCATGTCGGTTTCAATCCCTCCGCTAAAAGACCTTCCTCCAGTCCTTCAAGACGTTGCTGCATAGATAACTGCTTAGCGTGTCCACACAGTACTCCGATCTGTATATTACTTCTGATCAGTGCCGGATCCTCCAGTATTGCTTTGGCAAGAGCTCTTCCGATTTCAATATTGTCTGCAGTTACTGCCGGATAAACGTCCTCCGGAGAAATATCCGTATCCAGTAAAATAACTGCTGTCTTTTGAGATAATTCTTCGATGTATGCAGAAGAATCCTGACTGGATATCATTTGCACCACAATTCCCTCTGCTTCATTTTCCAACTCTCTGTCTATCAGAATACGTTCATCCGTATAACTGATAGCACCGGTAGACACTACATTAAGCTTAATATGATTGTCTCTGGCTGCCTGTTCCATTCCTTCTCTAAGTGCTATCCAACGATCATTGGTGCTTTCATCTAACACCACTGATACCTGAAAGTTTTCTACTTCTCTATTGGAATTTACCATTCCCCATGCTGCTCCAGCCGTAATCAGCATCAGTGACATAATCAGAAGGCTGAAATAAAATCCTTTTTTATTCATGGGCAGCCTCCTTTTCCGATTTCCAGGTTCCCTTTTCCAAAGCCTCCTGATTTTCCTGTGTATATGGAATCATAGGCAAATGAATCCGCACAATTGTACCTTCATCAGGATAGCTTTCAATTTCCAACCCGTAAGGTTTGCCAAATCGAAGGGCAATTCGGTTATGGACATTCAAAAGTCCTACCCCTGATCCCCGCTTTCTAACCCTGTTATTTTCCGTGAGTAGCTGTTCCACTATTTCTTCCGGCATACCAAGACCATTATCGCTTACTTCCAGGTACACATCCTGTTCGTTTCGATAACCTCTGACAGTGACTTCGCCATCTCCGTCCATTTCTTCTGTACCATAATATATGGCATTTTCCAGCAGAGGCTGCACTACCAGTTTTACAGTACAGCATTGTAAAACTTCCTCTTCAACCTTGAACGTTACCGTAAATTTATTCTTATAACGGATTTTTTGTATATTCATATAATTCTGGGCATGGCGTATTTCATCCTCGATGCTGATGATGGTCCTGCCTCTGCTCAGACTGACCCTGAACAGACTTGCCAGCTGAGTGATCATAAACACTGCATCATCATATCTTTCGCCTTCAATCATCCAGACAATAGAATCCAGGGTATTATAAAGGAAATGCGGATTGATCTGAGATTGCAGTGCATCCAGCTCGCTTTTACGTTTTTCTTCCTGTTCCACCACAATATCATCCATCAGCTGTCTAAGCTGCGCCACAACAGAACGCAGTGTCCTTCCCAGATGTTCTGTTTCCTGAGAGCCACCCACATAGATATCAGGATTCATATTCCCTGATTCCCAATCCTTAATGGAATTATTCAGTTTCTGTAATGGTCTGGCAATCTGGGCTGATACCAGCTGATTAAACAGGATCACGGCCAGCATAGTCAATGACATCAGCATAATTACGAACATTCTGGTTCCTAACAGTCCCATGTCAAAAGAGCTCATAGGGACTATGCTTACAATTTTCCATCCGGTATAACTCACTGTTTTCACAGTAATAAGTCTTTTGCTCCCCTGAAACATTTCCTCATAAGAGCCGTCTGCCAGCTTTGCCTCCTCCAGATTATTTTCCTGATACAGATCCGTATAGATCAGCTTCTGCCTTGGATGATAAATAATCTCTCCATTGCTGTCCATCAGATATACATATTCCGAAGAAGTATCATAATTTACCTTTTTAAATAATTGCTCAATACTGCTGTAGTTCATATCTACCAGTAATACACCCATGCTGGAATTTCCATTCTCGGTCAATTCCACAGCGCGGCTTAAGGATACCACCCAATAATATCGGTACGAAGCATTGTCAAACAGATTTTGTACGTGCGGAGTAGAGAAGTGAAGATTTTCCATCTGTTCCGTAGCAGCCATAAACCAGTCCTGGTCAGCTGCATTAAGTCCCTCTTTTTCCGTTGACACCGGCGCTGCTGCCACTAATTCGCCGTCTCCGGAATAGCAGGCAATACTGATCAGATTATCTTTATTAGCCTCATATAAAAGTGTCATCTCAGGATCCACAGATTCTGTAGCCAGATCTTTATCTTTAATGGCACTGTAATACATGGCATCCGAAATCCGGCGCATATTACGTAAATATGACTCCAGATTAATTGCAGTCTGATTCAAAAGCTGCTCTGTACTTTCCGCCTTCATAACTTCCATACGATTTACGAAACGGTTATACATCATAACGCCAAGAAAGCCCATACACGCTACTGACACTATGGTAAAGGATACCGCAATTGTCATTTGTATGGACTGTGGCTTCATGTACTTTTTCAAATATGCATTTAGTTTGTCCAGCAGATTTTCTTTATTCACGAATCTCCCATCCTGGAACTCTTGTATTTTGAAGGTGATATGCCAAACTGTTTTTTAAATACATAGCTAAAGTAATTGGAATCTGCATATCCTACCCGTTCTGCAACGATATAGGTTTTCTGATCTCCCTGCAACAAAAGATCTACTGCTTTTTCCATACGGTATTCTGTCAGATAATTGATAAAAGTCTTCCCTGTTTCTTTTTTAAATATAGTTGAAAAATAAGCAGCGCTGACATTCAGATAGCTGCATATAGTCTCAATACTCAGATCCTGATCAGAATAATGCTCTTTTACATAGTCTTCCGCCCTGCTTACAAAGGATTTTGTCGTATCCATTCGTTCATTCAGGATCTGTTCCTGCATTTTAAAACTGTTCTCCCGCAGCCAGTTTCCCAGGCTTTCCGCAGACTCCAGTTGCAGTATCTGCGCATAAATATCATTTTCTGCACCAAATACTGTTTCCATGGAAATCCTGTTTTCCGTTCCAAAACGATAAATCTCTGCAATCAATTCCAATATCATAATACGATACTGCTGCAATGATATCTTGGACTTAGAGAGTGCCGTTATAAATTCTCCGATTACCTCGTCTAATTCCTCTCTATGCCCCATTTTGATTTTCTTCAGAATACGTTTTACATAATCGCTTTCCCAATGGGAATCCACATTTTCCTGCGGATCAATTTCCGCAATATTAATGGCCCTGGTATTTCCATATATTACTCTATAGGAGGCTGCATTTTGAGCCCCCTGATAGGACACCTGCAATGTATCCAGTGAATCACATGCATGCCCGATGCCTGCCGTTACACTGGCCTTGCATACACGTTTGGCATTTTTGCACAGTTTGTCCAGATCATCCGTCAAATGTGTGATAGCCTCTTCTCCCGGTAATTCTGCAATCAGTACAATGTCTCCCAGATAAGTCAGGCTTTTCATTTTCCAGGTATCAGACAGCATTTCCTCAGCCAGCTGCTTCACGGAAACCAGTTTCAGAAACGGATCCATTTCCTGGCCTTCCTGATCACCACTGATATGCAACACAACCGCTGCAAAAAAAGGTCCTTTCAGATCAATCTGATAATTGGACAAATATGCCCCTACCTTGTTTTCCGGAATCCTGCCTTCTATAAGAGATGCATAAAAATTTTCCTGTAAAACCGGCAGACTCTGCATATAATATTCCCGCAGTTTTTCGATATTTCGTTTTTCATCCAGTTCTTTATCCAACGCTGTCTTAATACGTTCAAAAACTTCCTTTAGCTCAACAGAATTAATAGGCTTCAGAATATATTCCTCAGCTTCGATTTTAATAGCCTCTTTGGCATATTCAAATTCATCAAATCCTGAAAAAATAATTACTTTGGTGCCAGGATATAGCTCTTTCAGTTGTTTACATAATGTCAAACCGTCCATATATGACATTTTGATATCAGTCATTACAACATCCGGCTGCAGCTCCTCTGCCATTTCCAGTGCTTCAATCCCGTTTCTGGCATATCCTGCAATATGAAATCCCATTTCTTCCCACGGGAGTTTTTTCATCATAACCTGGAATACCTCTTCTTCATCATCTACCAGAAGAACAGCATATTGGTTCATCTTATACCTCCATGACAAAGCAGCCTTTGCAGGCAGGGACTACTCCCTTTTTAAGCTCCGTACTTATCATTCATTTTTTTCCATAATACACCAAAAATCACGGTGCAGACAGCAATCTGTATAACAGCTGCCGTAACATTAACAAAAAGAAGCATACCCATTAACAGGAAAGCAGCACCAAGTCCTATGATCAGTCTGCCGCCTTCTTTGGAATATCCTTTTTCATCTTTTACCGGTTCTTTAAATTTTCCGCGGACAGCATTCACATCCTGCATGATTACAAGTCGAATACCATAATAAACGCAAACTACAAATCCCAGAATTGGAATACCTGCCAGCTGAAAAAACTGATTTAAATTCATATACAAATTTCTCCTTTATGAATAACTTTATCCCATCGAAACAATTCTTTTAAAAAAAGCTGCCACCACAGACTCCCTTAGGAAAATTATTCCTGAGTCAGACTGCGTGACAGCTTTATTATATTATATTATCATTTTCATCTCAAGCGCTTTGGGGGCACATAACTGTATTACTATGATTGAAAATGAAATATACCTTCTATTATTTCTTTGCAACGTACTTTCTGATATCCAGTGAAATAGCAATGAAGATAATAACACCAATTGCAATGTACTGTGCATTAGCATTAACACCCAGATACTGAAGCGCTGCTTTCAATAACTCGAATACGGCAACACCAATGATTGCTGAGGAAACACGACCACGTCCACCGGTAACTGATACACCACCGATTGTACAGGCAGCAATAGCCTCCATTTCGTAGCCGTAACCTAAGTTAACTGATGCGCCACCGGCTTTTGCACCTAACATAAATCCGGCAAGACCATACATAGCTGATGCTTTCATATAGATCAGAATCAATGTCCATTTTACGGGAACACCGGCAACTTCTGCTGCCTGTGGGTTACCACCAATAGCGTACATATATTTACCATGTCTGGTCATATTGAAGATAAACCAGGTAATTGCAGCTACTGCAATGGCAATCCAAATCAGATAATTGATGCCTAAGAAGGAACCGGTTGCCATTCCTGTATAAGAGCTTACATAACCGCCCAGAGGAGTTGCATTGGTAAAGATCAGGCAGACGCCATATACAATTTCCATCATTGCCAGTGTAGCAATGAAAGGAGGTACGCTTAAGTATGCGATGAAGAAACCGGTAATGGATCCGCATAATGCACAAACACCCATAACTACCAATAAAGCCAGGAATAAATTCATAGGCGGCATATTCGGAAAAAACTTTTTGGAGTAATCCATACGCTGTAATAACGTACCTGCGATACATGCTGCAAAACCAATGGTACGTCCGGCTGACAGATCACATCCTGCTGTGATAACACAGCCTGCAATACCAAGTGCAATAACCAGTCTGGAACTCATATTCATCAAAATATTGTTCAAGTTGTTAAAGGTAAGAAAGTTATCAGATGTAAATCCGGTATAGATTACCAGGACGAACATGATGATGATAACTCCGTTGTTAATTAAGAAA
This sequence comes from Lachnospiraceae bacterium, assembly GCA_028693705.1. GTDB lineage: Bacteria > Bacillota > Clostridia > Lachnospirales > Lachnospiraceae > JAQUUX01. Next base: position 2,562 of record JAQUUX010000086.1, on the reverse strand, counting down.
TCTTTGATTTTCTGTTGTTTTGTTTTAACCATCTTCTTTTCCTCCTCTATTATCAGAACTTCGTTGCAAAACTCATAATATTTTCCTGGATCATATCATTGGTATCTGTAATCTCACCGGTCATCTTACCGTTGCACATTACATAAATACGATCTGACATACCAAGCAGCTCAGACATTTCTGAGGATATCATGATGATTGCCTTCCCCTGCTTTGCCAGGTTACACATGATCTCATATATTTCATGCTTAGCACCTACATCAATACCTCTTGTAGGTTCATCCATGATCAGCACATCGGGGTCATTTGCCAGCCATCTGGAAACGATTACCTTCTGCTGATTACCACCTGACAGGTTGGAAATGTGTTCCTTCATACTAGGGGTTTTAATACTTAATTTCTTAATGTTTTCGTCTACAATGCCGTTAATCACCTTATGATTTAATACAAAACCGGCTTTTAGGTGTTTGTTGTAAATGGCAACGCCAACATTATCTTTAATGGAAAGGCACCCGAAAATACCGTTTCCACGTCGATCCTCTGTGATCAGTCCGATACCTGCCTTCATGGCATCTGCCGGACGTCTGATCTTAACTTCTTTTCCATGTACAAAAATCTGTCCGGAAGCAACCTTACGAATACCGAACAAACCTTCCATCAGTTCTGTTCTCTGTGCACCAACCAGACCGCCAAATCCAAGAATCTCGCCTTTTCTGATTGAAAAGCTTACATTCTGAAATGATTTTTCGTGAATGGAACTAAGTCCTTTTACTTCCAGAATAACTTCACCCGGTTTAGATTCTCTTGCCGGGTATACATTGGTAAGCTCTCGTCCAACCATCTTCTTGATAATATCATCTGTTGTCATTTCAGAAGCAGGCCATGTGCCAATATATGTACCATCACGCATAACAGTAATGTCATCTGCGATCCGTTTGATCTCATCCATCTTATGAGATATATATACCATAGCAACACCCTTATCACGAAGATCATTCATGATTCTGAATAATGCCTCAACCTCATTATCAGAAAGAGAAGATGTAGGCTCATCGAAAATTACTACTTTTGCCTGCTGTGAAACTGCTTTTGCAATTTCAACAGACTGCATCTGACCAATAGACAATGTTCCTAGCTGTGCCTTAGGATCAAAATCCATCTTTACTTCTTTTAACCACTTTTCAGTTTCCGCATACATGGTCTTATGATCGATCATCTTAAAAGGTCCAATATGTTTCATTGGAAATCTGCCAAGAAACATGTTTTCTCCCACGCTTCTCGCCGGAACCGGCTGCAGTTCCTGATGCACCATGGCAATACCATATTTTTTCATTGCTTCATCCGGATTATTTACTACAATTTTCTCTCCGTCCAGATAAACTTCTCCGGCATCCATCTTGTAAATACCAAAGAGACATTTCATTAAGGTTGACTTACCGGCACCATTTTCACCCATCAATGCGTGAACCGTGCCCGGGCGAAGTGACAACTGTACATTATCCAATGCCTTAACACCTGGGAAGGATTTACAGACACCTTTCAGTTCCAGTTTATAATCAGCCATCTTACTCCTCCTTACTTTTTTCGTTCCTACGTTTTATCATATAACCTATTGTTACATCACATTACTTTATATTCATACAGTGCGATCCGCAAACAGTTTCCTTGCAGATCCAGCTCTGTTTGCTGTCAGATTTAAAGGGTAATACCGTACTACATTATTTACATTTACATAATAGTAGTGCGGGTGCGCCTTAGCAACACCCGCACCATACTACTTCATTATTTCTTATAGTGTTTGAAAGTTACTATTTAACCATATCCAGGATTTCCTGAGCTTTATCCTGTGTAACCATTACATAATCACAACCGATGTAATATTCATTACCAGCACCTGTTAAGAAGTTAACAGCTGCATCAGCTGCACTGTGGGACTGTGAGAAATGATCGTTAAATACAGTACCGGTCATGGTTCCTGCTAATACATCTTCAAGAGCTTCGGACAGAGCATCAACACCTACTAAGTAGATATCTTCGCCAACTGTACGGTTTGCAGCTTCGATAGACTGTAAAGCACCAAGAGCCATTGCATCGTTATTACAGAATACAACTTCTACATCATCGCCATACTGGCTTAAGGAGTTAGCAACTAACTGCTGAGCAGTAGCCTGATCCCAGTTACCTACCTGATCATCCAGACAGTTAACTTCAAGACCTGCATCTTCAAGAGCTTTTACAGAGAACTCTGTACGATACTGAGCATCTACGTTTTCAGGATCACCTTCGATCATAACGTAATCAACTTTACCGTTACCGTTCATATCCAGTTTCTCAAGACCGAGATCTGCGATCATCTGTCCCTGATATGTACCGGACTGACGAGCGTCACATCCTACATAAGTAACATTCCATTTGTTGTCTTCCCATCTCTTCTCTTCGGATTCGTCTGGCTCACGGTTAATGTAAACAAGAGGAATATTTGCTTCAACAACCATATCTGTAATGGTCTCTGCTGAAGAAGAGTTAACCGGGTTAATGATCAGAACGTCAACCTGATCTGTG
>JAQUUX010000159.1 GCA_028693705.1 Lachnospiraceae bacterium | reverse complement strand
TTTGGTAGCTTAATTTTACATCAAAAAGGAATGAGATTCCTTATATTTTGGGCATTTTTTTAAAGTTGTTCATTACAATGCTGATAAAATCAGGAGCTTGTGGATAAATCTGCGGAAACTCAAGAAAGCAGATCATTGATAATAGAATTTTCACGATCGATTTCTGAGGCAATATCGCCCATAAACTCCCGATACATTTCCACCGGGGCGTTTTCGTCAGCCATAAGGGAGTCAGCCAATACCTTCATAGATGTCAGTGGTGTTTTCAGCTCATGTGACACATTGGATACAAACTCCTGTCTGCTGTCATTTAAGGCTCTCATACGCTCTAACATACGATTGAAGGAGTCCGTAATATGTTCTGTTTCCACGTAATCACTGACCTGTATTGGCTGATCCGTGTAACCCTCTTTTACATTATTGATAGCTTCGGTAATTCTGTTAAAAGGCCGAACCAGCATAGTGGACAGATATACCGACATGCCGAAGATTATTACCACCATTACAATTTCTAAAAGCAGTGCTGTACGGTTCAGAATCTCCATAGTCGCTGTTACATAATCAGCAGACACACTGATCAGCATAACACCTACAATGGACGGAGCTTCCGTTGATTCCATTTTGACAATATTACTGCTGCCCACTGTTTCCATAATAGGTGTTGTCATTTCAATATATCCATCATCCCGGTCATAATTTGACATACTTTCCCCTGTCTTAAAACAACGAATGATTTCTTCGGAAATTATGGTTTTGCCTTCACTGATACCATAGGTATCTTTTATGATTTTAAAATTGCTGTTGATGATCATAACACGTCCATCATACAGACTGGAAAGCTGTTCTAGCTCTGCATTGATTACATCTGAAGAAGTATCCTGCAGATAACTGTAAGTAATCAAATGATTTGCCAGTATTTTCAGCTGTGCCTGTACATCGGACTGCCTTACAGAAACCGCCCGATTCTCATAGTTTCGTACTATACCATTTTTCAATACAATACTTGGAATGATACCTGCGATCAGGATGATCAGAAAGATGCGCAGCTTTAAGCTGCGCAATAATTTAGATAAGACTTCTCTTGTTTTTTCCATCATATTATGCTCCGTCAGCCCTTGAAGAAATATCCAACACCCCATTTGGTATGGACATATTTTGGCTCACTGGGATTTAGTTCAATTTTCTCACGCAATCTTCGGATATGAACATCAACAGTTCTCACATCTCCCGGATAATCAGTACCCCAGACTATGTTCAGCAGATTTTCTCTGCTGTAAACCTTGTTCGGATTTAAAACCAAAAGCTCCAGCACTTCAAATTCTTTGGCTGTAACGTTTACCTCTTTACCGGCAATATAAACACGCCTGTTGTCACAGTCAATCCGCACATCTCCACTTTCAATGATATGTTTTGCATCTTTGGCATCCTTCTGGCTGGTTCGTCTGATGATCGCCTTAATTCTTGCTTTTACTTCCAGAATGTTGAAAGGCTTTGTTATGTAATCATCTGCTCCATATTCCAGGCCAAGGATCTTATCCATATCCTCCCCCTTGGCTGTTAACATCACAATTGGCACATCAGAAAATTCCCTGATCTGCTGGCAAACCTCAAAACCTGTGAGTAACGGAAGCATCACATCCAGGAGAATAATATCGTACGCTTTTGCCTTTGCCATGGCCAATGCCTCTTCGCCATCATAAGCACAATCCACTTCCATATCATCCTGCTCCAGGCTAAAGCGAATCCCCTTTACGATTAATTTTTCATCATCTACAACCAAAACCTTTTTCGCCATTTTCTTCTCATTCTGCTGCTTTGGCAGCTTGCTATCTCTATTCTACTTTGATTTGTTCTTTTATCTTCTCATACACGCTGGATTTAATACCATTAACTTTCATGATATCCTCCACCGTTTGAAAGGAACCTGCCTGATCCCTGTATGCAATGATGCTGTCTGCTCTTGTCGCACCGATACCCGGCAGTGTACACAGCTGTTCTTTGGTCGCTGTGTTCAGATTTATCTTGCCATCTGCTGCACTTTCGGCCGCGAGGCGGGATTCCTGTTCTGCTTCCAGTTCTGCCTGTCTTGCTTTTTCGGCTTCATACTCTGTTAAAATCTCAATCCTGGCACCATCTTCCAGTGGCTGTGCCTGGTTAACATAATCTTCACTGGCATTCTCAGCAAAACCGCCGGCAAGTTCTATTGCCTCAAAAATACGGCTTCCCGGCACGACCTTATATACCCCCGGCACCTTTACAGCACCACAGACATATACATACCAGGATTCCTCTCGACCGTTCTCATCATCCTCTTTTACAGGATCTGCCGTTTGGTTTGCTTCACTTTCCAGATTCTCTTTTTCTGTCATAACAGGAATCTGGCGTTCAGCATTTTTCTCCTCTAAAGAAAAAGAGACCTCTTCCTTTTTGGAACAGGCACATAATAAAATTGCTACCCAGAATAACAGCAGGGGTAACATTGTCCTAACCTTACTATTTTGCATAATTCTTCCTTTCTCCAGGAAGACCCCTCTATGCATCTCCATTGTATCGAATTTAAAAATCTTTTTCAATATACTTCATTAT
>JAQUUX010000085.1 GCA_028693705.1 Lachnospiraceae bacterium | reverse complement strand
AGGTAACGAAAATTGAAACCATGAAATTTAAGTCATGGTAGAAAATAGAAATCAGGATAGGTATTGTAATTAAAATCAGGATCCGTTTTTGCGGAGCCTTTTTTAACGGAGTTTTAGGAAGGAAATAGCATTGACAGGAGACAGGTGCAGTGCTATGATTCAAGTATTCTGATGTAATTGAATATATATAGGATAGAGGTTGCGTATTTCATGAGTTATCTTCCGGATGCTGCAGGAGCATATGAAGGGAGACAAAAGGGGAACACGCCGAAAGAGTAAGGCATCTGCGGCTGTACTCTTGGGCATGCATTTAAGAGGTGCATGACTGTCATCTGTAACAGATGGGGAGCTATCAGAGTGATTTTTCTAAGGAATACTTTGGCTGACTCTTCGTGGGTCAGTTTTTTGTTGTTGCAATGAGGAAAAGGGAGGAATATATTATGGCAATTTTTAAAGGCGCAGCAGTAGCAATTGTTACACCTATGCATGAGGATGGAAGCGTTAATTTTGAAAAATTTGGTGAACAGATCGATTACCAGATCGCTAACGGCACAGATGCCATTGTTGTATGTGGTACTACAGGAGAATCTTCAACATTATCACATGAAGAGCATCTCGATACCATTAAATACTGTGTGGAAAAAGTAAACAAAAGAGTCCCGGTTATTGCAGGAACCGGCAGTAACTGTACGGAAACCGCTATTTATCTTTCTACAGAAGCAGAAAAATACGGCGTAGACGGAGTTCTGTTAGTATGTCCTTATTATAATAAAGCAACCCAGAATGGTTTATATGGTCACTTCAAAGCAGTGGCAGATTCTATTAAAGTGCCGGTTATTCTGTACAATGTACCAAGCAGAACCGGATGTAACTTAAAGCCGGAGACTGTAGTGCGTCTGTGCACAGATGTGGAAAATATTGTCGGTATCAAGGAAGCCAGCGGAGATCTTTCTCGGGTGGCAAGACTGATGTATCTGGCTGATGGAAAGGTTGATCTGTATTCCGGAAATGATGATCAGGTTTTACCACTTCTGTCACTTGGTGGTTTAGGTGTTATTTCTGTGCTGTCCAATATCGCTCCAAAAGAAACCCATGATATGTGTGCGAAGTATTTTGAAGGAGATACAAAAGGTGCTACTGCAATCCAGGTAAAGGCAATTGAACTGATCAATTCCTTATTCTGTGAAGTAAATCCGATTCCGGTAAAGAAGGCTATGAATCTGATGGGAATGGAAGCCGGTGTGCTTCGTATGCCGCTAACCGAAATGGAGCCTGAAAATACAGCTCGTCTGGAAAAAGCAATGAAAGAATTTGGTTTATTAAAATAAAAAAATAAGTCCTAAAAGGATAAATATTTAACAAATGGAAAAAGGCAGATTTTTATCTGCCTTTTTGTTATAATAAAACATATTGAGAATAAATGAGAAAATAAAAAAGATATTACCGAATATATGGAGGAGAAAATGACTAAAGTGATTATGCATGGCTGTAACGGCCATATGGGGAAGACAATTACAGGAATCGCGGCGGCAGATCCGGAAATCGAAATCGTAGCAGGTGTAGATGCTTTTAATCAGGAAGCAGATACTTATCCGGTCTATCAGGATATTGCAGAGTGCAAAGAAAGTGCAGATGTGGTGATCGATTTTTCTTCTGCCAAAGCAATTGATCATTTACTGGATGTCTGTGTAGAAAAGAAACTGCCATGTGTACTGTGTACAACAGGTTTATCCGAGGAGCAGCTAAAACGCGTAAAAGAAGCTTCTTCGAAAATAGCAGTATTACGTTCTGCCAATATGTCTATGGGTATTAATTTATTGTTAAAGCTGTTAAAAGAGGCTGCAGCCAATCTGGCGCCGGCCGGCTTTGATATGGAAATCGTGGAAAAACACCACAATCAGAAACTGGATGCGCCAAGCGGAACAGCAATTGCCCTGGCAGATTCCATCAATGAGGAATTGGGCAATCAATATGAATATGTATATGACCGCAGTTCCAGAAGAGAGAAAAGACCGAAGATGGAAATTGGTATTTCAGCAGTCCGTGGTGGCAGTATCGTAGGGGATCATGATGTGATCTTTGCAGGACAGGATGAAGTGATTACTTTCTCCCATACAGCCTATTCTAAGGCGATTTTCGGAAAAGGTGCAGTACAGGCTGCTAAGTTCCTGGCGGGAAAGGAACCCGATATGTATGATATGGCAGATGTGATTGGATGAAAATAAAAACTATATGAGGTATGCGAGGGAACATGAAAGAGCAGGAAAGACTATTGTTAAAGATATTATCAAAACAGTACCCGAATATTGCAGCAGCATCCACGGAAGTCATTAATTTACAATCAATTTTAAATCTTCCAAAAGGTACAGAACATTTTTTGACTGATATTCATGGGGAGTATGAACAGTTTAATCATGTATTAAAAAATGGCTCGGGCTCTGTAAGAAAGAAAATCGATGAGGAATTTGGAAATACCTTAAGCAACAAGGACAAAAAAAGTCTGGCTACTTTGATCTATTATCCTACAGAGAAGCTGGATGTGGTCATGCAGGAAGAGGAGAATCTGGAGGACTGGTATAAGATTACACTGCATCGCCTGGTACAGATTACAAAGCGTGTCGCTTCCAAGTATACCCGTTCTAAGGTAAGAAAAGCGCTGCCAAAGGATTTTGCTTATATTATTGAAGAACTAATAACTGAAAAAGAAGAAGTTCAGGATAAAGAAGCGTACTATAACGAGATCATCCATACGATTATCAGGATTGGCTGTGCCAATGAGTTTATTATTGCTTTATCTCATTTGATTCAGAGACTGGTAATCGATCATTTACATATTGTAGGCGATATTTTTGACAGAGGACCGGGTCCTCATATTATTATGGATACTATCAGTAATTATCATTCTGTTGATGTGCAGTGGGGAAATCATGATATTAACTGGATGGGGGCAGCGGCAGGTCAGATGGCGTGTATTGCAAATGTCATCAGAATTGCGGCAAAGTATGGTAATCTGGACTCACTGGAAGAAGGTTATGGTATTAATCTGATTCCACTTGCAACATTTGCACTGGAAACCTATGCAGATACCAACTGCGACCGATTCGCTGTTAATCCCTGCGAGCATTGTGGCGTGGATGACAATTCCCTGTATGATGTGGCAGATGACGGGCTGAATCGTAAAATGCACAAAGCTATTACCATGATACAGTTTAAGCTGGAGGGACAGATTGTAAAACGCCATCCGGAATTTGAAATGGATAACAGACTGTTGCTAGATAAGATTGATTATGAAAAGAAAACAGTAACAGTAGATGGAAAAGAGTATGCCATGCTGGATACGGATTTTCCAACGGTGGATCCGTCAAACCCATATGAACTGACTGCAGAAGAAGAACAGGTAATGCAGCGTGTCAGAAATTCATTCCTTCACTCAGAAAAATTACAGAAGCATATTCGATTTCTGTATTCTAAGGGAAGTTTGTATAAAGTATTTAATTCCAATTTACTTTATCACGGATGTGTTCCTTTGGATGAAAAAGGTGATTTCTTAAAGGTAAAACTATTTTGTAAGGAATACAGCGGTAAGGCTTTATATGATGCACTGGAGCATTATGCAAGAAAAGGTTATTATGCGGAAGGAAAAGAGCGTCAGGACGGACAGGATATCATCTGGTATCTGTGGGCTGGTCCGAAGTCACCTGTTTTTGGAAAGGACAAAATGGCGACCTTTGAGTTGTATTTTGTAGCTGAACATGAAAGCCATGTAGAAAAGAAGAATCCTTATTATAAATTTTATGATGATCCGGAAATCGTAAACCGTATTCTGGAAGAATTTGAACTGGACAGTACAGAATCGCATATCGTAAACGGACATGTACCGGTAGAGTTAAAACGCGGCGAAACACCAATTAAATGTAATGGTAAATTGCTGGTTATCGATGGTGGATTTGCAAGGGCATATCAGGAAAAAACCGGTATAGCAGGCTATACACTTGTATCAAATTCCTATGGTATGCGTCTGGTTGCACATGAACCATTTGAGTCTACGGAAGCTGCGATTCGAAAGGAATCTGATATTTTCTCGGATTCTGTTATTGTGGAGACCACAGCCAGGAGAAAACTGGTAGCAGATACAGACACCGGAAAAGAGATTAAGAATAATATCGAACAGCTGGAGGAATTACTCCAGGCATATAGAGACGGAACGCTGGTAGAGAAAGTATAAAGCAAACAACAGAACTTTCGATAAAATGTAATAGCAAAGGCTCCGGAAATCCGGAGCCTTTTTAGGAGAGAAAGAACCCCGTTCAGAAAAGAAATCTGTCTGGGATTAACGTGCAGTAGTATTAGTGTTGGTAGAAGTATTACCGGTTGCATTATCGATACCGCGTGCTGCGTCATCTACCAGGTCGGAAACGCCATTGGCAGCGCCATCTACAACATCGCCTACCGCATTTCCAGCATCGTCTACAACATTGCCGGTATTTGTGCCGGCAGTGCCATTTCCACCGGTACCGGTTGTGCCATTATCACCGCCGATGTTTGTACCACCTGTGGAACCATCACCGGATCCGACACCGGTATCGCCTGCAGCACCACCTTCGCCTGCACCACTACCTGTAGTACCGGCTTCTCCGACAGTTCCGTTTTGCTGATCACCGGTTCCCTCTGAGCCTCCGCCACCATTGGCAGAGCTCTCAGATGCGCCGGTTTCAGATTCAGTAGAATTTTGTGTCATATCTCCGGCATTGTTTTTAGAACTTGTTCCACAGGCAGTCACGCTGCAAAGCAGAACAGAAATCATGGTAATTGCTAGTAATTTTTTAACTTTTTTCATAATAATCTCCTTTCCTAGTCATACTATTTCCAAAGTATGAATTTTTATACGGAGAAGAAAGCGGGTTTTTCATGGATTTCAGACCTTGTATTGATATACATAACGGAAAAGTAAAACAAATCGTGGGCGGTTCCCTACAGGACAAAGGAGACAGGGCAACTGAAAATTTTGTGGCAAAACAGGATGCAGCATTTTTTGCGGCATTGTATAAAAGTAAAGGCATAAGAGGCGGACATATTATTCTGCTGAATGCTGCTGACAGCGAATATTATGAAGCTACCAGGAAACAGGCACTGGAAGCACTGCGGGCATATCCTCTCGGTTTACAAATCGGTGGTGGAATCTCACCGGAAAATGCACCTGCATTTCTGGAAGCCGGTGCGTCTCATTGTATCGTAACTTCCTATGTCTTTTATGATGGAAAGCTGGATATGAATCGTTTGCAAAAGCTGGTGGATGCAGTTCCTGCAAAGAGGCTGGTGTTGGATTTAAGCTGTAAAAAGAAGCAGGATGGTTATTACATTGTTACCGACAGATGGCAAAAGGATACTTCGGTTAAATTGGAAGAAAAAGTCTTGACGGAATTATCTGACTATTGCGATGAATTCTTGATTCACGCGGTGGATGTGGAAGGCAAGGCAAATGGAATAGAAGCAGATCTGGCAGAGATGCTGGGAATGTGGGGGAAGAAAACAATTACCTATGCCGGCGGAGTTCATAATTTTGAAGATTTAGAACAATTGAAACAATTGGGTAATAATAGAATCAATGTAACCATAGGAAGTGCATTAGATCTGTTTGGCGGTAATATGCCATTTGAAAAAGTGTTACAAATTTGTGGTGAAAAGTAGATGAGAATAGTATAAAGAAAAAGCCCCAGTTCATAAGAACCGGGGCTTTGTACTCTTTAATCGTTAGACCATGTTGCAAATTCCAAATAAAATATACATTTATATTTAAGAAAAGGCACTAAGTTTACGGATTAATGATTTGTAACTAATTATCTAGCTACTACGACGTTTGTTGCCTGAGGGCCTTTAGCGCCATCAACTACATCGAATTCTACGGAAGCGCCTTCTTCAAGAGACTTAAAACCTTCCATGTTTAATCCTGAGTAGTGTACGAATACGTCTTTTCCTTCTTCATCGGAAATGAATCCGTATCCCTTCTGATTGTTGAACCACTTAACTGTACCTTTCATTATGATACCTCCAAAAATAAATAAAAATAAAATAGTGTTGCGTTATTACAACAAATTCAGAATATCATAAGTGATATGAATTGTAAAGTGGAGAAAGTGATTTTTCTGAAAATTTTTAGCCCTTGAGTGATATAAGTGAAAATGGTAAAATGGAGACGATTATGAAAAGGAGTATAGCTATGGAAGGTGACGTAAGACGAACACAGATTATACAGTATCTGGAACAGGCGGAGACCCCAGTATCTGGTACCAGTCTGGCCAAAAAGATGGGAGTAAGCAGACAGGTAATTGTGCAGGACATAGCCTTATTGCGTGCTGTAAATAAAAATATTCTGTCGACGAATAAAGGGTATCTGCTCTACCAGGAACAGGAGAAAAATTCCAAGAAACGAAGAACCTTTAAAGTAAAACATGATAACGCTCATATTATGGATGAACTGAACACTATTGTGGATCTGGGCGGTCAAGTATTAGATGTGGTGGTTGAACATGATATTTATGGACAGATCACAGTTGATCTTGTTATGAACAGCCGGGCAGATGTAGCAGCATTTGTGGATAAGGTAAACAAGAACAGAACCAGGCCTTTGAACGAACTGACAGAAGGAGTTCATTTTCATACGGTTCAGGCATCTTCGGAAGGGATACTGGATCGGATCGAAGAAGCACTTTTTCAGAAAGGATACTTGCTAAAATAAACGGAATGTGTTAAGTTTACATACAACTGACAAGACAGGTGTAAATCATACTGTAAAGTCAATATCTTATACGAGGAGTATGTAAATGAAAACAGTAAAAAAATATCTGAATGAAATTTTTATTGACGGGTTAAGCGGAATGGCATCAGGTTTATTCGCAACCCTGATCATCGGTACGATTATCCAGCAAATTGGAACTCTGCTAGGTGGCAGTGTGGGTACATATGTATTTATGATGGGTAAGATGGCGGCAGCTGTAACAGGCGCCGGAATTGGTGTAGGTGCTGCAATCAGGCTGAAATCCAGTCCGCTGGTGGTCATTTCTGCTGCAACGGCAGGTATGATGGGCGCTTTTGCAAGTAAGGTCATCGCAGGAACTGTCCTGGTAGAAGGTGTCGTAGAACTGGCTGGTCCGGGAGAACCGTTGGGTGCTTTTATTGCAGCCATGGTAAGTATTTACCTGGGCAGACTGGTATCAGGTAAGACAAAGGTTGACATCTTGGTAACACCTTTTGTATGTATCGTTTCGGGTGCGACAGTAGGTCTGATCCTGGGACCTCCGATCTCTACCTTTATGGTATGGCTTGGTTCATTGATTAACTGGGGTACTGTTCAGGCACCGTTCTTAATGGGTATCGTAGTGTCTGTTTTAATGGGAATCATCCTGACACTTCCCATCAGCTCCGCAGCGCTTGGTATTATCCTGGGATTAAACGGTATTGCAGCGGGTGCAGCAACAGTTGGCTGCTGTGCGAATATGATTGGTTTTGCGGTTGCTTCTTATAAGGATAACAAAGTGAACGGGTTACTGGCACAGGGATTGGGTACCAGTATGCTGCAGATCGGTAACATTGTTCGTAAGCCGATTATCTGGCTGCCGGCCATTATCAGCAGTGCTGTTTTAGGACCCGTTTCCACTATGATCTTTCACATGACCAACAATGCCACTGGTTCCGGTATGGGAACTGCAGGTCTGGTGGGTCAGATTAATGCATATCAGACTATGGTATCAGAGGGTGTGGCACCGGGGATGGTTCTGATGCAGATCATTCTGATGCATTTTGTATTGCCGGCAGTTCTGGCATGGATCGTTTGCACAGTGATGCGTAAACAGAACCTGATCCAGGATGGCGACATGAAATTACAGGTGTAGTTGCTGAAAATGGCATTGTTGTGGTAAAATAGCGATATCGCGAACACGCGGGGGTGAAAAGCTATGAATGAGAATTCTACACAACAGGAAGTTGGGGCTGTTGCATCAACAGAAAGTGAAAATTCTGTAACAGAAGAAAAACGGCATCGGGGACGTCCGAGAAAATACGAAAGGGACGAGACCGGTAAGCCGATTCTGCCGCCTGAACTGGATGATCAGGGAAATCCTCTGCCTAAAAGGCACCGTGGCAGACCGAAAAAAGAAATAGATGAAACAAAACAGGTAAAAGAGCCCAAAAAAAGGGGAAGACCACGGAAAAATCCGCTTCCGGATACTGTTGTACCGGATGAGGACGCAAATAAGAATATTTCGGAAAATAATATGCCACAGGATGTCGCGAATACGGCTTCGAAACAGCAGACTGAGGAAACGAAACCACAGATAGAACAGAAAGCAGAGGTGACGAAACCGCAGATGCAACAGAAGGATAATCCGGTTATTAATTTGTTCGCAGGAATGGTCAGCACAGAAACAAAGGCGAAGTACCATAATTTTTGGAAATACAGCACACTACGCAGATTGCATGAAAATCGGGTGCGTTACACTGTCTTGATGGTAACAGAGCATAAGGATGGAACGATTAAACAGTTTAATATCCATGAAACCTTGCTGACACCATTAATGTTTTTTATCGTTTTATTGTTGCTGGTACTGGGAATTACAGGTGTTTACAAGTCGTCGAGAATCCATGCTCTTCGAGCAAACAATATGGATCAGGCCTCTTTGATCCAGGGACTTGAAGATGATAACAGCAGACTGGAAGTGGAGAATACCAGCTTACAGGATAAGGTCGCAGTATTAAGCGATACGGTTAAAAAGAAGATGGAAGAGGAACAGGCTTTACAGCAGGCAAAAGAAGAAGAGAGTCTGCCTAAAGGACTTCCCATTGATACCAATGCCGGAATCGAAGAGAATACCACAGAAGATTCCAATGATCCCATCGTATTATTTACAGCCGCAGAGGGTTCTAACGTGATTGCTTCCGGTTCGGGAACGGTTGTAGCAGTAGAGGCAGATGCTGAATACGGTACCAGAATCAAAGTTGATCATGGAAACGGATATATATCTATCTACCGCAATGCGGGAGAAGCTAAGGTTAAGAATGGCGATGAAATTGTCAGAGGCTGGATTCTTTTTGTGATTGGAGAAGAGAATACTTCACTTGGCTATCAGGTACAGGAGAACGGCTCATTTATCAATCCGGTGGATGTGATGGAGATCAACGGTTAATCTGAGAGCATATTTTAATCAGAGTATAAAAATAAAACGCATGTCATGTGACTGAAAACAGCCACAAGGACATGCGTTTTTTGCAATAAACTTGTTTTTACAAGTGATAAACATTGATTAGAAAATTATTATTTTTCCTGTAAGCGATTGAAGATCAATTCATAGCCGTCGGTTCCGTAGTTCAGGGAACGGTTAACACGACTGATGGTGGCTGTGGAAGCTCCTGTCTTTTCGGCAATTTCCAGGTAAGTTTTATGCTCTCTTAACATAGAGGCAACTTCGAAACGCTGAGATAGAGAAAGTAATTCATTTACAGTACATAAATCTTCAAAAAAACTGTAGCATTCATTTTTGTCCTTGAGACACAAAATAGCGTCAAACAGACCATCAACTGCTTCTGTTTTTATTTTTTTATTCATGGTAACCTCCAAAGATAATACTTTTACACGTTAAAATTTTACACTTCTAAAGACAAGTGAATTTTACCATACTAAAGTTGCAAAGTAAAGGTTCATTCCGTCTATAATTCCAACAATAATTTCTTGTCATAGTACTTTTGTTCCTATATAATAGAAAAAGAGGTATAAAGTATGACAATTAACACAGAAGATCTTTTGAACAGCATCCTGGGAAGCCTGGGACGTATCAGTTATATTAAAGCGGAAGACATTCCAAACATTGATCTGTATATGGATCAGGTTACCACATTTATGAATGAAAAGTTAAAATCATCTACACGTTATCCCTCTACTGATAAGATTTTAACGAAGACAATGATCAACAATTATGCCAAGAATGATCTCTTACCACCTCCGATTCGTAAGAAATATTCCAGGGAGCATATTCTGGTTTTAATATTTATTTATTATTACAAGGGAGTTATGAGTATTAACGATATTCAGACTCTTTTAAAACCGATTACGGATAAATATTTTGCGGGCAGGAAAGATTTTGATCTGGAGAAAGTATATACGGAAGTGTTTGAATTAGAAGAAGATCAGGTAGAGCGGATGAAAGAGAATATCATGGAAGAATATCGTCAATCCAGAGATACTTTTTCAGATGCACCGGAAGAAGATCAGGAATTTTTGAAACAGTTTTCGTTTATATGTATGCTTAGCTTTGATGTATACGTGAAAAAGCTTTTAATTGAAAAACTGATAGATAATATGAGTACCAAGGAGCCGGCAAGGAAGAAAAAACTGGACAAGATCTAGCGGGAATAGAAACATCCTGGGAAAGTGAGGAAAACATATGACACTAGAGGAACTTGCGCTAAAAGGATTTGATATCGCGGCGGCTATGGAACTTTGTATCGATGACGAGGATATTTATCGTGAAGTTCTGGAAACCGCACTGGAAGAAGGAAAAGAAAAGGTCCCGCTGATTAGAGAATGTGAACAGAATGAGAATTATGATCGCTACATCATTGAAGTTTATGGACTAAAAAATGCAGCCAGGCAAATTGGTGCCATGAAGCTGTCTGAAATGGCAAAAGAGCAGGAAAATGCCGGTAAGGCCAGGGAATATGACAAAATTCATGCAGGAGTAGAACCGCTGTTGGTGGAATATAATAATGTGATCGCGATTTTAGAGGAATTTATGGCTTCATAAAAAGAAATTTGTAAAAAAACTGCCCGCTTACAATTTGTGTTGTAAACGGGCAGTTTTTTATTTGACAGCGTTTTGGGCAAAAGAAGTATTGACCAGATCTGCATAGGGGGATTCTTCAGAGATAACTTCGCCATCCATCAATATCATCTGCAA
Source organism: Lachnospiraceae bacterium (assembly GCA_028693705.1). GTDB lineage: Bacteria > Bacillota > Clostridia > Lachnospirales > Lachnospiraceae > JAQUUX01. The sequence goes on along the minus strand of JAQUUX010000085.1, from coordinate 1,005 downwards.
CAAATCAAAACCATCTTCTTCAAAGATAAGATTCTGTTTCCAGGTGTCCTGACTGTGATATCTTTCTATAATCAAGACAAGAGTTTCCAGATCGGTTTCGGCAAATTGCGGCTGGATGACTTTGGCAATTTCAGAAGGCGAATGAGCTGCAACATAGTCCATTCCCTTCTGTAATGCATCCGTGAAAGCCTGAATGATGTCAGGATGTTCTTCCAGGTAACTCTTTCTGGCGCTGAATACTGTGTAGGGAACGTACCCGGAATCTTCACCCAGGGAAGTAATGACATAGCCATCTCCCTTTTGCTCCAGAGCTGTGGCAGAGGGTTCGAATTCTACCGTAAAATCACCCTGACCACCTGAAAAAGCCGCTGCTGTGGAACCAAATTCAATGCTCTGGTCAATGATCAGATCTTTGGACGGATCTAGACCATTTTTACGCAGAATGTATTCAAATACCATTTCAGGCATACCACCGGCACGACCACCAAGAACGGTACATCCATTTAACTGGTTATAGTCAAATTTTTCCAAAGGGGAACGGGATACCAGAAAGTTTCCCGCCCGTTGTGTAAGCTGGGCAAAATTTACTGCATAATCTTCGGTTCCCCCCTGATAGGTATAAATTGTGGTTTCGGGTCCCATAAAGCCGATATCGGCTTCACCGGTCAAAAGAGCTGTCATGGTCTTATCGGCACCATAGCCTGTAACAAGGGTTACATCAAGTCCTGCATCTTCGAAATAACCTTCTTCTATGGCAACATACATGGGTGCATAGAAGATGGAGTGAGCTACTTCATTTAAGATAATTTCCTTTCCGCCTGATGAGGCCGTTTCTTTTTCACCACAACCTGTAAAAACTAAAAGGGTACCCAGAATAAATGATGCTGTCAGAAAAACGACAGCATATTTTTGGAGTGCTTTTTTCATAAAAAACTCCTGCGTATTTATTTGGTCTATTATATGCGGTAAAAGTAAAAGTGTATCATAAATTGATTTCCAGACTAT
>JAQUUX010000084.1 GCA_028693705.1 Lachnospiraceae bacterium | reverse complement strand
TGGTAGCTTAATTTTACATCAAAAAGGAATGAGATTCCTTATATTTTGGGCATTTTTTTAAAGTTGTTCATTACAATGCTGATAAAATCAGGAGCTTGTGGATAAATCTGCGGAAACTCAAGTATATCATAATTTTACTTTTACAGGCGAAAATGCTATAATCTACACAAAATTTTAACAATTGAGGTAGATTATGTTTTCCTGTTCCAGACCTAAGGCTCTTCAGGCCTTTCAAAATTATGTATCTTCTTATGAAATAAAGGATGATAAAACCCGTTTAAAAATAGAACATACCATGCGTGTTGCAACTCTCTGTGAAAAAATAGCACGCAATCAGAAACTTTCATCTGAAGATGTGGATCTGGCCTGGATCATTGGCTTGCTCCATGACATTGGTCGTTTTGAACAGTTGCGACAATTCGGTACATTTGAAGATGGCAAGTCAATCAATCATGCGCACTTTGGGTGTCAGGTATTATTTGATGAAGGTCACATTCATGATTTTCTGGAAGATCATTCTGAGGACAAATTGATCTATACCGCTATTCATGAACATAGTGCATACCGCCCCGCTAATATAATTGATGACAGAACACTTCTATTCTGCAATATTATCCGTGACGCAGACAAAATCGATATTTTTCGTGTCAACGTGGAATTCCCGTTAGAAGTCATTTATAACGTATCCGGGAAAGAGTTAATTGCTTCTCCAATTACAAAAGAAGTGTTTGACAGTTTCCTGCAAAAACAGGCTGTCAAACACTCCTTAAAGTCTACCGTTGTTGATCGTGTTGTGGGACACATATCTCTGGTTTTCGAATTGGTTTTTCCAATTAGCCTGCAAATCACCAGCGAGCAAGGCTATTTGGAAAAAATTATGTCTTTCCGCTCCTCTATTCCAGAAACAAATGTACAGTTTTCCCAAATCAGAAATATTGTGCATCAGTATCTAGCCATTCACGAAGCGGTTTAACGAGTCAACCAATACATCTACATCCTGGCTGTGCTCCCTGCATGCCTGCTCCAATGTCTCCCTGCCGGAAGACGGACAGGATACACATTGCATCCCCATATTTTGAAAACACTCTTTTGATTCCGGATAACACTGCAGGATTGCTCCAATCAGTGAATATTTTGTAATTATCATAGTATATCCCTTCCTGTTCGCTACTTTAAGCGATACAATTCACTTTAGCCCATAGCTGAAGCAGCATTTAATATTTCATCTACTTTCTCTACAATTGCATCCTTTGTATAAGGCTTTGCAATAAAACCGGAAGCCCCCATTTCTTTCAGTTTCACTTCTTCTTTATGCGCAATCTGCGAAGTAATCAGAACCGGTATGTTCTTTGTGTCGTCATTTTCTTTTAATTTGGCCAGCATCTCAAAGCCATCCATTTCCGGCATATTAATGTCCAGCATAATGATATCTGCGTTACCGCCATTAATTAAGAACTCTAATCCGGAAATACCATTAATGGCTTCAGAAATAGCAAAGGAATCTGTGAAAATATCACATAAAATCGCCCGGTTCATAGCCGGATCCTCAACGATCAGCATTGCTTTAGAACCTTCGTTTTCACGAACCACCAGATCCTTCTGCCATTTTTTATCATCCACCTCTTTCATAGGTGCAATGCTTCCAGTCTTTAGCAGCTTTTCAAAATCTTTTACCGGCATAGGTTTTGCATAATAAAATCCCTGCACATAATGGCACTCCATATGCTGTAACATATGAACCTGTTCTATCGTCTCAACACCTTCTGCCACAACAGACAAATTCATCCATTTTGCCAGACCCATGACATATTCCATAATCATACGTGCATTGCTGTCTGTATCAAGAGACTGTATGAAATCCTTGTCCATTTTCACAATATCAATAGGAAGCTTTCCTAACATATTTAAAGAAGAATATCCGCTTCCAAAATCATCCATTTCTATGATAAATCCTTTTTTCTTCAAGGATTCTACGATTCCAATCAGTTTTTTAGGATTTTCAATATATGAGGATTCTGTGATTTCAAGGTGAAGTAATTCAGGACGGAGCTTATATTTTTTTATAATACTGCATTATTTATCCTCCACATCCAGAACATTAATATCCTGTCGGGATACATTTACAGAAACCGGTACTACAAGCTTTCCCTCAGTCTGCCAGATAGAAAGCTGCTTTGCTGTTTTCTCCCAGATATAAGAATCCAGCTCCGAAATAAAACCATTTCTTTCAAATAGCGGGATAAATTCATCCGGCATAATCAATCCCTTACTTGGATGTTTCCAGCGTACCAGTGCCTCAGCCCCAATAATACAGTCATGATCTATATCGTATTTGGGTTGAAAATAAACTACAAACTGTTCTGCCTGCAGCGCATCATCCATTTCGTCCGCAATCTGCTGTTCCACCCTATGTCGCTCATGCATAGAATCATTATAATAGGCAAAATCCATATTAAAATGCTCTTTTGCAATATAGATAGCCGCAATTGCTTTATCACACATTGCACTCACATCTGCTTTGCTGCCTGCGATTTCATAAATTCCGAATTTAATATGGATTTTGCTGTCTAAAGTATACTTTGCAAAATGTTTTTCCGAAAATCGTTTTAAGACTTCTGTATATTCCATATTGCGTTTTACTAAAAATAAAAATTTATCTGCATAAATTCGAGCCCCACAGACAATATCATCCTGCAGATGTTTTTTTATTACGCCGGACAGATATACCAGGAGCTTGTCCCCTTCCTCTGTACCATACGTGTCATTTATCAGACTAAAATGCACAACATCCATAGCCAATACATCAAATTTATCCTTAGGATGTTCTGCCAGTTCAGTTCTCATGGCATGATAAAAGCTGTTTCTGCGCAGAAAACCCGTAAGCTCATCAAGCTTCTCTGATCTAGGCTGTAAAGACTCCTTTTCCAGCAAGTTTGCCAATCTGATCTGCAGGATTTCCTTTTTAAACGGTTTTCTGATAAAATCATCCGCACCAAGTTTTAGCGCATTGACTTCAAAAATTTCTTCTTTATTATGAGTCACTACCAAAAAAGGAATGCTTCGCATTTCCTCATCCTGCATACGACTCTTCAAAACATCGTAGCCATCCATCACCGGCATGGTAAGTTCCAGGATAACTGCGGCAAAATTGTTCTCAGCCTGTAAAAATTCAACAGCTTCCTTTCCGTTAGATGCTTCTATAATATCGTAATCATCTGCCAATATATCCCGTAAAAGCTTACGGTCGTTCTTCTCTCCATCGGCTATTAGAACTGTAGTCTTTCCATCCATACGCAAATACCTCAAGGTTTTTACTTCATCGTATATGACCATTACTATTATTATCTAAATTATAGAACATTATATTTCTTTTGACAATTTTTATCTTTTCCATATGCGATACGTGAAAGTGATATGCGTATTTGGGTTATAAGTTTGAGTCCTCTGGTTCAAACTTATAACCCATGCCCCAGATTGTCTTAATCAGATCACCTTTTTCACCCATTTTGTTTCGCAATTTTTTCACATGCGTATCAATTGTTCTGGCATCACCGAAATAATCATAGTTCCAGACATTGTTCAATATTTTTTCTCTGGAAAGAGCGATTCCGTTATTTTCCATAAAATATGTGAGTAATTCAAATTCCTTATAACTCAGGTCAATTGTCTTACCGTCAATTGTTACCAAGTGCGCAGCTTTATTTATCACAATCCCGCCGGCCTGTAATAAAGAATCGTCTGTTTCAGGAGCTGTACGTCTGATAATAGCTTCTACACGTGCAACCAGTATTTTGGGACTAAATGGCTTGGATATGTATTCATCAACCCCCAGATCAAAACCCTGCAGCTCATCCCGTTCATCAGACTTTGCCGTCAGCATGATAATAGGTGTCTTGGAATACTGTCTGATTTCCCTGCAGACCTGCCAGCCATCCATTTTAGGCATCATAACATCCAGAACGATAAGTGCAATGTCTTTTTGTTCAAAGAAAATATCAACAGCCTGTTCGCCATCTTCTGCTTCTACCACCTCAAAATTACTCTTTACCAGAAAATCCTTTACCAGCTTCCGCATTCTTGCTTCATCATCTACTACTAATACTTTCAGCTTGTCCACGTTTTTGTCTCCTCTTTTACAAATACAACCTGCATATTGTTTCTTACATTAATATGTATCAACATACCAGATAAATATGTAAATTTTGTGACGAAATGATTATTGTTCTATGTCCAGATCCAATGCGCGTTCCTTTTCCCGCACTTCGTCTTCTCTTTCTGTCAGTTCTTCCTCCCATGCGGCGTATTTATTTACAATGGCCTTTTCGTAATTTAATATATTCGGACTCGGACTGGAAACCGTGATTGCAAACATTGCAATGACCAGTATCACAAGTGCGATATTACAAAGTAAAGACATATGAAACCGATCCATTCTCTTTTGCTTCTGTTCTTCCCTGATTACTCTTTCCCTTGCAGGTTTTGTCTGTGCTCTTAATTTTTGGGTATATTTCACGTACATGGGAATCGCCGGAATATCCTTTCCCGGTAATTTCTGTACCAAAAATTTGCGCAGACCTGCCAGAAAATCAAATCCAACCGGTGTTTTAAAGAAGCGGTCCTCTATTGCTTTTTGATATACCTTTAACACAGTTTGCGGATTTGTATAATCCATATGTGTATGGAGATATGTAGTTTTCCGTTCCTCTAAAGCCGCCAATTCCGCATCTTCTTTTGTTGTAAAATGGTAGTTTCCAACGGTCAGATCTTCATAGGTGTTTTTTTCTTCCATGAAAGTCATCCTCTTACTCTGTTTTTTTGAAAAAAGCTGCTACTCCCATACAGTGTAACAGCCTTTTCCTTTATCTTTATAATATCTATTTTTCATTTACAGCAATATAATCCCTAAATACATAGCCCTTCAGGCCATCTCCGGCATCAATATAATACCATTTCTCACTCTCCACCTTATAATATGGATATTCTTCTCCTGCTAAAACTGTACCAAGAACATTTGTCCCATTGGTGCTGGCACCATCTCTAACGTTAACATTTTTAACGATTCTGACTGTCCCCAGTGCATCGCCCAATGCTTCATCAGCGCTTCCTGTTACTGATGTCTCATCGGTCTGCTGCGTTTCCTCGTTCTGGTGATAGAAATTAGTGGGAATAATGCCTTGTTTCATACCAAACACAATAGCTACAGCAGCAACCAGCAAAACAATAATCACGGTAATGAACTTCATGAGCTTTCCCATGATGCCATCATCATCGTCATCATCATCAAAGTCATCAAAATCCTCATCATACTCTTCGTCAGGGTCAATAGCTTTTCCCGGGATATCACCTTCCGGGAAATCATCTTCTGGAAAATCATCTTTCAAAAAATCTTCTTCCGGCTTTTTAACAGCCTTCTTTTTCATTACAGACTTTGTACCGCCAATCTGTGCCTGTGTTGCCGCAATAACAGCATCTGATAAAATATTTATTTCTGTGGTATCCATAGAATTAATAGGACTATGGATACTACCTGTATCCTGAATATTGTTCATAGCCATCCTCACAGGAACCTCAGCACCACAGCGATGGCAGAACTTTTCTTCTTCCCTGAGTTCTGCACCACAAAAAGCACAAGTTTTAATTCTACTTTCTACAAGAGCCCCGCAATGAACACAAAAACGATCCGTTTCAAGTAGCTCTGCTCCACAATTTTTACATTTCATAATAATACCCATAAACTTTCTGAATTTTACTAAATCCACAAGTATTTTATTACATTACACCAAAACTGTCTAGCGACTTCATAATTATTTAAGGATTCGCATTTTACAATTTTCTGCATTACAACCGCTGCAGCCACCGGCACAGCCTTTATGCTTTTTCATATAACGAATTGCCAGGAAAATACATATCACTACAATCAATATGATTAAAATACTCGCCATATTCATTTGCCTTCACTCCATTCTGACCCATAACGATATCGCATATTTTTCATTCCTTACTATACCAGTCCCAATAACATGCCTGCCATATGTACCAGAAACGCAATCAGCCAGGCGATTCCACACTGCCACAGAACAACTGCATAGGAAACCCAGCCTTTGCCCATTTCCCTCTTCACCGCCGCAATTGCTGCCACACATGGTGTATACAGTAATGTAAAGATCAAAAATACAAATGCCGTAAATGGAGTAAACAGTTCGCGAACCATTTCTGTAGATCCGCCCAGTAATACAGTCAGAGTGCTCACAACACTTTCCTTTGCCGTAAAGCCGGTAATCAGTGCTGTGGATATTCTCCAGTCATCAAAGCCCAACGGTCTGAATACAGGCGCTACGATGCTTCCCAATAAAGCCAGTAAGCTTTGAGCAGAGTCTGTTACCACATTAAGTCTGGCATCAAATGTCTGTAAAAACCAGATTACCAGAGACGCCAGAAAGATAATTGTAAAAGCCTTTGTGATAAAATCCTTTGCCTTCTCCCAGATCAACTGCACTACGCTCTTAGGACTTGGCATTCTATAATTTGGAAGTTCCATAACAAACGGAACCGGTTGTCCCTGAAACAGGGAATTTTTCAACAACAGCATGACCAGTACGCCTACCACGATTCCTATCAAATACAGTGCAATCATAACCAGTGCTCTGTAATGTGGGAAAAATGCCATCGTAAATAACGCATAAATCGGAAGCTTGGCTGAGCAGCTCATAAATGGAGTAAGTAAAATCGTCATCCGGCGATCCCTGTCGCTGGAAAGCGTTCTAGTAGCCATAATCGCCGGAACAGAACATCCAAATCCAATCAGCATAGGGACAAAGCTTCTTCCTGATAAACCGATCTTTCGTAATAATTTATCCATAACAAAAGCAATTCTTGCCATATATCCGCTATCTTCCAATATTGATAAGAAGAAAAACAAAGTCACAATAACCGGTAAAAAGCTTAATACCGAACCAACTCCTGCGAAAACGCCGTCAATCACCATGGAGTGCACTACGCTATTGATACCGTAAGCGGTCAGTGCCCGATCGCAAAGACCGGTAAACCAATCAATACCAACCGTAAGCATATCTGATAAAAATGCGCCGATCACACCAAACGTCAGCCAGAATATCAGCCCCATAATCACGATAAAAGTTGGAATGGCTGTATATTTTCCTGTTAAAATCTTATCAGCCCGTACGCTTCTGGCATGTGCCTTGCTTTCAAAGGGTCTGACAACAGTAGCGTCGCATACCCCTTCAATAAAGCGATACCGCATATCAGCCAAAGCAGCTTCTCTGTCTTTTCCGCTTTCCTCTTCCATCTGTACAATGATATGCTCTAACATATCCTTTTCATTTTGATCCAGATCAAGAGCATCTAAAATCTGTTCATCCCCTTCGACCAGCTTGGTTGCTGCAAATCTTCTGGGCATACCGATTCTTCCGGCATGATCCTCAATCAAATGGATAATAGCATGAATGCAGCGATGAACAGCACTTTCTGCTTCATCACCTTCCGCATCACAAAAATCCATTCTGCCGGGACGTTCTCTATAGCGAGCTACATGAATGGCATGATCAATCAATTCATCAATACCTTCATTTTTGGAAGCAGAAATAGGTACAACCGGTATTCCCAACAGATCTTCCAATTGATTGATCATAATGGTACCGCCGTTTTCCCTGACCTCATCCATCATATTCAAAGCCAGAACCATAGGGATATTCAATTCGATCAACTGCATGGTAAGGTATAAATTTCGTTCAATATTGGTAGCATCTACTATATTAATAATACCCCTGGGTCTGCTCTTTAACAGAAAATCTCTGGTTACAATTTCTTCATTCGTATATGGAGATAAAGAATACACGCCCGGAAGATCCGTCACGGTTGCTTCCATATGGTTTCGAATTTCTCCATCCTTCCTATCCACAGTCACACCGGGAAAATTACCCACATGCTGATTTGCACCTGTCAGCTGATTGAAAAGTGTTGTTTTACCACAATTCTGGTTACCGGCCAGTGCAAAAGTCAATGGCTCACCCTCATGTATTTCCTCACCTTTTTGATGTACATGATAGATACCCATTTCCCCCACTCCGGGATGAGGTATCGAACGGTATCTCTTTTCTTCTTTTGCTACACTGTCACAGGTATGAATATCCCTTACTTTAATCTGCGCAGCATCCTCTAACCGGAGTGTCAGTTCATAGCCTCTGATTCGCACCTCAATAGGATCACCCATTGGTGCCACCTTTATCAAAGTCAGTTCTGTTCCCGGTGTTAATCCCATATCCAGAAAATGATGACGGAGTGTTCCGTTTCCGCCAACCGTTTCTATTATGGCATCCATTCCGATACCTAATTTATCTAATGTCATAAAAATAGACGCTCCTTTTTGTTCATGCTAACTAAATTATAGCACGCTTATTGAGAACGTCTATCAAATACTTTTGATTTTTTTTATTTTATTATCAATTTCGTATCCTATAACAATTTCATTAATTCCTGCTCTAAAAATTGTCTCGAGATTACAGTTACAGCATCAATTCCAAATTTTCTGGCAGCTTCTGTATTCTCCGGTCTATCATCAAAGAAATAACAGCTCTCCGGATCCAGATGATACCGTTCCAATAGCGTTTTATATATTCGTGCATCAGGCTTTGCCAATTTTACCTGAAACGAAATAATTCCACCGTCTACAATATCCAGGAAGTCCACTCCTGCCAGATGTTTGTTCAAAAGTTTTTCTGAATAGTTTGATAAAAGATAGATACCGTAACCTTTTTCCTCTTTTAAACGACGCATCAGTTTCCAGATCTCAGGACGTGGCACCATCATATTTTCACCATGATGCAAAAACCATGCAATATCCTCTGCTTCACCCGGGCAGGTTCTGCCGAAGGCTTCGATTACCTCATCCTGCTGCATGGTGCCCAGATCCAGTTCCTTCCATAAAGGCGAATTAAACATTATACCGCCGGTATGTTTTGCCTGTTCTTCAGACAATCCATGCTCCATGAGCATATCTTTCCAACGATATTCCAACAGGACATCTCCAATATCAAAAATAATATTATTTCTCTTCTGCATTCATATTCCGCCTTTTGTCAGTAATCATTAATTCTCTCGAATTGCTTCTACCCATTCTTTAAATGCTGCCTCAACGCTATCAATCTGTACCATGGCTTCTTCCGTCTTACCGGCACTGAAATCCAGAAGCATATCCATACATACATCTACTAATGGAAGCAAGCCAAGATTCAAAGCAACACCTTTTAAAGAATGAACTTCCTTCATGGCGGTTTCACTGTCTCCCGCATCTACAGCTTTACGAAGTTCAAGAATATTCTGATTTTCCGGAAATTTTTCCAGATACTCCAAATATAATTCCTCATCCCCCATCAAACGGTCTACAGTGTCTTCCACTTCTGCACCCATATCTTCTAATTTGTCCAATAATTCACTCATGATTTTTCTCTCCTGTTATTTCTATAAATCGTTTTTTGTTTTTGCAAGATATGTTGCTGTTGAAATATCCTTACGAAAACACAGCACATAGCTCTGATCTCCCAATTCCATTTTCTGCAAATCCCAGATTCTGCCCGAATCGTCAATCAGTGTTTCATGATACTCTTCACTCTTTGAAAACTTCTGATAAACAATCTCCAACTCCGGTTCATCCAGATCTTTATAATCCTGCTTCAGATCCACAATCTTTTCTCCCTGTACATCACAAAGCTGTCCGTTCTCCTCATGAATCAGATAAGTCATATCATAATTTTTCTTAAGCCACGGATTATGCATAATATCATTCAGGTCCCATATGGTAGCCTCCTGCAGTATATTGTTGGCGCGCAAAAGATTTCGAACCTTGCTGATAATGCCTTCTGATGTAAAAGGCTTTGCCAGAAAAGCATCTGCTCCCATAGCTCTTGCCTTTTCTTTCTCTCCCTGGCTGATACGGGAAGAAATGACCAAAACCGGAATCTTCTGTAAATTCGAATCGTTTTTCAGGTTTTTCAAGACCTCAAACCCATCCATTTCCGGCATATAAATATCCAGTAAAATAATGTCTATTTTACCGGCTGCCTGGCGAAGTTAATCCAGTGCTATTCTTCCATTAGGCGCCTCAACAATCGAGAAATTCTCTTCAAAATAACTGCGGATTATGGATCTGTTCAGCTGAAGATCCTCCACCAGCATCATGGTATATTTCTTATGATTATCATAAAAATACAATTCTTTATCTTTTATGCAGGCTAATGTATCGTCTCTGTTTACAGTCTGTAGCTGTTTTTCAAAATCCGGTACGGACATTGGTTTTGCAAAAATAAAGCCCTGTACATAATTACACTCAAATTTGCGTAACAGCTCCAGCTGTTCTTCTGTTTCAACACCTTCTGCCACCACCGGCAGATTCATCCATTTTGCCAGTCCGATTGTATATTCAATAATGGTTTTGGCATTGGTTGAATTTTCTATCGCCTGAATAAACTTCATATCCAGTTTTAAGATGTCAATAGGAAGTTTTGCCAGCATATTAAGTGAAGAATATCCGCTTCCGAAATCATCCATCTCTATGATAAAGCCTTTATCTTTTAAGTTTCTCACAACTTCAATAATACGGTTTGAATCCTGTACATAAGCAGATTCTGTGATCTCAAGATGCAGAAGTTCAGGTTCCAGATCGTATTTATCCACAATATTTGTCAGGACTTTCACAATATCTGAATTTTCAATATCGATTCTGGATACATTGACGGATACAGGGTTTGTCTTCTCCCCGGCCTTATACCATTTTGAAATAATGGCCGCTGTCTGCTCCCAAACATAATGATCCACATCTACGATGAAACCATTCTTTTCAAAAATAGGAATAAATACACCTGGTGAAATCATGCCCTCTGTGGGATGTATCCAGCGAATCAATGCCTCTGCTCCAGCAATGGAATTGGTAAACAAGTCATATTTTGGCTGTAAATATACTTCAAACTGCTTATTTTCCAAAGCAGAAACCATTTCATCATTAATACGTTCTTCCATTACAATCTGATCATGCAGCTTCTCATCATAAAAAACAGATGCTGTACCATATTGCCCACGGATAGATCCGATGGCAGAAAAAGCCCTTCCGCACATTTCCGGCAAACGCTGGGTCTTATCTGTTATTTCATACACCCCAAATTTAAACTGTATATTAACACGATCAGAAAATTCTTCAGCCAGTTCATTGGCTGCCATCATCAATCTGTCTAAATAGCCGTCCCGTCTCTGAAATAGAAAAACAAATCGGTCAGCATATACTCTAGAGCATAGGAATTTAACCTGTCCCTGTGCCTGCTTTGCACGATCTGCCAGCGCTTTTAAGATGGCATTTGCACCATCCACGCCTTTAGAATCATTGATTACACTAAAATGAGCAATATCTTCTGCCACCAGATCAAATTCCATATCCGGATTTTCTGCAATCCACCGGGCACCTTCATAATAAAAATTATTCAGGCTCATAAGCCCTGTCAGTTCATCAGAATCTAATTGAGATATCTGTTCTAACATATGTCTGGTACGAATTACATTGGCGACCCTTACTTTAATAGTTTCCGGTCTAAACGGCTTCGTCACATAATCCATGGCACCATATTTCAGAGCATTTTCTTCAAAAACATCCTCCGTACTCTCTGTTTCAATAACAACAGGAATTTTGGAAAGTCTGGTATCATTTCTCAAAATCTTCAGTACATCAAATCCATCCATTCCGGGCATGACAATATCCAGCAAAATAACTGAGAATTGTTGTTTTGGGTCTCGTAGCAGAGTCAATGCTTCTTCACCGGAATAACTTTCTGTAATCTGGTACGTTTCCTCCAATATACTTCTCAATATTTCACAATTTATTTTCTGGTCATCAACAATTAGAACAGATTCTTTCTTTTCCTTCATACTCATTTGCCTTTGCTCCTGCCGATTTGTTGCCTTATCTTTCTTTTTACTACATTATTTTGCATCGAACAATATTTTGATAACTTGAGTTTCCGCAGTTTTATCCACAACTGCGAATTTTATCAGCTTTACAATAGACAACTTTCAAAAAATGCCCAAAATATAAGGAATCCAGACTCTTTGTTTGGTATAATTAAAGTGACGAAACAAAAACCAACTAAACAAAAAAAGAGAGGACTCCTTATGCTTAATTCTACCACAAAT